>NZ_JBTRAR010000006.1:0-212167 GCF_054611535.1 Pseudomonas sp. VEM90 | reverse complement strand
TGTGTAAGCGCTGTGAGGCGTTGAGCTAACCAATACTAATTGCCCGTGAGGCTTGACCATATAACACCCAAGCAATTTGCTGACGCAGATTGCGGTGGTGAAGACGAAAGACCCGAAAATTCGTAAGGCCACAAATATCGCATATCCGGATTCGCTGGGCTGTCCATCTGGACATTCTGGCTACAGAATTTCTTGACGACCATAGAGCATTGGAACCACCTGATCCCATCCCGAACTCAGTAGTGAAACGATGCATCGCCGATGGTAGTGTGGGGTTTCCCCATGTGAGAGTAGGTCATCGTCAAGATTCATTTCGCAAAACCCCTATCTGCGCATGCAGGTAGGGGTTTTGTCTTTGTGGGAAAAAAAGCCAGGGCTTGTTTGAATCACTGTGGGCATGCCGTGAAGCAGGCAACTCGGTGGAGGGCACCGGCTTCGCCGGTGTTCGCGGGTAAACCCGCTCCTACAGGGTTCGCGGGTAAACCCGTTCCTACAGGGAAGGGTGCAACGCCAGGCAGGGGCGCATACCCTCCAGGCCAACGTCGCCTCCCATAATTCGAGCCAGAACACTAGAATAGCCCTCACGCACCTATTCAGAAGCGCCCTATGTCCAATTCTGTCGAACCTGAAACCCTGGCCCAGCTGCCGTTGGACGAGCTTGTCGCCTGCCATGAATGCGACCTGCTGCTGCGCAAGCCAGTGCTGCAGCACGATGAGAAGGCCCAATGCCCGCGCTGCGGCTACGAGCTCTATGCCCACCGGCACAATGTGGTCAATCGCAGCCTGGCCCTGGTACTGGCAGCCCTTTTGCTGTTCGTGCCGGCCAATTTTCTGCCGATCATGCAGTTGCACCTGCTTGGTCAGACTTCGGACGATACCGTCTGGAGTGGCGTGCTCGGCTTGTACAACTCGGGAATGCGCGGTGTTGCCGTGGTGGTGTTGCTCTGCAGCATGGTCATTCCACTGGCGAAACTGCTCTGCCAACTGGCCGTCCTGTTGAGCATCCGCCTGAACTTCGGGCGTGACTACGGCCTGGTCTTCTACCGCATCTATCACCACCTGCGTGACTGGGGCATGCTCGAGGTCTATTTCATGGGGGTGCTGGTGGCCATCGTCAAACTGGTGGATCTGGCCGAACTCACCGTGGGCCTGGGGCTGTTCTGTTTCATCAGTCTGTTATTGATCCAGGTGTGGCTCGAGGTGGTGATGTCGCCCCACCAGATCTGGAGTGCGTTATCAGGGGAGGACCTGCATGCGGGCGATTGACGCAGGCATTCTTGTCTGCAATGAGTGTCACGAACTGAACAGGCGAGAGGACGGCAGTACTGCGCAAACCTGCACACGCTGCGGCGCTATTGTGCATGCACGCCGGCCGAACAGTATTGTGCGTACCTGGGCGTTGCTGATTGCGGCGTCGATCCTCTACATCCCGGCCAACATACTGCCGATCATGACCGTGAGCACCCTCGGTCAGGGCAGTCCGGACACCATCATGTCCGGTGTCATCACCCTGCTCAAGCACGGCATGGTGCCCATTGCGGCTGTGGTGTTCATTGCCAGTATCCTGGTCCCCACCTTCAAGCTGGTGGGCATCGGCCTGCTGTTGTACTCCGTTCAGCGGCGGCAACCGCTTTCAGCCCGACAGCGGATATTGATGTACCGCTTCATCGAATTCATTGGGCGCTGGTCCATGCTGGACATCTTCGTCATTGCCATCCTGGTGGCAGTGGTGAATTTTGGCCGAATAGCCAGTGTCGAAGCCAACCTGGGTGCTGTCGCCTTCGCAACTGTGGTGATCCTGACAATGCTTGCCGCTTTAACTTTCGATCCCCGACTGATTTGGGATAACACGGAGTCGGATGACGACCATGAGTGACCTGCCAACGGCTAAAACCCGCCCAGCCTCGAACTGGTCGGCCATCTGGATCCTGCCCTTGATTGCACTGATGATCGGTGGCTGGCTCGCGTGGCAGGCCTACCGCGACGCTGGCGTGGAAATTGAAGTCCGCTTCGAGTCGGGAGAGGGTATCGTCGCCAACAAGACCGAGGTCATCTACAAGGGTATGCCAGTTGGCAAGGTGAAAAGCCTGGTGCTCGACGCCAAGGGCGACACGCAGGGGGTGATCGCCACCATCGAGATGAACAAAGCCGCCGAGCCCCATCTGAACAAAGGCACGCGTTTCTGGCTGGTGAAGCCGAGTGTCAGTCTGGCCGGTATATCTGGCCTTGAAACACTGGTGTCGGGTAACTACATCGCCGTTAGTCCGGGGGAGGGGGAGCGTACCAAGCGCTTCATTGCATTGGAGGTGGCGCCACCGCTCTCGGACTCGGAACCAGGCCTGCACCTGACCCTCAAGGCCGACAGGCTGGGCTCGCTCAACCGGGACAGCCCGGTGTTCTACAAGCAGATTCAGGTTGGCCGGGTGAAAAGCTACCGCCTGTCCGAGGACCAGAGCACCGTAGAGGTGAAAGTCTTCATCGAGCCGGCCTACGCCAGCCTGGTGCGTAAGCACACGCGTTTCTGGAACGCCAGCGGTGTCAGCATCGATGCTTCACTTTCGGGTGTGAAGGTGCGCAGTGAGTCGTTGTCGAGCATTGTGGCGGGTGGTATCGCCTTCGCCACGCCGGAGTACCGCAAGGACAGCCCACCCACCGATCCGAGCCTGCCGTTCCGCCTGTACGAGGACTTCGATGCCGCCCAGGCGGGTATCCGGGTAAAAGTGAAGCTGAACGATTATGAGGGGCTGCAGGCGGGTCGCACGCCCGTCATGTACAAAGGCATCCAGGTGGGCTCGCTGAAAGCCCTGAAGATGGAAGACAACCTGGCCAGCGCTTCGGCTGAGCTGACACTCGACCCGCTGGCCGAGGACTACCTGGTAGAGGGGACGCAGTTCTGGGTGGTCAAGCCGTCGATTTCCCTGGCGGGAATCACTGGCCTGGAAGCGCTGGTCAAAGGTAACTACATCGCCATTCGTCCAGGTGAGAAGGGCGCACGGCCAGAGCGTGAGTTCGAGGCGCGTGCCAAGGCGCCGCCGCTCGACCTCAAGGCGCCGGGCCTGCACATGGTGTTGTTCGCCGACACCTTGGGTTCGCTGGAAATCGGCAGCCCGGTGATGTATCGCCAGGTGAAGGTGGGTAGCGTGCAGAGCTATCAGTTCGCCCGTAACAGCAACCGCATCTTGATCGGTGTGCATATCGAGAAGGAGTACGAGAAGCTGGTCAATGGTTCGTCGCGCTTCTGGAATGTCAGTGGGATCACCCTGACCGGCGGCCTGTCGGGCATCAAGATCAAGAGTGAGTCGCTGCAAACACTGATGGCCGGCGGTATTGCGTTCGATACGCCACGGCCCGATGTACCGCTGAAGCGACACATTCCACGCTTCCGCCTGCATGACAGTCAGGAGGCGGTAAACCGTGCGGGTACGTTGATCACCATCCGTGTAGAGCGTGCCGATGGCCTGAAGCCGGGCACGGCCATCCGCTTCCGCGGCCTGGATGTGGGCAGTATCGAGAGTGTCGACCTCACCGATGACCTGCAGGCGGTGCTGCTGCGGGCGCGGATTACCGAAGCGGCGGATCGTATTGCCCGTGCCGGGACGCAGTTCTGGGTGGTCAAGCCGGCCCTGGGCCTGGTGCGCACTGAAAACCTCGACACTCTGATTGGTGGGCAGTACCTGGAGGTGCAGCCAGCAGCCAAGGACCGTGGGCCACAGCGCGATTTCATCGCCTTGGCAGATGCCCCGCAGGTAGCAGGGCCAGAGGTCGGCCTGCCATTGACGCTCAGTGCGCCACGCCGCGGCTCGATCAAGCCGGGTGTGCCGGTTACTTATCGTGAGGTCAAGGTGGGCAAGGTGACAGGCTTCGAGCTGGGCCAGAGCGCTGACCGCGTGCTGATTCATATCCTCATCGAGCCGCGCTATGCCGCCTTGGTGCGCAGCGGTAGCCGCTTCTGGAACAGCAGTGGTTTCGGTTTCGACTGGGGGCTGTTCAAGGGGGCTACAGTGCATACCGAGTCGGTGGAAACCCTGATCGATGGCGGTATCGCCTTCGCAACGCCAGATGGCGAGCAGATGGGTAACCCGGCACGGCCGCGGCAGACCTTTGCCTTGTTCGACAAGGCCGAGGATGAATGGCTGCAGTGGGCACCGAAGATTCAGATCGCCAAGTGATGTAAAAGTAGGGCCGCCAAGCGCGGCCCCGCTTTTTTGTGGGAGCGGCCTTGCGTCGCGAAAGGGGCGCGTAGCGGCCCCTCGGTTTCAGCGCAGAAGCTGAGATTGCCGGGGCTGCTCCGCAGCCCTTTCGCGACACAAGGCCGCTCCCACAGAGATCGAGTCCCACATGGAGCTGTGCCTGCAAGCATAAATCGCAGGCAACAAAAAGCCGACCCTAGGGTCGGCTTTTCGACTTGCACGTCGCTTAGGCAGCTGCAGCTTCTTTCAGCGCCTTGATGTGGCCATTCAGACGGCCTTTGTGACGAGCAGCCTTGTTCTTGTGGATGATACCCTTGTCGGCCATACGGTCGATTACAGGTACAGCCAGAACGTAAGCGGCTTGCGCTTTTTCGGCGTCTTTTGCGTCGATGGCTTTGACTACATTCTTGATGTAGGTGCGAACCATGGAACGCAGGCTGGCGTTGTGGCTGCGACGCTTCTCAGCCTGTTTTGCACGTTTCTTGGCGGAAGGTGTGTTGGCCACCGTCGAGCTCCTCGAAAGACTTTAGGTAAATAGCAAACAAAATAGGCCGCGAATCATGCCGATCAGTCGAGCGGATGTCAAGGCCACCTGCAAGGTTCCGCCGAGCGGTGCGCCAACAGGTAGGAAAGATTCCTTTCTGCTGCGCGACCTGTACACTCGGGAATTTTTGGCTCCCCTGCGAAGGCGCGGGAGTATCGCACATTCGGACGCTGTCTGGCAGCGTCCTCTGTCATTGGCGTGAATCTTTTCGATGAACCTGCTCAAATCCCTGGCTGCAGTAAGCTCGATCACCATGATTTCGCGGGTGCTGGGCTTTGTTCGCGACACCATCCTGGCCCGTATCTTCGGTGCTGGTGTCGCTACCGACGCCTTCTTCATCGCGTTCAAACTGCCCAACCTGTTGCGGCGCATCTTCGCCGAAGGTGCATTCTCCCAGGCCTTCGTGCCGATTCTGGCCGAGTACAAGACCCAGCAGGGCGAGGAGGCGACGCGAACCTTCATTGCCTATGTCAGCGGCCTTCTGACCCTGGTGCTGGCCCTGGTGACCGCCATCGGCATCCTCGCTGCACCGTGGGTGGTGTGGGCGACTGCCCCGGGTTTTGTCGACAGCACCGAAAAATACGAGCTGACCACCGACCTGTTGCGGGTGACGTTTCCTTATATATTCCTGATCTCGCTGTCTTCCCTGGCCGGCGCGATCCTCAATACCTGGAACCGCTTTTCGGTGCCGGCCTTTACGCCCACCCTGCTGAACGTGGCGATGATCGCCTTCGCCGTGTTGCTGACGCCGTACTTCAACCCGCCAATCATGGCGTTGGCCTGGGGCGTGCTGGCGGGTGGCCTGGCGCAGTTGCTGTACCAGCTGCCAGCGCTGAAGAAGATCGGCATGCTCGTGCTGCCGCGTCTGAATCTCAAGGACGCGGGTGTGTGGCGGGTACTGAAGCAGATGCTGCCGGCGATCCTGGGGGTGTCGGTGAGCCAGATCTCGCTGATCATCAACACCATCTTTGCCTCCTTCCTGGTGGCCGGCTCGGTGTCGTGGATGTACTACGCCGACCGCCTCATGGAGCTGCCTTCGGGCGTGCTGGGCGTGGCCCTGGGCACCATCCTGCTGCCCACCCTGGCCAAGACCTACGCCAACAAGGATCGCGAGGAGTACTCGCGGATTCTCGACTGGGGCCTGCGCCTGTGCTTCTTGCTGGTGCTGCCCTGCACACTGGCTTTGGCCATTCTTGCCGAACCGCTGACCGTTGCTTTGTTTCAATATGGCAAGTTCAGCGCGTTTGATGCGGCAATGACCCAGCGAGCGCTGATCGCCTATTCCGTGGGCTTGCTGGCGATCATTCTGATCAAGGTACTGGCACCTGGCTTCTACGCGCAGCAGAATATCCGCACGCCGGTGAAGATCGCAGTCTTTACCCTGGTCTGCACCCAGCTGTTCAACCTTGCCCTGGTCGGCCCGCTTGCACATGCCGGCCTGGCATTGGCGATCAGCCTCGGTGCCTGCCTGAATGCCGGTTTGCTGTTCTGGAAGCTGCGCAGTCAGCAGCTGTTCGAGCCTCAGCCAGGCTGGGCAGTGTTCCTGCTCAAGCTTGTGTTGGCGGTGGCACTGATGTCGGCAGTACTGCTGGCGGGCATGCATTATATGCCGGCCTGGGAGCAGGGCATCATGCTTGAGCGCTTCCTGCGGCTTGGGGCGCTGATCCTGGCGGGTGTCGTGACGTATTTTGGCTGCCTGTACCTGTGCGGCTTCCGGCCCCGGCATTTCGCTCGCAAGGCCTTGCACTGAGGCTTTGGGCGGGTCAGGCGTCGGTTTTTCGCATTCCACGCCGCCCTTGGGCGCTGCTGCCTGTCACCAGCGCCCGGGTGTGGTTATAATCGGCCACTTTATGAGCAAGAAGCGCGTTATGCAGCTGGTTCGAGGTCTTCACAACCTGCGCCCCGAGCACCGGGGCTGTGTCGCCACCATTGGCAACTTCGACGGGGTTCACCGCGGCCACCAGGCAATCCTGGCGCGCCTGCGCGAGCGCGGTCAGGCCTTGGGCCTGCCGACCTGCGTGGTGATCTTCGAACCGCAACCACGCGAGTACTTCGCACCCGATACCGCGCCGGCACGCCTGGCTCGGCTGCGCGACAAGATCGAGCTGCTGGCGACCGAAGGCATCGACCGGGTGCTGTGCCTGGCGTTCAACCAGCGTCTGAGCAAGCTCAGCGCCGATGCCTTCGTCAAGGCCATTCTGGTCGACGGTCTGGGCGTGCGTCATCTCGAAGTGGGCGATGACTTCCGCTTCGGCTGCGATCGCGCTGGCGACTTCGTTTTCCTGGTCGAGGCCGGCAACGCGTACGGCTTTACCGTCGAGGCCGCCAACACGGTCATCCAGGATGGCCTGCGGGTCAGCAGCACCGAAGTGCGCAAGGCCTTGTCCGAGGGCGACTTCGAGCTGGCCGAACACCTGCTGGGCCGCCCGTACCGCATTACAGGCCGCGTGCTGCACGGCCAGAAGCTGGCCCGCCAGCTCGGCACACCAACCGCCAACATCCAGCTCAAGCGCCGCCGCGTGCCGCTGTCCGGGGTATACCTGGCCAGCATCGTGATCGACGGCAAAGCTTGGCCGGGTGTCGGCAATATCGGCGTGCGCCCCACCGTTGCCGGTGATGGGCGCCCGCACCTGGAGATTCATCTTCTGGACTTTGCCGGCGATCTTTACGGCCGGCGCCTGACGGTGGAGTTCCACCACAAGCTGCGTGAAGAGCAGCGATTCGCCTCCCTGGAGGCGCTGAAGTCGGCGATCGATGCGGATATCGCCGCCGCACGTGCACATTGGCACGCTCAACCGCTAACGAAGAGCCTGAAATGACCGACTACAAAGCCACGCTTAACCTTCCGGACACCGCCTTCCCCATGAAGGCCGGCCTGCCTCAGCGCGAACCGCAGATCCTGCAGCGCTGGGACAGCATTGGCCTGTACCAGAAGCTGCGCGAAATTGGCAAGGATCGTCCCAAGTTCGTCCTGCACGACGGCCCGCCCTATGCCAACGGCAAGATTCATATCGGTCATGCGTTGAACAAGATCCTCAAGGACATGATCGTCCGTTCCAAGACCCTGGCCGGCTTCGATGCGCCGTACGTGCCAGGCTGGGACTGCCACGGCCTGCCGATCGAGCACAAGGTCGAGGTTACCCACGGCAAGCACCTTTCCGCTGATCGTACCCGCGAGCTGTGCCGCGAGTACGCTGCCGAGCAGATCGAAGGGCAGAAGACCGAGTTCATCCGCCTGGGCGTACTGGGTGACTGGGACAACCCATACAAGACCATGAACTTCGCCAACGAGGCCGGTGAAATCCGCGCCTTGGCCGAAATGGTCAAGCAAGGCTTCGTGTTCAAGGGCCTGAAGCCGGTGAACTGGTGCTTTGACTGCGGTTCGGCGCTGGCTGAAGCGGAAGTCGAGTACGCCGACAAGAAGTCGCAGACCATCGACGTGGCCTTCCCGGTTGCCGATGACGCCAAGCTCGCCGCCGCCTTCGGTCTGGCCTCGCTGGCCAAGCCGGCCGCCATCGTGATCTGGACCACCACCCCGTGGACCATCCCGGCCAACCAGGCCCTGAATATCCACCCGGAGTTCACGTACGCCCTGGTCGACACCGGCGAGCGCCTGCTGGTGCTGGCTGAAGAGCTGGTCGAGTCGTGCCTGAAACGCTACAACCTGGAAGGCTCGGTCCTGGCCACCGCCCAAGGTTCGGCGCTGGAACTGATCAACTTCCGCCATCCGTTCTACGATCGCCTGTCGCCAATCTACCTGGCCGACTACGTCGAGCTGGGCGCCGGTACCGGCGTGGTGCATTCCTCGCCAGCCTACGGTGAAGACGACTTCGTCACCTGCAAGCGCTACGGCATGGTCAATGACGACATCCTCACCCCGGTGCAGAGCAACGGCGTGTATGTCGATTCGCTGCCCTTCTTCGGCGGCCAGTTCATCTGGAAGGCCAACCCGGCCATCGTCGAGAAGCTGAGCGAAGTCGGTGCGCTGATGCACACCGAAACCATCAGCCACAGCTACATGCACTGCTGGCGCCACAAGACCCCGCTGATCTACCGCGCCACCGCGCAGTGGTTCGTGGGCATGGACAAGCAGCCGACCACCGGCGAGCCGCTGCGTGAGCGTGCGCTTAAAGCCATCGAAGACACCAAGTTCGTTCCGGCCTGGGGCCAGGCGCGCCTGCACGCGATGATCGCCAACCGCCCGGACTGGTGCATCTCGCGTCAGCGCAACTGGGGTGTGCCGATCCCGTTCTTCCTGCACAAGCAGACCGGCGAGCTGCATCCACGCACTGTCGAGCTGATGGAGGAAGTGGCCAAGCGTGTCGAGCAGCAAGGCATCGAGGCCTGGTTCAAGCTGGACGCCGCTGAACTGCTGGGTGCTGAAGCCGACCAGTACGACAAGATCGCCGACACCCTCGACGTGTGGTTCGACTCGGGCACCACCCACTGGCATGTGCTGCGTGGCTCGCACGACATTGGCCACACTACCGGCCCGCGCGCCGACCTGTACCTGGAAGGTTCGGACCAGCACCGCGGCTGGTTCCACTCTTCCTTGCTGACCGGTTGTGCCATCGATAACCATGCGCCATATCGCGAGCTGCTGACCCACGGCTTCACCGTGGATGAAAACGGCCGCAAGATGTCCAAGTCGCTGGGCAACACCATCGAACCGGAGAAGGTCAACAACACCCTGGGTGCCGATATCCTGCGCCTGTGGGTTTCGGCCACCGACTATTCCGGTGAAATGGCCGTTTCCGAGCAGATCCTGCAGCGCAGTGCCGACGCCTACCGGCGTATCCGCAATACCGCACGCTTCCTGCTGTCCAACCTGTCCGGCTTCGACCCGGCCCGCGACCTGCTGGCCCCGGAAGACATGCTGGCGCTGGACCGCTGGGCCGTGGACCGTACCCTGCTGCTGCAACGCGAGCTGGAAGAGCACTACAGTGAGTACCGTTTCTGGAACGTCTACTCCAAAGTGCACAACTTCTGCGTACAGGAGCTGGGCGGCTTCTACCTCGACATCATCAAGGACCGCCAGTACACCACCGGCGCCAACAGTGTCGCCCGCCGTTCCTGCCAGACTGCGCTGTACCACATCAGCGAAGCGCTGGTGCGCTGGATCGCGCCGATCCTGGCATTCACCGCCGACGAAATCTGGCAGTACCTGCCGGGCGAGCGCAACGAGTCGGTGATGCTCAACGGCTGGTACGAAGGCCTGAGCGAGCTGCCGGAAGGCACCGAGCTGGGCCGCGCTTACTGGGACCGCGTGATGGCGGTGAAGGCATCGGTGAACAAAGAGCTGGAAAACCAGCGTACCGCCAAGGTCATTGGTGGCAACCTGCAGGCTGAAGTTACCCTGTACGCCGACGAAGGCCTGAGTGCCGACCTGGGCAAGCTCGGCGACGAGCTGCGCTTCGTGCTGATCACCTCGGCCGCCAGCGTGGTGCCATTCGCACAGGCGCCGGCCGAAGCCGTAGCCACTGAGGTCGAAGGCCTCAAGCTGAAAGTGGTCAAGTCCGGCCACACCAAGTGCGGCCGTTGCTGGCACTTCCGCGCCGACGTTGGCAGCCATCCGGAACACCCGGAAATCTGCGGCCGTTGTGTCGACAACCTGACCGGCTCGGGTGAGGTACGCCACTATGCCTAACCCTGCAGCGGGGCGCTTCGGGCGCCTTGCATGGCTGTGGCTGAGCTTGCTGGTCCTGGTCGTCGACCAGGCCACCAAGCTGTACTTCAACAACACCCTGACCATGTACCAGCAGATCGTGGTCATTCCTGACTACTTCAGCTGGACCCTGGCCTACAACACCGGTGCTGCGTTCAGCTTCCTGGCTGACGGTGCGGGTTGGCAGCGCTGGTTGTTCGCCCTGATCGCCGTGGTGGTCAGCGCGGTGCTGGTGGTGTGGCTCAAGCGCCTGGGGCGCAACGAGACCTGGCTGGCCGTGGCGCTGGCGCTGGTGCTGGGTGGGGCGATTGGCAACCTGTACGACCGCATCGTGCTGGGCCATGTGGTCGACTTCATCCTGGTGCACTGGCAGAACCGCCATTACTTCCCGGCCTTCAACGTGGCCGACAGCGCCATCACCGTTGGTGCGGTGATGCTGGCGCTGGATATGTTCAAGAGCAAGAAGTCTGAGGATCCGGTCCATGACTGACACCCGTATCGGCCAGAACACCGAAGTCACCCTGCACTTCGCGCTGCACCTGGAAAATGGCGATACCGTCGACAGCACGTTCGATAAAGCCCCGGCCACCTTCAAAGTGGGTGATGGCAACCTGCTGCCGGGCTTTGAAAACGCCCTGTTCGGCTTCAAGGCTGGTGACAAGCGCACCGTGGCAGTGGCCCCGGAGAACGCCTTCGGCCAGCCTAACCCGCAGAACGTGCAGGTCATGCCGAGGTCCAACTTCGAAGGCATGGAGTTGTCCGAAGGGCTGCTGATCATCTTCAACGACGCCGCCAACACCGAGCTGCCGGGTGTGGTCAAAGCGTTCGATGACGACCAGGTCACCATCGACTTCAATCACCCACTGGCTGGCAAGACCCTGACCTTCGAGGTGGAGATCCTCGAGGTGAAGGCCCTGTAAGCCTGGAGCCGAGCATGCAAATCAAACTCGCCAACCCTCGCGGCTTCTGCGCCGGGGTCGACCGGGCGATCGAGATCGTCAACCGCGCGCTGGAAGTCTTCGGCCCGCCGATCTATGTGCGTCACGAAGTGGTGCACAACAAGTTCGTGGTGGAAGACTTGCGTAACCGCGGCGCCATCTTTGTCGAAGAATTGGACCAGGTGCCGGACGATGTCATCGTCATCTTCAGTGCCCACGGTGTTTCCCAGGCTGTGCGCCAGGAAGCTGCTGGCCGTGGCTTGAAAGTGTTCGATGCCACCTGCCCGCTGGTGACCAAGGTTCACATCGAAGTGGCCAAGTACAGCCGCGATGGCCGTGAGTGCATTCTCATCGGCCACGAAGGGCACCCGGAAGTCGAAGGCACCATGGGCCAGTACGATGCCAGCAACGGCGGCGCCATCTACCTTGTCGAAGACGAGGAAGATGTGGCCAACCTGCAGGTGCGCGACCCGGACCACCTGGCTTTCGTCACCCAGACAACACTGTCGATGGACGACACCAGCCGCGTCATTGATGCTCTGCGTGCGCGTTTCCCGAACATCGGTGGCCCGCGCAAGGACGACATCTGCTACGCCACCCAGAACCGCCAGGATGCCGTCAAGCAACTGGCCGGCGAGAGCGACGTGGTGCTGGTGGTGGGCAGCCCGAACAGTTCCAACTCCAACCGTTTGCGCGAGTTGGCTGAGCGCATGGGCACCCCGGCCTACCTGATCGACGGTGCCGAGGACCTGCAACGCAGTTGGTTTGACCAGGCCGCGCGGATCGGCATCACCGCCGGTGCTTCTGCGCCCGAAGTGCTGGTGCGTGGCGTGATCGAACAGCTCAAGGCCTGGGGCGCCACTGGCGCTGAAGAGCTGGACGGGCGCGAAGAGAACATCACCTTTTCAATGCCCAAAGAGCTGCGGGTTCGCTCGCTGATCTGACGGGCAGCACCACCGCCAATGCAGGGGCTGCTTTGCAGCCCCTTCGCGACACAAGACCGCTCCTGCAATGACCGCGCTAGCAGCGGTCATTGCTCTGGTCCTCCGTAAGCAACCTGACTCTGCCGCTTGATGCCAGCGCCACCTGATTTCGGCTGCGAGCAGCGGCGCGTTCGCATATTTCCAGTGTTGCGCCCAACCAGCCGTTGCCCGATATCATTGGCACGCCCAGCGCACTGAATTTGAACTGCTCACCGCGGTTGCTGGTTATTTTCAGCGGCTTTGAAAGGCGCTGTTCGCGCAGCACCTGCCGGTTATGCTCCAGCACTACCCGCCAACCATTCCCCCAATTACCGTCCAGCGCCAGCACCAGCACCGGCTGGCCTTGCAGCATGGCATGGCTGCGTGCACTGCGCAGCGCCTGCGCCAGATCACGGGCAGCCGCCGCCCGGTGTAAGTCATCGCTCATTCTGGCGTAGGCCGGCATGCCCAATTGGGTCAGCAAAACCGCCACGGCCAAGGCCGACAAAATTTGTATCAGTGTTACGCCGCGTTGCTTCACCGTGCATTCCTCCCTGGACGTGCTTGGCTATAGCTTCCTGGCGGTTGGGCAAGAGGTCCAGTCGCCCAAGTTGAAAGCAATGACGGGAAAAGTCGCAGGAGGTGCAGGGATGCACGAAAGGCAAGGGGGCATGACGCTTCTGGAAGTGCTGTTGGCGGTTGTGGTCGTGGCCGTGGGTATGTTCGCCGCAGCGGGGCTGCAACTGCAGGCCTTGCAGGCTGTGGACAGTGCGCGTCGCAATGGGCAGGCGGCAATGGCGGCGCACAGCGAGCATGAACGGGGGCGTCGATGAGGCGCGGCCAACGTGGTTTGGGTTTGGTTGAGCTGATGTTGGCGCTGACGATCGGGTTGATGTTGTTGGCGGCCGCCAGTCAGCTCTTTGCATCGGCTCACCAGGCCTGGCGCCTGCAAAGTACTGCGCTGCGCATGCAGGATGAGGCGCGGCAGGCGTTGCTGCGCATGGCCCAGGATATTCGCATGGCCGGCATGTTTGGCTGTTTGCGCCTGAGACCTTCCGATTTCGATGACCCGGCATTACAGCAGGTCTTCGCTCGCCCCTTGGTGATCGAAGCGTCCACCCTCAGCCTGATCGTGGCGGAGTTGCCTGGGCAAGCTGGCCGACCTGACTGGTTTCTGCACACCGATTGCCTGACCAAAGCGTCTGTCGATGCAGCGCGCAAGGCTGGGGACCCACTGGTGTACCCGGTCAGCAGGTATGTCTACCAGTTCCAGGGCGATAAGCTGAGGTTCAAACGCGGAAACAGCAAATTTCAACCGTTGGTTGATAATGTGCAGGCGATGCGTGTAGAGCGTGTGCAGATGGTGGGGGGGGAACGGGTGGATATCAGCCTGACGCTTTACGAACCCACGCTCAAGGTTCAGCAGCGCCATGAGTTGAGCGTCGCAATCCGCAACCCGGTCCCCGCTTCATGACTCACCAGCGTGGCGTGGTTCTTCTACTGGCCTTGGTCCTGAGCGTCCTGCTGGGCCTGCTTGCCACATCTGCCCTGCGCGACGCGCTGGTGGAAACGCGGATGACCGGCTACCTGAGCGATGGCCTGATGGCGCTGGAAGAGGCTGAGGCCACTTTGCTGGCTGGGGTACGCGAACTTGAACGGGCGCCCCCTGACGTTTGTATCGCGTGCCTGCCACCGCCCAGGCCGCACGATCTGGTTGGGCAGTGGCAAGGTACCCAGACCGGCTTTTTCCAGCTGCAGAACCTGGGTGTCAGCACACGTGCCGCGCACATGCCCGAAGGGCAGCCGGTTAGCCTGTTCCGGATTACCGCCGTCAGCAAGCAAAGCCGCTCACGGCATGTGCTGGAAGCGGTCTACGCCGTGGCCGGCAATCAAACCCAACGCATCACCTGGCGGCAAAGATTGCGAGGAGACTGACATGCAGCAAGGCTTGAGCCTGATCGAGTTGTTGATTGTGCTGGCCGTGACCGGCATTCTGGCAGCCATTGCCTACCCCAGTTACAGCGACCAGCTTCGGCGAGCCGCGCGCAGCGAAGTGGTTGGCCTGCTGCATGATGCCGCCCTGCGCCTTGAGCGCCACCGCGTGCGCACTGGCCAATACGCCGAGGGCGACCTGGTCTTGCCCGAAGGTACCCGCTACTACAGCCTGCAGGCCCAGCGCGACAGTGACACCTTCACGCTGCGCGCCCGGCGGCTACCGCATGGGCTGATGGCGCAGGATGGCTGTGGCGATTTCCAGCTCGACCAGGCTGGCGTGCAGCACAATCCGGGCGCCGTTGAGCACGGCCCGCACTGTTGGGGAAGTTGAAGGTTCAATGATGCCCGGTGCATCGCGGTTTTACTTCAGGTGTTGGATCGACAGATGAGCAAGCAAGTAGTGGTGGTTGGTGGCGGGGTGATCGGCCTGCTGACGGCATTCAACCTGGCAGCCAAGGTCGGCCAGGTGGTGGTGTGCGATCAGGGCGAGGTTGGCCGAGAGTCGTCCTGGGCTGGCGGAGGCATTGTCTCGCCGTTGTACCCGTGGCGTTACAGCCCCGCCGTGACCGCTCTGGCGCACTGGTCGCAGGACTTTTATCCACAGCTGGGCGAGCGTCTGTTCGCCAGCACCGGGGTCGACCCCGAAGTTCACACCACCGGGCTGTACTGGCTCGACCTGGACGACGAGGCCGAAGCATTGGCCTGGGCCGCGCGCGAGCAGCGGCCGCTGAGTGCCGTGGATATTTCCGCGGCCTACGATGCGGTGCCGGTGCTGGGCCCGGGCTTCAAGCACGCCATCTACATGGCTGGCGTGGCCAATGTGCGCAACCCGCGCTTGGTCAAGTCGCTGAAGGCGGCGTTGCTGGCGCTGCCGAACGTGAGCTTGCGCGAACACTGCCAGATCACCGGCTTCGTGCAGGAAAAGGGGCGCGTGGCTGGTGTACAGACGGCTGATGGCGTACTGGCGGCGGATGAGGTTGTGCTCAGCGCAGGCGCCTGGAGTGGCGACCTGTTGCGTACCCTTGGCCTTGAACTGCCGGTGGAGCCCGTGAAGGGCCAGATGATCCTGTTCAAGTGCGCAGAAGACTTCTTGCCGAGCATGGTGCTGGCCAAGGGGCGCTATGCAATCCCGCGACGTGACGGGCACATTCTGGTGGGGAGCACGCTGGAGCATGCCGGGTATGACAAGACCCCGACCGGGGATGCTCTGGAAAGCCTGAAGGCATCGGCAGTGGAGTTGTTGCCTGAGCTTGAAGGCGCCACAGTGGTGGCGCACTGGGCGGGACTGCGGCCGGGGTCGCCAGAAGGCATCCCTTACATTGGGCCTGTGCCGGGGCATGAAGGGTTGTGGCTGAACTGCGGGCATTATCGCAATGGGCTGGTGCTGGCGCCGGCTTCGTGCCAGCTGTTTACCGATTTGCTGACAGGGGCCGAGCCGATTATCGACCCGGCGCCGTATGCGCCAGAAGGGCGTTTGGGCTGAGGACCTTTTCGCGGGTAAACCCGCTCCTGCACGAGCGGGTTCACCCGCGAAAGGGCCGCAGAAGCCAATACAGATTTCAGCCAGTAATCGGTGCTTGCAGGTGCCGGCTCGGATAATGCTGCTCATACACCTTGCACACCCGCAGCACTTGCTCATCGGCAAAGCGCCCGGCCACCACCTGCAGGCCCACCGGCAACCCTTCGCGGGTAAACCCGCAGGGCACCGAGGCTGCCGGCTGTTGGGTCAGGTTGAACGGATAGCTGAACGGCGTCCACTCCATCCATTGCGCCATCCCCGACCCAGGCGGCACGTTGTGTCCGGCTTCGAACGCCACCAACGGCAGCATCGGCGATACCAGCACGTCATATCGCTGATGAAAGGCATTCATCTTCGCAATCAATTCTGCCCGTGCCTCAAGCGCCTGGGTGTATTCGCCAAGGCTGATCTGTGCACCTTGTTCGGCAATCCAGCGCAGCCCCGGGTCAAGCAACGCTTTCTGCTCATCGCTCAAGGCACTGGCCAACCGCGCCGCACCGGCAAACCACAGGGTATTGAAGGTTTCCAGCGGGTCGCTGAAGCCCGGGTCCACTTCCTCTACCTGCGCACCCAGCCGCGCCAGGCGCTGCACCGCTTGCGCCACCAGTGCCTGGATCTGTGGGTCGACCTGCACGTAACCGAAATTGGCACTGTAGGCGATGCGTAGGCCGCTCAGATCTTGCTGCTGGCTGAGCCACGGCGCCTGCCGGGGTGCGCCGGCCAAACCGTCGCGGGCATCGGGGCGCGCTACGCAGTCGAGCATCAGCACCGAGTCGTCCACGGTACGCGTCATCGGCCCCAGGTGCGACAGCACGGTCATGGCGCTGGCCGGCCATTGCGGCACATAGCCGAAGGTCGGTTTGATGCCGAAGGTGCCGGTAAATGCGCAGGGGATGCGAATCGAACCACCGGCATCGCTGCCCTGATGCAGCACCCCCAGATTTAGCGCGGCTGCTGCTGCTGCACCGCCAGACGACCCCCCAGCAGTCAGCCTGGTATCCCACGGGTTGCGGGTAATGCCGTACAGCGGGTTGTCGGTCACGCCTTTCCAGCCGAACTCTGGCGTGGTGGTCTTGCCCACCAGCACTGCACCGGCTTCACGCATGAACGCAGAGACGGGCGCATCGACCTCCCATGGCCCGGTACCCGAGGTCGTACGCGAGCCCTTGCGGGTAGGCATGCCGCGGGTCAGGGTCAGGTCCTTGATCGAGGCGGGTACGCCATCCAGTCGGCCACAGGGCTGGCCGCGCTGCCAGCGTTGTTCGCTGGCGCGGGCGGCGGCGCGGGCACCCTCGTCATCCACATGGCAGTAGGCGTTGACCGCCGGGTTATGCAGGTCGATGCGCGCCAGCACATCGTCGACCACCTCGACGGGTGACAGCTGGCGGCGCTGGTACAGTTCAAGCAGTTCGGCGGCGGTGAGTTCGCCAATCGCGGTTTTCTGGGTCATCTTAACGGGCTCCCGGGTTGGCGGCCTGGAACATGGCGCGCAACAGGACGTCGCAGCCATCGGCCAGGTCCTGGGGCGCGGCATTTTCGATTTCGTTGTGGCTGATGCCACCTTCGCATGGCACGAAGATCATCCCGGCCGGGCCCAGTTCAGCGAGGAAGATCGCATCGTGACCGGCGCCGCTGACGATATCCATGTGGCTCAGGCCCAGCGCGCGCGCCCCCTGGCGCACGGCATCCACGCACTGCTCGGCGAAGTACAGCGGCGGGAAGTCGGCTGTCGGGGTCAGCTGATAGCTCAGGCCATGTTTCACCGTGCTGGTTTCGATGGCTGCGCGCACTTCGCTGACCATGGCGTCGAGGTGCCCAGGGTCGAGGTGGCGCAGGTCGATGGTCATGTGCACCTGGCCGGGGATAACGTTGCGAGAGCCTGGGTGCAAGGTCAGGCAGCCGACCGTGCCACAGGCATGTGGCTGGTGCGCGTGAGCGACGCGGTTGACCGCAGCCACCACCTCGGCAGCGCCGACCAATGCGTCCTTGCGCAGGTGCATGGGCGTGGGGCCAGCATGCGCCTCGACACCGGTCAGTACCAGGTCGAACCATTTCTGCCCCAGGCAGCCTTGGACCACGCCGATGGTGGTGCGTTGGTCTTCCAGCACCGGGCCTTGTTCGATATGGGCTTCGAAGTAGGCGCCCACGGCATGCCCGGTAGGCAGGCGCGCGCCGGCGTAACCGATGCGCTGTAGTTCCGCGCCAACCGACAGGCCTTGGTCGTCTACCTTGTCCAGGGTTTCCTGCAGGCCGAACTTACCGGCAAACACGCCCGAGCCCATCATGCAGGGCGGGAAGCGCGAACCTTCTTCGTTGGTCCATACCACCACTTCCAGCGAGGCCTCGGTGGTCAGGTGCAGGTCGTTGAGCGTACGCATCACTTCGAGGCCGGCCATGACGCCGTAGCAGCCATCGAACTTGCCGCCGGTGGGTTGGGTGTCGATGTGGCTGCCGGTCATGATCGGCGGCAGGGCAGGGTTGCGCCCGGGGCGGCGTGCGAAGATGTTGCCGATGGCGTCGACGCTGACCGTGCAGCCGGCCTCTTCGCACCAGTGGACGAACAGGTCGCGAGCCTGGCGGTCGAGGTCTGTCAGGGCCAGGCGGCATACGCCGCCCTTGGCAGTGGCGCCGAGTTGGGCCAGGTCCATCAATGATTGCCACAGGCGTTCGCGGTTGACCAACGGGCCTTGGCCGAGCAGGTGCTGCGAGGGATCGATGCGGGTGTTCATGGTTCATCTCTCCTGAAATTACGGGGTTGCTTGTACTGGCCTATTCGCGGGTGAACCCGCTCCTATAAAGGCCTCGCAGGGCTGAGGGTGGTGACACCCTTGTAGGAGCGGTTTTACCCGCGAATAGGCCGGTACAGGTAGGCACGGTCGGGTCAGGCGCTAAGGGCCAGGTAACGGTTCTTGATGCTCGGGTCCTCGCGGAACTGTGCCGCACTGCCCTGGTAAGCGACGCGGCCCTGCTCCAGCACATAGTGGCGATCAGCAAGGGCATCGCAGACCATCAGGTTCTGCTCTACCAGCAGGATCGACAGCCCTTCGTCCTTGATCCGTCGCAGGATCTTCACCAGTTCATCGACAATCACCGGGGCCAGGCCCTCGGTGGGCTCGTCGAGGATCAGCAGCCTGGGGCCGTTGAGCAGCGCGCGGGCGATGGCCAACATTTGCTGTTCGCCACCGGACAGGGCGAAACCACCGTTGCGGCGCCGCTCCTTGAGCCGCGGGAACATGCTGTACACGTCCTCCAGCTGCCAGCGACTGGCCTTGCGCACGGCAATCTTCAGGTTCTCCTCCACGCTGAGCTGGCGGAAAATGCCGCGGTGTTCCGGCACCAGAGCAATGCCGAGCCGGGCGATATCGAAAATTTCGCGGCCGACCAATTGCTGGCCGTTGAAGCTGATCTGTCCCTGTCGTGGGCGGACGATGCCGAGGATGCTGCGCAAGGTGGTGGTCTTGCCTGCACCGTTGCGCCCCAGCAGCGTTACCAGTTCGCCTGCCTCGACCTTGAGCGAGACACCTTCGAGCACATGGCTCTTGTCGTAGTAGGAATGGATCGAATCGACGTTGAGCATCAGGCGGCCTCTCCAAGGTAGGCGGTGCGTACGCGCTCGTCGTTGCGCACCTGTTCAGGGGTACCCTCGACCAGGATCTGGCCGTGACTCATCACCGTGATGCGCTGGCTGATCGACATGACAATGCTCATGTTGTGCTCGATCAGCAGCACGGTATGGTCGCGGCCAAGGTCGCGGATCAGGTCGGTCATCACCGGGATGTCGTCGATGCCCATGCCCGAAGTGGGTTCGTCGAGCATCAGCAGGGTGGGCTTGGCGCAGATCGACATGCCCACTTCCAGCACCCTTTGCTGGCCATGCGACAGCTCGCCCGCCAGGGTTTCGGCACGGGCGCTCAGTTTCAGGCGCTCCAGCACCTGGTCGGCGGTGTTCCAGTGGCTGCGCTTGTGCTCGACGCTACGCCAGAAGTTCAGCGCGCCCAGGCCATCACGGCCTTGGGCGGCCAGGCGCAGGTTCTCGCGCACTGAAAGGTTCTGGAACAGGCTGGTGAGCTGAAACGAACGCGCCATGCCAAGCGCCACCCGCCCGTGGGACGGCTTGCGAATGATGTCCTGGCCATTGAACAGGATCTTGCCGGCCGTGGCCTGACGCTCGCCGGTCAGGCAGTGGAACAGGCTGGTCTTGCCGGCGCCGTTGGGGCCAATGACGGTGTGGATGGTGCCGGCTCGCACTTTGAGGTCAACGCCCGCGACCGCCTTGAACGGCCCGTAGGCCAGCTCCAGGTGGCGGGTTTCCAGGAGGTAGTCGCTCATCACAGGGTCTCCTTGGTCTTGGCCTGGGGTTTGTCATGGGCATTGCGGGTGGCCAGCAGGCGCTTGCCCAGTTCGGTCAGGCCGCCCCACAGGCCGCCACGCATGAACACCACCACCAGAATCAGGATCACCCCCAGCAGCATCAGCCAACGTGGCCAAAGTTCCGACAGCACGTCTCCCAGCAGCACGATGGCGCCGGCGCCCAGCAGCGAGCCGAACAGTGAGCCGGTGCCGCCGACGATGGTCATGATCAGGATGTTCTCGCTCATCATCAGGTCGATGTTCGACAGCGGCGCAAAGTGCAGCAGCATGGCGTACAGCGCCCCGGCGATGCCGGTGATGGCGCCCGACAGCATGAACACCAGAATCTTGAAATGGCGGGTGTCGTAGCCGATGGCGGCGGCGCGGGTCTCGTTTTCGCGGATGGCCAGCAGGGTGCTGCCGAATGGCGAACGGATCACCCGCAGGGCTGCGGCGAAGATCAACAGGAACAGCACCGCGACGAATCCATAAAAGTGCCGCGGGTCGGCCAGGTCGACCAGCACATGGCCGGCGATTTCGATATTCGGCCGTGGCACATCGAGCAGGCCGTTGTCACCCCCGGTCCAGTCGCTGAGGGTATAGGCCAGGAAGTAGGCCATCTGGCTGAAGGCCAGGGTCAGCATGACGAAGTAGATGCCCGTGCGACGGATCGCCAGTGCGCCCACCAGCAGCGCGAGGAGTGCGCCGAACACAGCTGCGCCAAGCAGCGCGGCGAACATGCCCCACTGCAGGTGGATCATCAGCAGCGCTGCGCCATAGGCGCCCACGCCAAAGAAGATGCCCTGGCCGAACGACAGCAGTCCGGTGTAGCCGAGCAGCAGGTTGCAGGCCAGTGCGGCCATGGCAAAGATCAGGATCTCGGTGGCCAGGGTGGCCGATGGCAGCAACAGCGGCAGTGCCACCAGGCTGGCAATTACCAGCGACAGCAGTGCCGGGGCGCGGCCCTTGGCGACTGGCAATGGTTTTTTCTCGCTCATCTCAGGCTCTCCCGAACAGGCCGTAGGGACGGACCAGAATCACTGCTGCCATGGCGCCATAGATCATCAGGCTGGCGCCTTGCGGCCAGAGACTGGTCATCATGCTTTGCACCACACCCACCAGCAGGCCGCCAACCAGCGCCCCGCCGAACGACCCCATGCCGCCAATCACCACCACCACGAAGGCAATGCCGAGGATCTCTGGCCCGACGAAGGGCTGGGCGCCCCGTAGCGGCGCGAACAGCACACCCGCCACACCCGCCAGGCCCACGCCCAGGGCGAATGTCAGGGAGAACAGGCGGAAAATGTTGGTGCCCAACAGCGACACGGTTTCGGTGCTTTCGCTACCGGCCCGCACCAATGCGCCGAAACGGGTGCGTTCCAGCAGCAGCCACAGGCCAATACCGATCAGCGCTGCGAAGCCGATCAGGAACAAGCGGTAGTAGGGGTAGATGAAGTCGCCGAGTATCAGCACCCCGCGCAGTTCGGGTGGCACGGCAATGCTCTTGCCCACCGGGCCCCAGATCAGCACCGACGCTTCCTGGATGATCAGCGCGATGCCGAGGGTGACGAGGATCTGGAAGGTGTGTGGCAGGTGGTAGATGCGTTTGATCAACAGGCGCTCGACCGCCCAGGCCAGCGCGGCCACCACCAGTGGCGCAATCAGCAGTGCCAGCCAGAAGTTGCCGGTGACGGCCACGGCGGTGTAGCACAGGTAGGCGCCCAGCAAGAAAAACGCGCCGTGGGCGAAGTTGACGAAGTTGAGCAGGCCGAAAATGATCGTCAGGCCCACGGCGATGAGGAAGTAGATCATCCCCAGGCCCAGGCCGTTGAGCAGTTGGAACAGGTACAAATCGAGCATGAGCGTGCCCTCGACAGCGCGCTGGGCGGCTGCCTGTACAAGTGTTTGTGACTAACGCCGCAGCTTCAGGCCAGGGCGCAACCGGTGTGATCGACCTCGACGAACGAGCGGCCCGAACTGATGACTTCGGCCAGGTCGTCCTCGTCGCGCATCTGCCCCTGGGGCTTGCCTCGCAGCAGGTAGTAGTCCTTGAGCACCTGGTGGTCACCCGGGCGGATCAGTTCTTCGCCGGTCGGGCCCTGGAAACGCATGCCCTGCAATGCCGCAGACACGGCGGCCCCGTCCAGGCTGCCGGCCTTGACGATGGCCTCGAGCATCACCTTGGTGCCGATGTAGTCGGCGGCCAGCGGGTAGTTGGGGTTGATGCCATAGGTCTTGCGGGTGGCGGCGACCAACTGTTTGTTCAGCGGGGTGTCGACCTGGTGCCAGTACTGCGCGCCCAGGTACACGCCCTCGAGCACGTCGCTGCCCAGCTCCTGGAACTGGTCGAGGCCGGCAGACCACACCATCAGCACTTTCATGCGGTCCTTGATGCCGAAGTTGACTGCCTGGCGCAGGGCGTTGGAGGCCTGGCTTCCGAAATTGAGCAGCACCAGCACGTCGGGCTTGGCGGCGATGGCGTTGGTCAGGTAGCCGGAGAATTCCTGCTCCTGCAACGAGTGATAGCTGTTGCCGATGTGTTCTACGCCGAGCTCGGCGAACACTTTGCGGGCGTTGTCCAGCAGGGCATCGCCGAATACGTATTGCGGGGTGATGGTGTACCAGCGCTTGGCCTGGGGCAGTTGGCGGCTCATCGGCACCAGGGTTTCGCGGATGGCACCATAGGTGGGCACCGACCAGCGGAAGGTTGAGGCATTGCAGTCCTTGCCGGTGATTTCATCGGCGCCCACAGGCGTCATGAACACGCCGCCGGCTTTGTGGATCTCCTTGGACACCGCCAGTGCCGAAGACGACAGGGTGCAGCCCTGGAAAAAGCGTGCGCCATCCTGGCCGATGGCTTCCTGTACCTTGCGCACCGCCTTGCCGGCGTTGCCTTCGGTGTCGATGACTTTGTATTTGAGCGGGTGCCCGAGCAACTGTGGGTGCTCGGCGATGGCCAGGCGCGAGCCCATGTCGGCGTACTTGCCGTAGCTGGCGAAGGCGCCCGACATGGACTTGAGCCCATAGAAGGTCAGCGGTTGGTCGGCGAATGCTCGGTGTGCCCCCAAGGGGAGGCTACCTAAGGCACCCAGGGCAAGGCCTGCCTTGAGCAGGGTACGTCTTTGCATGAGTAACTCCTTGTTTGTGGTTATTAGGCAGGAGTGGCAATGACAAAGCGGGTACGGCCGGGCCTGTGTGCAGGCCTCTTTACAGGCGCATCAGTGGTGGTGATCGAACTCCAGCAGGAAGTTACGGGCAACCTCGCCTTCCAGCGCGGTCATGTGGTGCTCGGCGTCGCACATGTGTTCGTGCATCAGCCGGCGTACGGCGGGTTCGTCGCTGGCGCGCAAGGCGGTCAGCAGTTGCTTGTGGTAGTCGATGTTGGCGGCGGCGAACTGCTGGCGCTTGGGCAGGTAGGCCTTTTTCAGCACCACCAGGTCGCGCAGCAGGTCGTTGAGGAACACCGCCATGAAACGCAGCAACGGGTTGGGGCAGCGATTGGCCAGCAGGGTGTGGAATTCAAGCTCCGCCAAGCGCTGCTCACGCTGGCCTTCTTCGCTGTCTTCCGGCGCGCTGCAGAAGTCGATATTGGCCTGCAGCGCGGCGTAATCGGCTTCGCTCAGCTTGCCCATCACCGACACCGCCAGTTCTACCTCGATGACTTTGCGCAGCTGGTACACCTGCTCGCCGTCCAGGTGCTGGAAGTGCAGGTAGTTGCGCAGCGCGCGGCTGGCTGGCTCGGTGCCCACTTCGTTCAGGTAGGCACCCCCGGTCGGGCCGGTGCGGGTGCTGACCAGGCCTTCCAC
Source organism: Pseudomonas sp. VEM90 (assembly GCF_054611535.1). Lineage (NCBI taxonomy): Bacteria > Pseudomonadati > Pseudomonadota > Gammaproteobacteria > Pseudomonadales > Pseudomonadaceae > Pseudomonas > Pseudomonas sp. VEM90. The sequence continues at coordinate 188,198 of NZ_JBTRAR010000006.1, read as the reverse complement.
CTCCAGTGCCTTTAGCGCTTCGCGGGCGGTGCCCTTGGAACATTCGAAATGCTCCATCAGCTCCCGCTCGGTAGGCAGGCGGTCGCCGGGGTGCAGCGCTTCGGTGACGATCGAGCGCTTGACTGATTCGACGATCACATCGGACAGCTTCTGGCGCTTGCGTTTGGGTTTGAGCATTTCGCTATTTTTCATATTTATGCGGATAAATAGGATTTAGCGAATTTTGGCCGGATGGGTCAATGCTGGCCGGGGGGAGGGGTCGTAAATGGTGTGAAAGGGTCGGGGAGGGATATGTGGAACACGAAATTGCAGATAAAAACTGTGGGAGCGGGCGTGCCCGCGAACACCGGCGAAGCCGGTGCCATACACCGTGGTGCCTGCTTCGCGGGCAAGCCCGCTCCCACAGATTTCGAATTGGTTTCAGGATTGAACAGACATCGTGTTCAGCCTTGGTGGCCAGGGCCCTGCTGCAGGTGGGCCTGGCTGCAATACCACTCATTGCCCTGCTGCAGCGCCCGGTCGTTGGGCAGGTGCACACCGCAATGGGCACAGCGCACCATCTTCAGCGGCGCATCCAGCTTCGCCTCGGGGTGCGACTGCTGGCTGACTTTGTATTTGCGCCACAGCCAGAACGCGGCGGCGATCAGGGCGATCCAGAAAAGTAGGCGAACCATGATGTCCAGCTTGTCGGTTGAAGAAGCCGACAGTCTAGGACGCGGCCATAAAAAAAGGGAGGCCTGGCCTCCCTTTCATTTACCGCTGTGGGTCAGTCGAACAGACCAAAGGTCATGTAGCTGAACCAGGAACGGTCTTTCTCGGCTTCTTTCGGGCCTTCCGGCACGATAGGGTCGCCGTTCTCGTCTTTAGGCAGCAGCTCTCGCGGCATCTCGTCGCGCGCGTCCTGGAACTGCTTGACCACGTCCTGGTTGGCGCGGGTTTCGCCTGGCGGCAGCGGGGTATCGGTTTCGATCAGGCCCAAGGTGGCCTTGGACAGCCAGCCGCGGCCGTCAGACTCGGTCTGCTTGGGCTGGAACTCGCCATCGACCAGGCTCGGGTGGTCCGGGTAGTTGAGCTTGAGGGTTTCCAGGCTCGTGGCGGCCAGTTCGTCCAGGTGCAGCTTCTGGTACGACTCGACCATCACCGCCAGGCCGTCACCGACGGACGGGGTTTCCTGGAAGTTTTCCACCACGTAACGGCCACGGTTGGCAGCCGCTACATAAGCCTGGCGGCTCAGGTAGTAGTCGGCCACATGGATTTCGTAAGAAGCCAGCAGGTTGCGCAGGTAGATCATGCGCTGCTTGGCGTCTGGCGCGTAGCGGCTGTTGGGGAAACGGCTGGTCAGCTGGGCGAACTCGTTGTACGAGTCGCGGGCGGCGCCCGGGTCACGCTTGGTCATGTCCAGCGGCAGGAAGCGCGCCAGCAGGCCACGGTCCTGGTCGAACGAGGTCAGGCCCTTGAGGTAGTAGGCGTAATCGACGTTCGGGTGCTGCGGGTGCAGGCGGATGAAGCGCTCGGCGGCCGATTTGGCTGCCTCGGGCTCGGAGTTCTTGTAGTTGGCATAGATCAGCTCGAGTTGCGCCTGATCGGCATAGCGGCCGAACGGGTAGCGCGACTCCAGGGCCTTGAGCTTGTTCACGGCGCTGGTGTAGCTGGAGTTGTCCAGATCAGCCTGGGCCTGCTGGTACAGTTCGGCCTCGCTGAGGTTCTCGTCAATGACCTCTTTATTAGAGGAACAGGCCGCGGTAAGCCCGAGGATGGCGATCAGCAGCAGGTGTTTCACTCGCATGGCGGCTTGCGTCCCTTTGACGGCCGCTGTCTTGGGCGGTGCCGTCCTGTTATGATGAGCGCCCCGGCCAACCCCGGGACAAAAGAAGCCGTATTTAACCACAAGCTCGCAGCCGAAACCAAAGGCTGTGCGCCCGCCGAATCGAGCATGTCCGAGATCATTCAACTTAGCGCAGAGGTACCGTCCGAACTGGGCGGCCAACGCCTCGACCAGGTCGCCGCCCAATTGTTCGCCGAGTACTCGCGTTCGCGGCTAACTTCGTGGATCAAAGAGGGCCGCCTGACGGTCGATGGTGCAGTCGTGCGCCCTCGAGACCTTGTTCATGGTGGTTCTCTGCTTGCCCTGGAGGCCGAGCAAGAGGCCCAGGGCGAGTGGATCGCAGAAGATATCGAACTGGATATCGTCTACGAAGACGACCACATCCTGGTGATCAACAAGCCTGCCGGGCTGGTTGTGCACCCGGCGGCCGGGCATGCCAGCGGCACCCTGCTCAACGCGCTGCTGCACCATGTGCCAGACATCGTCAACGTGCCGCGCGCCGGTATCGTGCACCGCCTGGACAAGGACACCACCGGCCTGATGGTGGTGGCCAAGACCCTGCAGGCGCAGACCAAGCTGGTCGAGCAGATGCAGGCCCGCAAGGTCAGCCGCATCTACGAGTGCATCGTGATTGGCGTGGTGACTGCCGGTGGCAAGATCGATGCGCCCATCGGCCGCCACGGCGGCATGCGCCAGCGCATGGCTGTAACTGACGGCGGCAAGCCGGCGGTCAGCCACTACCGCGTACTCAAGCGCTTCCGCTCGCACACCCATGTGCGGGTCAAGCTGGAAACCGGCCGTACCCACCAGATTCGCGTGCACATGGCCCATGTGGGTTTCCCGCTGGTTGGCGACCAGACGTACGGCGGGCGCTTCCGTATTCCGCCCGCTGCCAGCCCGACTATGGTCGAGGCGGTCAAGACCTTCCCGCGCCAGGCGCTGCATGCGCGTTTCCTCGCCTTGGCCCACCCGATTACCGGTGAAGTCATGAAGTGGGAATCGCCACTGCCGGATGACTTCGTCTGGTTGCTGTCGCTGTTGAACCAGGACCGCGAGAGTTTCATCGGATGAGTGACCTGACGCAGGCGTTGCTATTCCCCGACTGGCCGGCCCCGGCCTCGGTTCGCTCCTGTGTCACCACCCGTCAGGGCGGCGTCAGCCTGCCGCCCTATGAAACCTTCAACCTCGGCGACCATGTTGGGGATGACCCTGCCGCAGTCGCCGAGAACCGCCGCCGCCTGAGCGAACAGTTCGCCATCCAACCGGCCTGGCTCAAGCAGGTGCATGGCCTGGTGGTGGCGGATGCCGACCCGGGTGTGGTGGCCGAGGCCGATGCCAGCTGGACCCGCCAGCCAGGCATTGCTTGCACCGTGATGACCGCCGATTGCCTGCCTGCGCTGTTCTGCGACCGCGCGGGCACCCGCGTGGCGGCGGCACATGCGGGCTGGCGCGGGCTGGCGGGTGGCGTGCTGGAAGCCACGCTGGACCGGCTGGCGCTGCCGCCAGAAGAGGTGCTGGTGTGGCTGGGGCCTGCCATCGGCCCGCAAGCGTTCGAAGTGGGGCTGGAAGTGCGTGATGCCTTTACCGCCGTGCACCCGCAAGCAGCTCGGGCATTCGCCGACGGCGAACGGCCAGGCAAGCTGTTGGCGGATATCTATGAGCTGGCGCGTATTCGCCTGGCTGCCCGTGGCGTGACTGCTGTTTATGGCGGTGGCTTGTGCACGGTCAGTGATGCACGGTTCTTCTCCTATCGCCGTACCCCGCAGGGTGGGCGTTTTGCATCGTTGGTCTGGCTGGACCCGCGCTAGCCGGTACCGGCCTCTTCGCGGGCATGCCCGCTCCCACAGAGATTCCACAAACGTTGAAACCGGTGGTGTACCTGTGGAAGCGGGCATGCCCGCGAATGGCCCCATTAATCCAACAGGTTGACTTCGGTCAACCCCGCTAAGCTTGAATCTTCCAGAATCAGCCTTATCTATAAGGTCATCTCAGGCAGGTTTCTTCATAAACAGGCGCTGTCCATCGCTCCGACCTGCCCTTTAAAGGAAGGTACACCATGCGAATAGACCGTTTGACCAGCAAGCTGCAACTTGCAATATCCGATGCCCAATCGTTGGCCGTTGGCATGGACCACCCTGCCATCGAGCCCGTGCACCTGTTACAGGCGCTGCTCGAACAGCAGGGCGGCTCCATCAAACCGCTGCTGATGCAGGTGGGCTTCGACATCAATAGCCTGCGCCAGGGGCTGGTGAAAGAGCTCGACCAACTGCCAAAAATACAGAACCCGACCGGCGACGTGAACATGTCGCAGGACTTGGCGCGCCTGCTTAACCAGGCAGACCGCCTGGCACAGCAGAAGGGCGACCAGTTCATTTCAAGCGAGCTGGTGCTGTTGGCCGCCATGGACGAAAACAGCAAGCTCGGCAAGCTGCTGCTGAGCCAGGGCGTGAGCAAAAAAGCGCTGGAAAATGCCATCAACAACCTGCGTGGCGGCGCGGCAGTGAATGACGCCAACGCCGAGGAATCGCGCCAGGCGCTGGACAAATACACCGTCGACCTGACCAAGCGTGCCGAAGAGGGCAAGCTGGACCCGGTCATTGGCCGTGACGATGAAATCCGCCGTACCGTGCAGGTGCTGCAACGCCGTACCAAGAACAACCCGGTGCTGATCGGTGAGCCTGGCGTGGGTAAAACCGCCATCGCCGAAGGCCTGGCCCAGCGCATCATCAATGGTGAAGTGCCGGACGGCCTCAAAGGCAAGCGCCTGCTGGCGCTGGACATGGGCGCGCTGATTGCCGGTGCCAAGTACCGCGGCGAGTTCGAAGAGCGTTTGAAAAGCCTGCTGAACGAACTGTCCAAGCAGGAAGGCCAGATCATCCTGTTCATCGACGAACTGCACACCATGGTCGGCGCCGGCAAAGGCGAGGGCGCCATGGACGCCGGCAACATGCTCAAGCCGGCCCTGGCCCGCGGCGAGCTGCATTGCGTAGGTGCCACCACGCTGAACGAGTACCGCCAGTTCATCGAGAAGGACGCCGCCCTGGAGCGCCGCTTCCAGAAGGTGCTGGTAGAGGAGCCGAGCGAGGAAGACACCATCGCCATCCTGCGTGGCCTGAAAGAGCGCTATGAAGTGCACCACAAGGTGGCCATCACCGACGGTGCAATCATCGCTGCGGCCAAGCTCAGCCACCGCTACATCACCGACCGCCAGCTGCCGGACAAGGCCATTGACCTGATCGACGAAGCGGCCAGCCGCATCCGCATGGAGATCGACTCCAAGCCGGAAGTGCTCGACCGTCTTGATCGTCGCCTGATCCAGCTGAAGGTGGAGTCGCAGGCGCTGAAGAAAGAAGAAGACGAAGCGGCGAAAAAGCGCCTGGAGAAGCTGACCGAGGAAATCGAGCGGCTGGAGCGTGAGTATTCCGACCTGGAAGAAATCTGGGCTTCGGAGAAAGCTGAAGTGCAGGGCTCGGCGCAGATCCAGCAAAAGATCGAGCAGTCTCGCCAGGAGCTGGAAGCCGCCCGTCGCAAAGGCGACCTGAACCGCATGGCCGAACTGCAGTACGGGGTGATCCCGGACCTGGAGCGCAGCCTGCAGATGGTCGACCAGCACGGCAAGACCGACAACCAGTTGCTGCGCAACAAGGTCACCGAGGAAGAAATTGCCGAAGTGGTGTCGAAGTGGACTGGCATTCCTGTGGCCAAGATGCTTGAAGGCGAGCGCGAGAAGCTGCTGAAGATGGAAGAGTTGCTGCACCAGCGCGTGATTGGCCAGGGCGAAGCGGTAACCGCCGTAGCCAACGCCGTACGCCGCTCGCGTGCCGGGCTGTCCGACCCGAACCGGCCAAGTGGTTCGTTCCTGTTCCTCGGCCCGACTGGTGTGGGCAAGACCGAACTGTGCAAGGCGCTGGCCGAGTTCCTGTTCGACACCGAAGAGGCGATGGTGCGCATCGACATGTCCGAGTTCATGGAGAAGCACTCCGTGGCGCGCCTGATCGGTGCACCACCAGGCTATGTAGGGTATGAAGAGGGTGGTTACCTGACCGAGGCCGTGCGGCGCAAGCCTTACTCGGTGGTGCTGCTGGACGAGGTGGAAAAAGCCCACCCGGATGTGTTCAACGTGCTGTTGCAGGTGCTGGAAGACGGCCGCCTGACCGACAGCCACGGGCGCACCGTGGACTTCCGCAACACCGTGATCGTGATGACCTCCAACCTGGGCTCGGCGCAGATCCAGGAACTGGTGGGTGACCGCGAGGCACAGCGTGCGGCAGTGATGGATGCAGTGGGGGCGCACTTCCGTCCGGAGTTCATCAACCGCATCGACGAAGTGGTGGTGTTCGAGCCATTGGGTCGCGAGCAGATTGCCGGTATTACCGAAATCCAGCTCGGCCGCCTGCGCAGCCGCCTGCTGGAGCGCGAACTGTCGCTGAGCCTGAGCCCAGAGGCGTTGGACAAGCTGATTGCTGTGGGTTACGACCCGGTCTACGGCGCACGACCGCTGAAGCGGGCGATCCAGCGCTGGATCGAAAACCCGCTGGCGCAACTGATCCTGGCCGGCAAGTTCCTGCCCGGTACGGCGATCACCGCCAAGGTGGAAGGCGACGAAATCGTCTTTGGCTGATTGTGTTGCACCATGAGCCCCGCGTTTGCGGGGCTTTTTTTGCCTGTTGCCAATGCCGGCCCAGCCCAGCTATTTCGGGCCTTTGCGCCAACCCCGGATAACCGACTGAAATTTTTGAAATTTTTGCTTGCATCAAATTTAGAGTGCCCCTAATATACGCCGCGTTGTCAGGCACTAAGCGAATCACCAGCAACATCAGTGATCGCAAAACAACTTACAAATCAGTAAGTTGAATGAAAAAAAGTGGTTGACAAGCAAAACGAAGAATGTAGAATAGCCGGCCTCAGCAGCGACAACGCGAAAGCGAAGAAGCTAAAGAGTCCGAAGCGAACACAGTCTTCGGAGTTGTACCGAAGTTCAGTTCCGCGATAGCTCAGTCGGTAGAGCAAATGACTGTTAATCATTGGGTCCCTGGTTCGAGTCCAGGTCGCGGAGCCAATCTCGGGGTGTAGCGCAGTCCGGTAGCGCGCCTGCTTTGGGAGCAGGATGTCAGGAGTTCGAATCCCCTCACCCCGACCATTTTCCGGGTCGTTAGCTCAGTTGGTAGAGCAGTTGGCTTTTAACCAATTGGTCGTAGGTTCGAATCCTACACGACCCACCATGTAGAAAAGGGCATCTCCAAAGAGATGCCCTTTTTTTTGAAACACTCGGGGTGTAGCGCAGTCCGGTAGCGCGCCTGCTTTGGGAGCAGGATGTCAGGAGTTCGAATCCCCTCACCCCGACCATTTTTGGGTCGTTAGCTCAGTTGGTAGAGCAGTTGGCTTTTAACCAATTGGTCGTAGGTTCGAATCCTACACGACCCACCATGAACAAAGGGCATCTCGCATGAGATGCCCTTTTTCATTTGCCCTGAATAAATGCGCCCATCGGTGCAAATCCCGCCTGTTTGCCACACCGCCCCTTTGTAGGAGCGGGTTCACCCGCGAATGCGGCAGTGCAGCCACCATCGCATTCACAGGTAAACCCGCGCCATACAGGGCATGCGGGCGCCTGTTAGTGCAGCTTCAGGCGCGGCTCGGTACCCCGGCCAATCTTGCTGCCCAGCATCATCAACGCCGTGCGGAAGAACCCGTACAGCGCCATTTGGTGCATGCGGTACAGCGACACATAGAACATCCGCGCCAACCAGCCTTCCAGCTTCACGCTGCCCATCAGGTTACCCATCAGGTTGCCCACCGCCGAGAATCGCGACAGCGAAACCAGCGAGCCGTAATCCTTATACTCGTAAGTGGGCAGGGCCTTGTTCTCCAGGCGCGCCTTCAGGCTTTGCGCCAGCATCGAAGCCTGCTGGTGCGCCGCCTGTGCACGCGGCGGCACGTTGCGGTCGCTGCCTGGTTGCGGGCAAGCGGCGCAGTCACCGAAGGCGAAGATGTTGTCGTCGCGGGTGGTCTGCAGGGTAGGGCGCACGACCAGCTGGTTGATGCGGTTGGTTTCCAGGCCATCGATGTCCTTGAGGAAACCTGGCGCGCGGATACCGGCTGCCCACACTTTCAGGCTGGCCTGGATCACTTCACCGTCCTTGGTTTTCAGGCCGTCCTCGGTCACTTCACTGACTGCGGCGTTGGTCATCACCTTCACCCCGAGTTTTTCCAGGGTCTTGTGAACCGGGACGCTGATGCGCTCCGGCAGCGCCGGCAGAACGCGCGGGCCCGCCTCGATAAGGGTGATGTGCATGTCCTTGGGCTGGATGCGGTCCAGGCCATAGGCCGCCAGCTCGTGGGCCGCGTGGTGCAGCTCGGCAGCCAGCTCTACACCGGTGGCACCGGCGCCGACAATGGCAACGCTGATTTTCTCGCTGGCCACGTCGCCGGCGTGGGCACGCAGGTAGTGGTTGAGCAGTTGCTGGTGGAAACGCTCGGCCTGCTTGCGGGTATCCAGGAACAGGCAGTGCTGCGCTGCGCCCAGGGTGCCGAAGTCGTTGGTGTTGGAGCCCACGGCCATGACCAGGGTGTCGTAGCCTAGGGTGCGCGCGGGCAGCAGCTCGCGGCCCTCTTCGTCGAGGGTGGCTGCCAGTTGAATCTGCTTGCCTTCACGGTCCAGGCCGCTCATGCGCCCCAGCTGGAAATTGAAGTGGTTCCACTTGGCCTGAGCCACGTAGTTCAGTTCGTCTTCCGAGGAGTTCAGCGAGCCGGCGGCCACTTCGTGCAACAGTGGCTTCCAGATGTGCGTGAGGTTGGTGTCGACCAGGGTGATTTCGGCCTGCTTGCGCTTGCCCAGGCTTTTACCCAGGCGGGTCGCCAGTTCCAGGCCGCCGGCGCCGCCGCCGACAATCACGATGCGATGAGTCATGGGAATATCTCATAAGGTTTACGGAATTCGTGGCCCTGGGGGCCGGCCGCAAACTGCACGAGGGGAGGGCGAGCGCGAAGCAGCTCATAGCACCAGTCCACTCAGCAGGCGGCTGAGGAGACCCAACCCGATGGTCACGGCCAGCACCAGCACAAGGAGCAGCCACGGCCGGAAGGGCCTGCGCTCGACTTGGTGCTGGGGGGCTCGCAGATACTCATCGACACGACGCTGATCTTCCGGGTTCAGGCGGCTGGTCATGGTGGGCCTCGTCAGGTAGACGTTTGTGACTGTGCAAACGCTACAGCGTTCGCGCAGGCGCTTGAAACAAATGATAATGCTTTCTATCCCTGGCGCCGAGTGTACGCCATCGCAAACAGTCGCTGCACTGGATCAAAGACTGATGCCTACGTCGAAGACGATGCTGCGGCCCAGGTTGCCGCGCAGGAAATCTGGCGCATCGGGGTGGGCAAACAGTACCCGGGCAAAGGTTGGCCCGACCAGCGACAGCGAGCGCCAGCCTTGGCGCAGGTATTCGGTAGGCGGCGGGAAGTGGGTGTTGAGGTCGAGCACTTCGCGCTTGAGGCTGGAGAACGCGATGATGTCCAGCTCGTTCAGCTCCAGCCCGCGTTCCCGGTAATTGTGCGCCTTCTTGCGCAAGGTGGGCGCCAGGCGCCCCAGCAGTTCGGTGGCACTGATGCGCCGTGGGCGTGCTTCGCGGCGTACCAACTGCGCCAAGGAAAACGCACTGCGTCGCCGCTGCAGCTCCTCGCGCCATTCATCGTTCAGCCGGCGGCCCTCGTCGAGCACGAAAAACACCTCGAAGGCGGCGTCACGGAACAGCACGTCTGGTGGCTCCTGCCCCGCCGGGGTGAAGTCCTCGCTGCGGTAGGGAATGTTCAGCCCCTGCAACAGGCGCTGGCACACCCATCGCTCCCGCTCCCACTTACGGGCGTTGGAGAGAAAGGCATTGGCTTGTTCGGCCTGGATGGTAAGCAGGCGCAGGTAGTCTGAGTCATCCATGCAGACAAGCTTAGCCGCTAATCGATGACGGTAAGATGCTGTTTAAGCGTGAGAATCAGCCCAGCACCGGCCACTGCTGCACCAGCCCGACCAGATGCACCAGGCCAAAGCCCAGGCAGATCAGCGAACTGACCACGATAAAACGCTGCGAACGCCCGGTGCCCGCCAGCAATACTGGCCCCAGCAGACCGCGTAGCAAATACACCAGGGTGATCAGGCAAATGACTGGCAGCAGCAAGGGCAGCCGCCCGATCGCCCCGGCAGCCGACAGCGCATAGGCCGACCAGGCCAGCAACACGCAGGCGATGGCGGCGGTGATCAGCGCCGGGTAGCAGCGGCCCTTTTCGGCGGCCACCGCCATGCGCTCACCGGCCCCGAACAAAAGGTACCAACGCGGCCCCACGGCGATGATGGCCAGGTGAATTACGCCGATGATGGCGTTGAGTGCCGCTGCCAGTAGCAGGGCGGGGTTGGTTCCTTCCAGCATGACCAATGCTTCCTGCATCGAATGGAAGCGTCAGCCTACCGCAGCCGAAGGCAGGGGAGAATGGGTGTAGACTCGGTTTTATCCACATGGCTGCAAAGGGTATTGTTCAGGTGATCAGCGCGCAGGTGTTATCCGGCACCACCCTTACCCTTGGCTGGCTGGGTTATGTGCCGTTGCTGATCTGGGCGGTCAGCCAGGTTCGCTGGGTTGAACTGTTTACCGACCGGCGCCGCCAGCATTTGCTGTTTGGCACGGTGTTCTGCCTGTTTGCGCTGTGGCTGGTGCGGCGCGACTTTGATACCGGGGTGTCGTACCACTTTATTGGCATGACGGCGGTCACCCTGTTGCTGGACTGGCCGCTGGCAGTGCTGGGTGGGTTCATGGCCCAGCTCGGCTTGCTGGCGCTGGGGCGTCAGGACCTGGCGGCGCTGGGGTTGAATGGTTTGTTGCTGGTTGGCTTGCCGGTGCTGATTACCGAGGTGTGCGCGGTATTGGTGGAGCGTGCCCAGCCCCGCAACCTGTTCGTTTACATCTTTTGTTCGGGTTTTTTTCCGGCAGCGCTGACCGTGCTGGTTTGCGTCCCCGCAGCGCTAGGGGTGTTGTGGCTGGACGGGCGGTTTGCCCTGCCGGAGTGGCTCAGCGACTTTGTGGGCTACCTGTGGCTGATGATGTTCCCCGAGGCGTTCATCAACGGCATGGTGATCAGTGCGCTGGTGGTGTTTTGCCCCGAGTGGCTTGAAACCTTCAACCGGACGCGGTACCTGCAGGCGCCCTGGAAGGAAGATGAGCGGTGAATGTGTGGTGGCTGTGCCGGCCTCTTCGGGGGTAATGCACAGCACTCAGAGGTTGCACTCTCACTGTGGGAGCGGGCATGCCCGCGAACACGGGCGAAGCCCGTGCCATCCACTGCGCCGCCTGCTTCGCGGGCTTGCCCGCTCCCACAGGTACCGCGCGGGTTGTGGGCCCGCGTTGTATTTGTGGATCAGCTCAATGCCGCGGCTCCAGGTCCCCCGAATACAGCTCATCTTCGGACTCTTCCGACCCCGCAATCTTGTGCTCTTCGGCTGCCCAGGCCCCCAGGTCGATCAGCTTGCAACGGTCCGAACAAAACGGTCGGAACGCGTTTTTTTCGCTCCATTCCACAGGCGCGCCGCAAGTTGGGCAATCGACGGTCAATGGCTGGCTCATGGCTGGCCTCCTTTCAAAGTCAGGTAAAAGTGGTGCAGGCGGTCAATCTGCTCATGCAGCGCGGCCAGGCCGCCGTCGTTGACCACCACATCATCGGCATGGCGCAGGCGATCCTCACGGGCCAACTGCGCCTGCAAAATGGCCTGCACGTGCTCGGCACTGGTGTTGTCCCGCGCCAGGGTGCGGGCTATTTGCAGGTCCTGCGGCGCATCGATCACCAGTACACGTTGGGTCTTATGGTGCTGGCCCGATTCGATCAGCAGCGGCGAAACATAGACCGCATAAGGCGACTGTGCCTTGGCCAGATAGCTGAAAATCTCCTGACCGATCAGCGGGTGCAGCAGTTGTTCCAGCCATTTGCGTTGCGCCGGGTCGGCGAAAATCAGCTGGCGCAGGGCTGCGCGATCGAGCTGGCCGTCGCCCTGCAGCACGCCCGGGCCGAAGCGCTCGACGATGCTGGCCAGAGCCGGACGACCAGGTTCGACAACCCAGCGCGCCGCCTGGTCGGCATCGACCAGGTGCACGCCAAGCTCGACAAAGCGCTCGGCAGCGGCGCTTTTGCCGCTACCAATGCCGCCGGTCAGGCCGAGAATCCAGGGGGTAAAGGCCGCAGTGGTCATCAGTATCCAAGCAGTTGCATGTATGAGGCGTATATTTCATCACCCCAGAGCACGGCAATCCACCCCGCAATTGCCAGATAAGGGCCAAACGGGATAGCCGTGCCCAAGGCATGCCGGCGAAAACGCAGCAGGCACAGGCCAAACAGCGCCCCCACCACCGACGACAACAGCAGCGTCAACGGCAGCACCTGCCAACCCCCCCACGCCCCGATCAGCGCCATCAGCTTGAAATCGCCATAGCCCATGCCCTCCTTGCCGGTGACCAGCCTGAACACCCAGTACACCGTCCACAGGCTGAGGTACCCGGCCACTGCGCCCCACAGTGCGTCGGCCAGGGGCACATGGATGCCAAAGGCATTGACGATCAGCCCTAGCCACATGGTCGGCAACACCAGCACATCCGGCAGCAGCTGGTGGTCCGCATCGATCAGGCTCAGCGCCAGCAGGCACCAGGTCAGCGGCAGAGCCACCAACGCCTCTACCGAAGCGCCGAAGCGCCAGGCCACTACCAGCGACAGCAGCGCGCTGGCCACTTCCACTACCGGGTAACGCAGGCTGATGCGGTTTTTGCAGGACGAACAGCGCCCGCCCAAGGCCAGGTAGCTGATGACCGGAATGTTCTCCCACGCACGAATCCGGTGCGCGCAGTGTGGGCACCGGGAGGCGGGCAGGCACAGGTCGAAACGCGCGTGCTGCGTGGTCGGCAGCCCCAATACCTCTTGCGCCTCACGCTGCCATTGGCGCTCCAGCATGATCGGCAGGCGATACACCAGCACGTTGATAAAGCTGCCCACCAGCAGGCCGAGCACCGTGGCGAAAGTAAGGAAGTACGCTGGTTGTTCAACCAGCAAAGCCCATAAAGTCATGTTCAGATCAAACTACCCAACTGGAAGATCGGCAGGTACATCGCCACCACCAGGCCACCCACCAGCAAGCCCAGGATCAGCACGATGGCCGGCTCCAGCAGGCTGGTCAACTGGTCCAGCGCCTGGCTGACCTGTTCCTCGTAATGGCTGGCGGCTTTTTCCAGCATCTGGTCCAGCGTGCCGCTGGATTCACCGATGGCCGTCAACTGCACCAGCAAGGGGGGAAACAGCGGTTCACCGGCCATCGCCTGGTTCAGCCCTTGCCCATTGGCCATGCCTTGGCGCAGCCGCAACACCGCCTGCTCGTGCAGGTCGCCACCCGTTACCCGAGCCACCGTCCCCAGCGCATCCAGCAACGGCACCCCGGCGCCGTAGGACGTTGCCAGGCTGCGCGCAAACCGCGCCAGCGCGGCCTGCCCCAGCAACTTGCCAAACACCGGCAAGCCCAGCACCCGCCAAGATATCCACAGGCGCGCTGGCGCGTGCTGCCGGTAAAGCTGGCGCGCGGCAACACCCAGCACCAAGCCCATCACCAGCAGCAGCGGCGCAAACCGGCTCAGCCCTGTGGACAAGTTGATCACCCATTGGGTAAATGCCGGCAACGCCGCGCCCATGCCCGAGAACATGCTCTCGAATTTCGGAATCACCTCCAGCAACAGGATCGCCGACACCCCCAGCCCGGTCAGCAACAGCAGCAGCGGGTAGATCATCGCCTTGCGCACCTTCTTGTGCAGCACCCGACGCTGTTCCAGCATGCCGGCCAGTTGCTCCAGTTGCCGGTCGAGCGTACCGGACTGCTCGCCCACCCGTACCAGGTTGCAATACAGCGCATCGAACCATGCCGGGTGACGCTGCAACGCATCCGCCAGCCCCAGGCCCGAGGCCACATCCTGTTTCAATCTTTCCAGCAACGCCGCCTGCGCCGCATCGCAACCACTGCGGCCCATCACCTCGAACGCCTGCAGCAGCGGCACCCCGGCCTTGAGCAACGTCGCCAACTGCCGGCTGAACCCCGCCGGGTCAGCCTTTTGGCGCCGCTTCGGCAAGCTGAACGCCAGCCCGCTGGCCGGCCGCAAACTTGCCACCGTGATGCCCTGGCGAATCAGCCCGGCGCGCACATAAGCCGGGCTGCGCCCGGGTGTTTGGCCGCTGACCGGCGCGCCATTGGCGTCGGTGCCGTGCCAGCGGTACAGAAGTGAAGATGAAGTCATGCAAAGGTCCTTGTTCAGCCCCGGCGACAAGCCTGGAAACAGCTTGCCGCGTCCCTGCAAGGGCGCGCGTCCGTGATGCTCACTAGAGTAGTTCAGCGAAGATGACGCCCGTGCGGGCAGGGGTGACAAAAGGTGTCTGTTCAGGCCTACTGCGCCGCTGCCGGTTGGGGCGCAACTGACCTCAATGTGTAAGCGAATCAAAAAGGAACTACGTTCATGAAAGGGCAACGCGGTATCACCCTGATCGAACTGATGATCGTCGTCGCGATCATCGGCATTCTGGCGACCATCGCCTTACCGATGTACACCAACCACCAGGCACGCTCCAAGGCCGCGGCCGGGTTGCTGGAGATCAGCGCGCTGAAGACGGCGATGGATCTGCGGCTGAATGATGGAAAGGATGTAGCGGATGTAGCCGCGCTGGGTGGCCAGCCGGCGACGGCGCATTGTGCGATCACGGCGAGCGGCAAGGCCGCGGATGGTAGCGGCAGCATTGTCTGCACCCTGGTGGATGCGCCGGCCAACGTGCTGGGCAAGGCCCTGACCCTGACGCGTTCGGCCAGCGGCTGGGCGTGCACGACCGACATCGAGGAAGACCTCGCGCCCAAAGGGTGCAAGGGGGCTTGAGGGCAGGGCAATAAACCAGCGGAAACAGGGGTTTGCGTTACGGGTGTGAGCAGTGGTACGTTGCGCTACACGCCGGTGTAGCTCAGTCGGTAGAGCAGCGCACTCGTAACGCGAAGGTCGCAGGTTCGATTCCTGTCTCCGGCACCAGAATCAGTTGGCCTATGGCGATTTCTCGCTACCTGGCACCAATAGAAGCCCGCCTTGTGCGGGCTTTTTTGTTCCCGCTGTCCCGTTCTCAAACCGCTAGGTCGTGCCTAGTCCTAAATCCGCGTTGCTTGTAGGAATCGTCTCGTTAGCTGCTCGAGGCCTTATTTGCCCCTTCTTAGCTGTTAGGTTCTTTCGCTCCTACAGTTCGCAAGGGACTCTGAAATGCGCGTCAGTCTGGATGGGCTTGGCCAAGCAGTAGACGGTGATGTGACCACCACAGGTGCGATTTGCATCGCCACCGGGGAAGGTTACCTCGACGAGGGACGAATGGTCCTGAGGATGGGAGATCCCACCACACCTTGTCCACTTTGCGGGCTGGAAGGAAAGGTCGTCGAAGGGGTGTGGCACTTCATCTCGGATGGCCAGCCAGTCGCGATGGATGGCGCGTTAGTTGATTGCGGTTGCCCAGAGGGTAGCAACCGGGTGGTGGCGCCTTTAGGGGAAATGCCCCCGCCGCGGCTGCCGGTTGCCGTACGCACTAGCCTCAAACCCGCTGGCCCTGGGAGCTCTAGCGCTTTGGCAGGGGCTTCGCCCGCCATGGTTGGCGGGTTGCCTGGGCAGATGCAGCCGGGATTCTATGTGGTGCCCCGGAGCATGTCGTTCCCGCAGATTCTGTTGGAGCTGGCTAGCCATGATTCGACCTTGCCCATTTCGTACCTGCAACGCCTGAACCCTACTTTCGAGCAGGGGTTCAAGGCAGGGGAAATCTTCGTCATCGGCGATCCGGATAACGGTTATGCCTGCACCCAGGAGGAGGGCCAACTTATGGCGGCCGCCGAGCGCGCGCGACGTTCCTTGGCTGTACTCGATTTTGCCGAGTCAGATTTCATGATGGAGTATCAGGCTGAAATTGCCGGACTGCTTAGTGACGCCAGTCTCTCCATGGGTGTGGGTAAGGACATGATGGACCACGGCCTCCGGCAGCTTCGCAGCACACTTGGCAACATCGAGCGTTTGCATCAGCAAGAATTTCTGCGCCATGGCCATCTGAATAGTCCATCCTTCTTCGCCGAACGACGGCTATTATTGGAGCAGCTAGATGGTCAGTTGAAGGCGACTTTTCTAAATAAACATCTGAATCTAGGGGCCTACGAGCGGCTGAAGAAAAGCTTGAATATCTCGACCAAGAGCCTTGTGCATCATTGGTCAAAAGCCGGTGGGCCAGGGCAGATTCCTGGGTACGCCACATACTTGGACAAAGTGGCGAAGCTTAGTAAGTACCTTCGGTATGGTGGGCATGTCGGAATTGGCTTAGGTGGTACATCTTCCTATCTGAAAGTCCAAGAGGCCTGCCGTGCAGGGGAAACCGAAGGCTGCAAAAAAATTCGTTTGTCTGAGGCAGGTGCTTTCGCTGGGGGGCTGGCGGGAGGGATCGTGGGTGGCAAGATTGCTGGGATCACTGCGCTCGCTGTATGTGGGGTGTTCTCTGCTGGTACCGCGGGTTTCGGGGCGCCGGTATGTGGCATTGCGCTGGTCGGGGGAGGGGCTTTTGCTGGGAGCATCGCCGGTGCGGAGGGCGGTGAGCAAATGGGCGAGCTGATCTACGAATCACATTATGACTGAGTTCGAGAGTTGGCCCGTGTGGCTGAAGTGGATAATGCTGGCGTGTCCGTTCGTGATCGCGTTGGCCGGTTGTGCGGTCAGTGCATTCATCGCGGGTACAAGAAATTTCACTGTTGCAACCTCGGCTATCCAAAGTCATCCGGGCCTGGAGCAAATGAAACTGTTTTTGGGCACGCGGCGCTTTGGCGCTCGGTGGCTGCTGATAACGTTTCTTTGTGGAATACTCATTTGGCCTGGCGTACATATGCGCCGAGGGCATCTGGACATCGAAGAACTAGAAAACTTCCCTGCAAAACTTAAGTTGGCTCTACAGGTATCCACGTGGCTGACGGCCTTTGGCTTCGCTTGGATGTGGGTGACCTATGGATTCATCAAGGCGTGAACGTTGATGCCACGGCGGTCGTAGCTCTCACGCAGATTAGCGATTAACCCCTAGCAGATCGCTATAGGCCTAGAAATCGAAGGTTGTCATCCTATTCGGCGCGATTCATGCATTATTTGTAGGCATTTCCTACAAGTTACCCTATTGCCCGATTAAACAATGTGAGGCTAAATTTCTCCGTCACGGTAAAACCCGTGACCGGGCGTAGGAACCCGTTGGTAAACTTGGCGCACGCACTAGGCGCCCCTGCACCACAGCTGGCGCTTTTTTTGCGTCTGCTGTGCTGTGTCATGGCGGCTGTGTGTGGGCAGGCTTCGGCCTGGCCGGGTTTCCAAGTTTCCCGGTATTCCTACCCCGCACACAGCTGCCACCCAATCCCGTAGGAAGGATCGTGGCAGCTCCAACTAAAACTTGGAGCCTCATGCATGCTCATCTCAAGTCCAAGCAGGATCCTCGCATCCGTTCTCCTCCGCCGTTCTTCAACGGCCCCCAGCTATTTCACCCTCAGCCAACCCCGCTTCGTCGCCACCCAACCGGAGGCCCGCCATGTCTGACCAAGAACGCCTCTCCACCATCCAAAGCTACGCCTGGACCCTCGAACTGCTGGGCGAAGCCCTGGTCCAGCACGACGAAATGCTCGAGTGCGAACACAACCCGCGTCTGAGTTTTCGCAACACGGCCGGTATCCATCAGGCGATCCGGATCATCAGCCGGTTGGCCAGTGAGCAGTGTGGGAAGGTAATGGAACGAAGCGAGCAGGGTCTGGAGCGTTAGGCCAGATCGTCGATCAAGGGTGGGGCCAGATAGCAACAGTGAGGCTGGCCCTCAACTGACAGCGATCTGGTCCTTTTTGCCTGTGAAGCTGGCTGCGTGGCGGATGGAAAGGGCTTTGCCCGTGTTCGCGGGGCAAGCCCGTCGCCCATGGTGATGGCGCTAGCTTTTGAGTTTTGTGCATGACAGTTGCTCTCGCAAGGCCAATGGCAAGTCCTGGTACTGAGACCATTCCACAACCCCCGAGCCCCGGAAAAACGCGGGGCTGGAATCTTTCCAAGCCGGCGCTAGCCTCAGAAGCCCCAGCGTCCTCTCAGCTACCAGCCATCAGCCTTCGGGTGGCCTTTTCGCAGGGGCGGTCAATACTTCTCTCTATACGCAGGCGTGTTCCTGGTGGCGCGCGCCGCTGGGAGGTGTCTGGTGAACAAATTAACGATTGTGGGTGCCGGCCTGGTCGGCGAGGCGGCGGCGCAGATCATCGCCCGGGATGAGTTGTGCCGTGAGCTGGTGTTGATGGACGTGCAGGGTGAACTGGCGCAGGGCAAGGCGCTGGACGTTTGGCAGGCGGCTGTGGATTCAGGTTCCGATACCCACGTTCACGGCGGGGCCAAAGCCGAGATGCTGGAGGGCTCCGAACTGGTGGTGATCACGGCGGGCGTGCCGCGCAAGCCCGGCCAGTCGCGTCAGGATGTATTGAGTACCAACCTGCCAATCATCGACAGCATCATGGCGGATATCAAGCACCACGCGCCGACAGCGACGGTGCTGGTGGTGTCCAACCCGGTCGATGTGCTCACCTACCGCGCCTGGAGCGTCAGCGGGCAGGGGCGCGACAAGGTGTTCGGGCAGGCGGGGGTGCTGGATACCGCGCGCATGAAGTGCTTCATCGCCGAGCAAACCGGGTTTTCTGCACGGGATATCACGGCGCTGGTGCTGGGCGGGCATGGCGACAGCATGGTACCGCTGATGCGCTACTGCCAAGTCGGCTCGGTGCCGCTGTCGCACTTCCTGTCCAGCGAGCAGATCGAACAGATTGTCGAGCGCACCCGTAAGGGCGGCGGCGAGATTCTGGGGTTGAAGAAGACGGGGAGCGCCTGCGATGCGCCGGGCGTGGCTATTGCACAGATGGTTGATGCGATCGCCAATAGGAGGAACCGTATTTTGCCGGCGGTGGCGATTCTTGAGGGCGAGTATGGGCGAACGGATATCGCCATGGGTGTGCCCTGCGTACTGGCAGAGAAGGGGCTTGAGCGGATTATCGAGTTGCCGCTGGATGCGCAGGAACAGGCGATGTTCGACCACTCGGCAGACCAGGTGGCGCGGGATATTGCAGAGATGAAGGCGTTGTAGGGCTTGAAGCGTCATGCATCGGGTGTGGCGGCTCGGGCAGTGGGGGAACATTTTGCCTCCGTACCTGTCACACCCGTTCATTGGGATTCAGACCCACCATTACCAAGGAGAGGTAGGCATGGCTTTCGACGCTTTTATCCAAATCGACGACATCGCTGGCGAAGCGCTGGATGAGCAGTACACCAACTGGATCGAGATCAACGGCTATAACTTCGGTGTCAATCAAAGCACGTCCGCTACCGCAAGCTCTTCCGGCGGTGCAACGTCGGGGCGTACCACCTTGACCAACTTTACGTTCACCAAGTTTCTCGACAGCGCGAGCTGCAAGCTGCTGGAAGCCAGCTGCTCGGGCCAGCATCTCAAGGAAGTAAAACTTGCGCTTTGCCGGGCAGGCACCGACAAACTCAAATATTACGAGATCGTGCTGGAAGAGGTCATCATCGCCGACTACTCGCAGAATGCAAGCTCGGGCGTTCCCATCGAAATCGTCCAGTTGAACTATGGGCGTATCAAGACCACCTATACCCGCCAGAAACGTTCCGACGGCAGCGGTGGCGGGAATGTCGCCGGCGGTTGGGACCGGATCAACAACAAGAAGTACGCGTGAGGTAGGGCCATGTCCGAAGCACGCAGCTTCATCAACCCCAGAACCCAGTCTTATCAGTCGCTTAAAGCCAGCACACCGTTGTCGGGGTATGCCAAGAGCAAGTTCGATGTGTTGAATGCCCACATTGCCAACAGCGTGGTCATGGCCGGGGAGTTGGTCATCCTGGGTGACGCTGGTACTCCTTCCTGCACCAGCCACGAAGCATTACTGATGGCCAAAGCTGTCGAGGTGCACGCTGGCCTGCTAACTAGCGGCGTAGACGCGGATGATTTTTTTCTCGAGCACTTCGACTTGCTGCAGAGCTTGCTGGCTAACGCCTCGATTGGGGCGGGCGCCGCTAGCGAGGGCTGGAGCAAGCACCTGACCAATATCAAGACCACCCTTGTAGAAATCGAGAAACTGCACCGCGACTACCTCAGTTCTGGCACTCTCGCTGCCCGTGATGCCTTCTACGCCAAGCGCTCTGCACTTTTCATGAAGCTTGAAAAGCAATTGGGCAACGTTGCTGCGTATGGTTCTGGTTTACGCCGTCAGGGCAAGATCAAGCAGGCATTGGGCATCTCGACCCGCAGTTATCTGCATACCGGCGAGATTTCCGGTTATGCCGAAAAGGTATCTGGCGTTGCCAGGGCGTCGAACTTGGTGAAAAGGGGCACTTATATCGGTACTGCGCTGGATGTGGCGTCCACCGGCCTCTCAATTCATAAGGCCTGCACCACGGGCCGGGAGGATCAGTGTCGGCGCGCCAAGTATGTCGAAACCTCGACGTTGATGGGTAGCCTGGCGGGCGGCAGCGCCGGGGGCTATTTGGGGGGTATGGCAGGCACCGGTATTTGTGCCGTCGTTCTGGGGGTCACTACAGGCGGCCCCGGTGCACTTGCTTGTGCTGTCGTCGGAGGAGCAGTGGGCGGTAAAGTCCTCGGAGATGCCGGGGGCAAGGGGGGCGAGATATTTGGTGACTTTTTGTATGGCGAGGTATCGGAGTGAATGAAGTTGAGCCTGGGCTAATTGCGATTCTGATTCTTGCACCCATGATGCTGGCGATGGTCGTACAGTGTTTCATCGCACATAAATACACTGAGTACTACGAGTCGTTGCTAACGCGCTGTAGCTTCGTGACCGGCAATAAAATCACGTTTCAACATGCAGGCCTTCTGGGCAAGGTTATGCGTACGGGTTTGATCTCCATGGTGCTGGCTATACCGAGCCTCTTCGTGCGCAGGGGGTTGATTGACTTCGATGAAGTCAAACGTTTCCCCTCAAGCATGAGACGACTGCTGGTGAGTCTGTTGGTCATTCACATCCTGCTGGCAACCGCGCTGATTATTTTCACTTACGCGTAGCCTGGCCGCTCCTGCATGGGGCGCGGTCAGGCCTGTCGGTTTTGCACGAGCCGTGCAGCCCTCAGCGCTGATAAGCCTTGCCAAAATGCCGTTCCAGGCGCGCCTGCAGCAGTTCCAGCAGTATCGACAGCACCCAGTAGATCACGGCGGCGGTGGTCAGCATTTCCAGGTAGCGATAGCTCGAACGCCCATACGACTGCGCCAGAAACATCACCTCCCAAACCCCCATCACGGAAATCAGCGACGAGTCCTTGAGCATCGAAATGAACTGGTTGGCGGTGGGCGGAATGATCACCCGCATGGCCTGGGGCAGGATGATGTGGCAGAAGATCTGCGGCGTGCGCATGCCCAGCGCCAATGCTGCTTCACGTTGCCCGCGGGCCACGCCGAGGATGCCGGCGCGGAAGATCTCGCTCAGGTAGGCGCCGTAGTTCAGCGACAAGGCAATGATGCCGGCGCTGATGGCGCCGGGTACCAGGCCCACCTGCGGCAGCCCCAGGTAGATCAGCAGAATCTGGATCAGCAGCGGTGTGCCACGGAAGAACGAGGTGTAGAAGCTGGCCACACCCACCAGCACCGCGCTGTTGGATAACCGTGCCAGCGCGGCGGCAAAGCCGAGCAGCACGGATACCACCATCGAGCACAGGCACAGGAACAGGGTCAGTGCGGCGCCTTGCAGAAAACCATTGGGCCCCAGCTTGAAACCGGCCAGGTTGGGAAACTTCTCCAGAATGATGGCGAACTTCAGGTCAAAGCTGAGGAAGAAGGCGACAAACAGCCCGAACAGCGCCAGCCAGGTCAGCAGTAACCGGGTGCGAAATCCGAACAGGCCGGCGCCCGCAGGCTTTGCCACGGGCTTGGGGGAGGGAGGGAAGGTGCTCATTTGCTGATGTCGGCGCCAATCCATTTCTGCGACAGCTTGGCCAGGGTGCCATCAGCCTTCAGCTCGGCGAACACCTGGCGTACCTTGGCATCCCACTCGGGGTCGCCTTTTTCGATGGCCACTGCGTTGGGCTCTTCATACAGCGGCGCGCCGGCCAGCTTGAAGCGCTTGTCCTGCTGCAGGCGCGGCTGCGCGGTCACCAGGTTGGTAATGATGGCGTCCAGGCGCACGCCAGTGCCCAGGCCCAAGTCCTGGAAGGCGACGTTTTCAGTGTCGTAGGGCGCAGCCTGCACGAAGTCGAACGGGTAATCGATCTTCTGGTCTTCCTTGCCTTCAATGACCAGGTTCTTGTTCAGGTAGCTTTCGTAGCTCGATGCACTGATCGAACCCACCTTACGGCCTTCCAGGTCTTTGGCACCATGGATGCGCTCATCCGAGGCATTGACCACGATCACGGCGGGCGATGCGTAATACTCCACGGGGAAGTCGAACACCTCGGCGCGCGCCTTGCTCGGGGTCATCGAGCAAATGCAGATGTCGTAGCGCCCGCTCCAGCGGCCAGCGGCAATCACGTCCCAGGACGGTGTTTCCAGGCGCAGTTTGACGCCGAGCTTGTCGGCCACTGCCTTGGCCACGTCCACGTCGTAACCGTCGAGCTGGTTATGGTCATTGAGGAAGGAAAACGGCGGGTAGCTTTCCATCAGCACATTGACCATTTCCTTGCGCGATTCAACCCGCTCCAATGTGGCGCCAGCAAAGGCTTGGGTGGCAGTTGCGAGCAGTACAAGGCCCGCACCCAGCAGAGAAGAAAATCGCATGTACATACCTGATATGTTGGGCAAATGGGTGATAGGGTATTTAATAGTTATAACCCTAATCCCCATAATGAATTTTATTCATAAGAACCTTCAGAGAAGTTATATGGCAGAGCGAACGATGGTAATTCTGGACGGTGGCATGGGCCGAGAGCTGCAGCGCAGCGGTGCACCGTTTCGCCAGCCCGAGTGGTCGGCGCTGGCGCTGAGCGAGGCGCCCGAGGCGGTCGTGGGCGTGCATGCAGCCTTCATCGATGCGGGTGCGCAGGTCATCACCAGCAACAGCTATGCAGTAGTGCCGTTCCACATCGGTGAAGAACGCTTTGCCGCCGAAGGGCGACAACTGGCCCATATCGCAGGCCAGCTTGCGCGGCACGCGGCAGATAGCGGCGTGCACCCGGTCAGGGTGGCAGGCTCGCTGCCGCCTCTGTTCGGGTCCTACCGCCCCGACCTGTTCCAGCCCGAGCGTGTGGCAGAGGTGCTGACCCCACTGCTCCAGGGCTTGGCCCCGCATGTCGACCTGTGGCTGGCCGAAACCCAGAGTTCCGTGGCCGAAGTGCGGGCCATTCATAGCCATTTGCCGGCAGACGGCAGGCCGTTCTGGGTGTCATTCACCCTGCAGGACGAGGACGTCGACGATGTTCCGCGCCTGCGCTCCGGTGAACCGGTGGCCGACGCCATCGAAGCCGCAGTCAGCCTGGGTGTGGCTGCGGTGTTGTTCAACTGCAGCCAGCCGGAGGTGATCGGCGCCGCCATTGATGTCGCGCGCTCGGTCATCGAGCGGCACAACGCCGAGATTGCCATCGGTGCCTATGCCAACGCCTTCCCGCCGCAGCCCAAAGAAGCCACTGCCAACGATGGCCTGGACGAACTGCGCGAAGACCTCGATCCGCCGGGTTACCTGGCATGGGCCAAGGACTGGCGTGCGCGGGGTGCCAGCATGGTCGGCGGTTGCTGTGGCATCGGCCCGGAGCACATCGCCGAGCTGAAGCGTAACCTGGCCTAAGCGCCCACGTGGCCGGGCGGCTTTTTCAGCGCCCGGCCCGCAGCCATTAAAAAAAACGCCACTCAGACCCGGATTCCATCGTTTTTCAGGCCCCCGCCATCTCCCTATAGTCCGCTGAAGGCCGATGCTGCATCGGTGTACACAACTCAGCTGGGCGGGAACCGGATATGAACAACAACGAAAAATTCGAGGGCAATGCTGCGGCCGGTGTGGGGACGCGGGTCGTGTGGAGCGGGGAGCAGGTGCAGCACCCGTACAACGCCACGCAGACCCCGATCGTGGTCAGCGCCGCTTATGGCTACAACGATATCGATGCCTGGTACGACGTGGCGCAGGGCAAGCAGCCTGGCTTCATCTACAGCCGCATGAGCAACCCCACGGTCGCCACGCTGGAAGCAAAACTGGCCGAACTGGAGCAAGCCGAGTCGGCAGTCGCGTTCAGCAGCGGCATGGCGGCCATCAGTGCCGTGCTGCACACCTTCCTGTCCAACGGCAAACGCGTGGTGTCGACCCGCGACAGCTATGGCGGCACCAACAAGATCTTCGAAGAGTTCCTGCCGCGCATGGGCGTGCAAGTGTGCCTGTGCGATACCTTGGACACTGAAGCGCTGGAGCGCGAGATTGCCGCCGGTTGCGACCTGCTGTACCTGGAAACGCCCACCAACCCGACGCTGAAGGTGCTGGACATTCGTCGGCTGAGCGCCGCTGCGCACAAGGTGGGGGCGCTGGTGGTGGCCGACAACACCTTTGCCACGCCACTGAACCAGAACCCGCTGGCGCTGGGCGTGGATGTGGTGGTGCACAGCGCGACCAAGTTTCTGTCCGGGCATGGTGACGTGTTGGGTGGTGTCGTCTGCGGCGCGGAGTCGTTGATGGCCCAAGTGCGTCACTACCGGGAAATCAACGGTGCGGCGCTGGACCCGTTCTCAGCCTACCTGATCATCCGCGGTATCAAGACCCTGGCAGTGCGCCTGCGCCAGCAGCAAGCCAGTGCCATGGCGCTGGCCCTTTACCTGAGCACCGAGCCGCTGGTCGAGGCGGTGAACTACCCAGGTTTGCCGGCGCATGCCGGGCATGCCATTGCCAAGGCGCAAATGCGCGGTTTTGGCGCCATTGTCAGCTTTGTGCTGAAGGGCGGCATGCCAACCGTGGCTCGTTTGCTACCGCAACTGAAGTATGCCCATCGGGCCGGCAACCTCGGCGCGGTAGAAACCATCTATGGCCCGGCGCGCACGACCAGCCATGTCGAGAACACGTTGGAAGAGCGTCTGGCGCTGGGCATTTCCGAAGGGCTGGTGCGCATTTCAGTGGGTATCGAGGAAACCGATGACCTGCTGGCGGACCTGGCACAGGCCTGTGCATCGGTGCGTCAGGAACTGGCCGCAGCAAAGGAATTGCACACTGACGCGTATGCCTGCCAGAGCCAAGTGCAGGCCTGAGGCTGGCGCGTAGCACTCACCCATGCGGTGGGTGCCACTTCATGAAGTCGAACAAAAACAATATGCAAGGCAACTCGATTCGCTCTGCCAAGACGAGGTCGTTGCTACGTCCTTGCCCGCCAACTTTCATGAGTAACCCACAATGTCCGTGCAAACAACCACAACTAGAAATGCCTCGGCGCATACCTTCAAGCAGGATATGCAAACCCGCCACATCGTCATGCTGGCACTGGGCGGTGTGATAGGGACCGGCCTGTTTCTCACCTCGGGCTACACCGTTAACCAGGCCGGCCCATTGGGCGCGGTCATCGCCTACATACTCGGCGCAATCATGGTGTACCTGGTCATGATGTGCCTGGGCGAACTGGCGGTACACATGCCGGAAGTCGGCTCGTTCAGCAGCTATGCCACGCGTTACCTCGGCCCGGGCACCGGTTACATGGTGGCCTGGATGTACTGGCTGACCTGGACGGTGGCCATCGGCTCCGAATTCACCGCCGCTGGCATCCTGATGGTGCGCTGGTTCCCCGACACGCCGGTATGGATGTGGAGTGCGCTGTTCGGTGCCGCGGTGTTCATCAGCAATATCATTTCGGTGCGATCGTTCGCCGAAACCGAATTCTGGTTGTCGCTGGTCAAGGTGTTGGCCGTCATTGCCTTTTTGGTGGTGGGCGGCGGGGCCATTCTGGGTGGCTTCGAGATCCAGCAGGCGCACAGTGCAGGGCTGGGCAATTTCACCCGTGAAGGGTTGTTCCCCACCGGTTTCTGGTCAATTGCCATGACCCTGCTGGCAGTGGCCTTCGCGTTCTCGGGTACCGAGCTGATCGGCATCGCTGCCGGTGAAACCAAAGACCCGGAAAAAAACGTGCCCAAGGCCATTCGCACCACGGTCCTGCGCCTGGCGCTGTTCTTCATCGGCACCATCTTTGTACTGGCCACCTTGCTGCCGCGTGAACAGGCCGGGGTTATTGAAAGCCCGTTCGTGATGGTCTTTGCGATGATTGGTATCCCGTATGCGGCTGATATCATGAACTTCGTCATCATCACCGCGCTGCTGTCTGCCGCCAACTCGGGCCTCTACGCCGCTTCGCGCATGCTCTGGACCCTTAGCGACCAAGGCAACATGCCCCGCCGTTACGCCACGCTGTCGCGCCGCGGCACCCCCTTCAATGCGATCGTGCTGAGCATGGCTGGCGGCATGGCTTCGCTGTTGAGCAGTGTGTTCGCCCCCGACACTATCTACCTGGCGCTGGTGTCGATTTCAGGGTTGGCCGTGGTGGTGGTGTGGATCAGCATCGCGGCCAGCCAGATCGCATTCCGCCGTCATTACATCGCCAGCGGCGGCAAGCTCGAGGACCTCAAGTTCCGGGTGCGTGGCTACCCGTTCGTACCACTGGGGGCCATTTTCTGCTGCGTACTGGCCTGCGTCGGCATTGCCTTCGACCCTGCTCAGCGTGTTGCCTTGTACTTCGGCTTGCCCTTCATTGCCTGGTGCTACCTGGCCTATTGGCTGACGTGCAAGTATCGCAGCCGCCGTACGGGCCCGGTGGAAATTGTCGCCCCAGGTTCCGAGGCCGCCTGAGCAGGTGATACTAGGCCACCGGAACCTAGCCACGAGAAGCCGCCGATGACTCAGAAAACCCTGCCCCCCCTGAACTGGCTGAGAGCCTTCGAAGTGTCGGCGCGTTACTTGAACTTCACCCATGCGGCAGAAGAGCTGCACCTTACCCAAGGGGCCGTGAGCCAGCAGATTCGCCACCTGGAAAGCCAATTGGGTGTGGCGCTGTTCAAGCGCCTGCCGCGCGGGTTGGGGCTGACCGAAGAAGGGCAGTCCTACCTGCCGGTGGTGCAGGACGCCATCAGCCGCCTTGCCGTCGGCACCAATGAAATCTTCGGGCAACGCCAGCGTCGGCCCCTGAAGGTGCGGGGCAGCCTGTCGTTCCTGCACTTCTGGCTGGCCCCGCGGCTGGCCGACTTTCGGCGTTCGCACCCGCAGGTGGACATCCGCTACATCAGCAACCTGTGGGTCAAGGAGCTGGATGCCGAAGATGATCTGGAAATCCGCTGGGGCAGCGGGCAGTGGGCCGGGGTGGAGGCGCAGCGCCTGACCCGCGACGTGCTGGTGCCGGTGTGCGCACCCGCGCTGCTGGCCGGTTGCCCGCTGCGCGATCCGCGCGACCTGGCGCGTGTGCCGTTGCTGCATGTGCTGGGTTACGAGGAGGGGTGGGGCTACTGGCTGGAGCGGGTCGGTGCCGATCAGGTCGATTCTTCCAGCGGCCTGCAGTTCGACACGCTGGTGTCGACCCTGCGCATGGCTGAGCTGGGGCTGGGGGTGGCGCTGGCACGCTCGTCGCTGGTAGAGGACCTGCTGCAGGAGGGGCGGCTGGTCGCTCCCTTTGCTCAGCGTATCGAGGCAAGCGAGTCGTTTTTCCTGGTACGCGGCCTGGGTGAAGCGTTGTCCCCGGATGCCCAGGCGTTCAGCCATTGGCTGGTGGCCATGGCGCATCGTTAACTTATGTAGCTATCTGGAGCACCGATGCAGTACACATCCACGCGCGGCAACGAGACACGGGTCGATTTCCGCACGGCATTGCTTTCTGGCCTGGCCGACGATGGCGGGCTTTATGTGCCCACCTCGGTGCCGGTGTTCAGCCCACAGGAAATTGCCAGCTGGTCGTGGTTGCCCTTCGACGAACTGGCCTGGCGGGTAATGGCACCGTTTGTCGGCGATACCCTCGACGAGCCTACGCTCAGGGCGCTGGTCAGCGACAGCTATCGCGGGTTCCGCCACCGCGGCATTGCGCCGTTGCAGCAGCTTGGCCATAACGAATGGATCCTGCAGCTTTTCCATGGGCCTACCCGGTCCTCCAAGGACTTTGCCGCGCAGTTGCAGGCGCGCTTTATCCGGCACTTTCTGGGGGCGGAGTGCGAGCGGGTCATGCTGGTCGGTGCCAGCAACGGCGATACCGCAGTAGCGGCTATCGAAGCGTTGCGGCATTGCCCTGCAGCAGGCTTGCTGGCGCTATACCCCAGTGCAGGCACGCCCGCTGACCGCGCGGCAGTGATGCGTAGCGCCGCGTCCGACAGCGTGAGCTGCGTGGCCGTGGATGGCAGCTTTGACGATTGCCAGTCGCTGGTGTCGGCGCTGCTGCGTGACTGGCCATGCCCCGGGCTGATTCCGGTCAGCTTCAACTCCACCAACTGGGTCGGCGTGCTGGCGCAGATCGTGTTCTATTTCCACGCGGCGCTGCAGCTCGGTGGCGGGATACGCCCGGTCGGGTTCAGCATCCCCACGGCCAGTTTTGCCGAGATTTACGCGGGGTTCCTTGCCCAGAAAATGGGCTTGCCGATCAACCAGATCATCGTCTCCACCAACCGCAACGATGCCTTGCATCGGTTCATCCACTGCAACCGCTACAGCCGTGGTTCACCCAGCCAGACCTTGTCACCGGTCATGGACTTTTCGCTGTTCTCTAACCTGGAGCGCTTCGTCTGGGAACTGTATGACCGCGATGGTGGGGCGACCCGGGCGCTGATGGAGCACTTCGAGGCGTGTGGCGAGCTGAGCATCGGCAACCGCCAGTGGTTGCATGCGCGCATGCTGTTCGACTCCTATGCCGTGGACGACGTGCTGATTCGCGAAGAAATTGTCACGCTGTTCCACGAAACGGGCAGCGCAGTAGACCCCCATGCCGCAACCGGGGTATTCGCCGGGCGCCTGCACCGGCGCAACATCGGTGCGCCCATCGTCACGCTGGGGCAGTTTGCCCCCGAAAAGTCTGCCGGGCTGCTGGCGGAGCTGGGGGCCTGGCACGGTGAGGTGCCCGCCGGCGCGGTCGGCACAGCGGGCGATGGGCCGCTGTTGGCACCTGACGATCTGGCCGGTGTTCATGCCTTGTTGGCCCGGTTGCAGGCTGGGCGATGAAGCGCATCCTCGACCCACTGGACGAGCGCATTCTCGCCGAGCTCACCGCCAATGCGCGTATCGCCCACGCCGAGTTGGGGTTGAAGGTGAACCTGTCGCGCAATGCGGTACGCCAGCGCATCGAGCGCCTGGAGCGCGACGGCGCCATTCAGGGTTATACCCTGCGCATCGGTGAGGGCAGGCGGCCGGCGTCGTTGATCAACGCGGTGATCTTCGTCTACCGCTATGACCGCATGCGCGGTGAGGCGGTACTCGATGCGCTGCGCCAGATCCCCGAGGTGATCCAGTGTGAAGTGCTCAGCGGCGAGTTCGACCTGATGTTGCGCGTCGAGGCCTCCAGCCCGGAGCGGGTGCACCATGTGTGGAAGGAAATCGCTGCCATGCCCGGGGTGGAGAACACGGTGACTTCGTTCGTCCTGGCCGCGGTGGTCTGAACCGCGTCTTTGCATTGGCTAGCACAACGCCGCCTGGGTTCGCGCCCAGGCGGCGTTGTGCGTTCTGCCCTGGCGCAAGCGTGCGTTTTGCACTGGCCAGATTGGCCAATAAATACAGCGAATTGCCATATTCAACTGGCAGTGCTCGGCTCTTACGCTTGTCCTCATCGACCCACTGCCTGGACAGGACAGCAAACCATGACCGAATACAAAATTGCACTCGTTGGCTTTGGTGGCGTTAACCGCGCGCTTGCCCAACTGATCGCCGAACGCAATGCGCGCTGGCAGCAAGAGTTGGGCTTTGGCCTGAAAATCGTTGGTGTCACCGACTTGTTCCTGGGGTCGGTGATCGACCGCGACGGCCTGGATGCCGCCATGCTGGCCGCACTGCCGGCCCAGAAGGGCGCACTGGCGCAACTCCCTCAAGGTTCGGCCGAGGCGTTCAATGAGGCGGTGATCAAGCAATCAGGCGCCGACATCATCGCCGAGGCCACATTCACCAACCCCAAGGACGGTGAGCCGGCAGCAACCTTCTGCCGCTGGGCGCTGGAGGCGGGCAAGCACGTGGTGACCACCAACAAGGGGCCGATTGCCTTGCATGCCCAGGCGCTCAAGGCTTTGGCCAAGGCCAACGATGTGTCGTTCGAATATGAAGGCGCCGTGATGAGCGGCACGCCGGTACTGCGCATGGCGCGCCAGACCCTGGCGGGCGCCGGCCTGGTGGGTTTCGAGGGCATTCTCAACGGGACTTCGAACTATGTGCTCACGCGCATGGAGGAAGGGCTTGGCTTCAACGAGGCGGTGGCCCAGGCACAAGCGCTTGGCTTTGCCGAGGCTGACCCGACCGCCGATGTGGAAGGCCATGACGTACGCCTGAAGGTGGTGATCCTCGCCAATGAGTTGCTCGGCGCCTGTCTGCAGGTGGGTGATGTGGCCTGCAGCGGTATCAGTGCCATCGACAGCGCCGCTATCGAGCAAGCACGGGCGGCGGGCGAGCGCTGGAAGCTGATCGGCAGTGCCCGCCGTGAAGCCGGTGGTTCGGTGCGAGCCAGCGTCGAAGCGATGCTGTTGCCTGGCCATCACCCCCTGGCGGGTATTTCAGGCGCCACCAATGCGCTGGCGTTCGACACCGAGTTGCTGGGGGCTGTAACCGTGTCCGGCCCGGGGGCGGGGCGCATCGAAACGGCTTTTGCCCTGCTGTCGGACATTGTCGCCATTCACGCGGCCGGCCATTCGGCCTGAGGAGCAACGTTCATGAGCCTGACTTCCGTATCGCGGGCGCTTGTTCAGCAACCCGCCTTGATCGATGTGTACAACCCCTTCGATGGCAGCCTGGTTGGCAGCGTCGACAACCTCGGCGCAGAAGCGGTGCCTGCATTGCTCGCCCGTGCCCGTCAGGGTGTGCGTGAAAGCGCGGCGCTGCCCCGGCACCGCCGGGCGCACATTCTTGAACACGCCGCTCAGCTCATTGAACGGGATGCGGCAGACTTTGCCGGCCTGATCGTCGATGAAGCGGGCAAGACCCTGCGCCAGGCCGAAAAAGAGGTCAAACGCTGCATCAACACGCTCAAGCTGTCTGCCGAAGAGGCGCGGCGCAACGCCGGTGAGGTGGTGCCTTTCGATGCCTATGAAGGCTCCGAGTCGCGTCAGGGCTGGTTCACCCGCGAGCCGTTGGGGTTGATCCTGGCCATTACTCCGTACAACGACCCGCTTAACCTGGTGGCGCACAAGCTGGGGCCAGCACTTGCAGGGGGCAATGCGGTCATTCTGAAACCCTCGGAACTAGCCCCTCTTTCTGCCCTGAAACTGGTGCAGTACCTGGTTGATGCAGGGCTGCCGGAGGCCGTCGTTACCGTAGCCACGGGGGGCGCCGAACTGGGCAAGGCGCTGGTGGCTGTGCGTGAGGTGCGCATGGTTTCCTTTACGGGCGGTTTCGCTACGGGCGAACAGATTGCGCACGGGGCTGGCTTGAAAAAGCTTGCCATGGACCTTGGCGGCAATGCCCCGGTGCTGGTGCTCAAGGACTGCGACCTTGAGGCCACGGTCGAGTCGTGTGTGTCGGGCGCGTTCTGGGCGGCCGGGCAGAACTGCATCGGCACCCAGCGCATTCTCGTAGATGCCTCGATCTATGAGGCGTTCCGCGAACGCTTCGTGGCATTGACCCAGGCGATGGTCTGGGGCGATCCGGGCCGGCGCGAAACGGATATGGGGCCGATGATCACCGAAGCGGCTGCCCGACAGATCGAAGAACGCGTCAACCAGGCGCTTGAGGGCGGTGCCCGCCTGCTCTGCGGCCACCAGCGTCAGGGGGCGATCTATGCGCCGACAGTGCTCGAAAGCGTTGACCCCGTCAGTCGGCTGTGGCTTGAGGAGGTTTTTGCGCCGGTTGTGATGCTGGCGCCCTTCGAGACTGTCGAGCAGGCGATAGCGCTGGCCAATGCCCCGGAGTACAGCTTGCATGCCGGTGTGTTCACCCGCGACCTGTCGCTGGCGTTGAGCCTGGCCCGGCGTATCGAGGCCGGCGGTGTAATGATCAACGACTCTTCCGATTACCGCTTCGATGCCATGCCATTTGGTGGCGCCAAGTATGGGAGTCTTGGGCGTGAGGGGGTGCGGTTCGCCTACGAGGACATGACCCAACCCAAAGTCGTCTGTTTCAACCAGATGGGTTGAGGGGGAGGGTACCTCGATGATCACTCGCTACGGATCAAGCGCGCGGATGTCACTGGCGGTCAGTTACAGGGGCCTGTTCGAAACGGCAGGCATTGTTGCCGATGACCTGCAACAGGATGTGCAGGGGCAGTTGCGTCAGGCGCTGAGCGTGATCGACGGCCTGATGGTGCAGGCCAACGTCGGCAAGGCGCAGCTGACGCGGGTTCAGATGTGGCTTGCCGACTACCGCCACTTCGACCTGGTCAACGAAGTCTACGACGCCTGGTTGCAAGGCTGTGCAAAACCGGTGCGGGCCTGCGTGGGCGCCGACCTGGGGGATGGCTACCTGGTAGAGGTGCAGGTGTTCGCTGTGTGCCCTGGGTGCCCGGATTCACTGTGACCGCTAGGCTGAAAGCGCAGACTAGTTGCTTGATATGGGCAGGCCTCGGCCTGATCGCAAAAACATCCCAGCCATGACCAAACCGGGCAGCGTTGCTTATCGCAATTGCCCGGCGTCATTCATCCACGCTACCATTGTGAATAATTCCTATTAGCATAATGGCCTGCCCCATGAATGCCTCTCCCAGTGCTCCAGCCCCTGGTTTCGACCTGGAGGAACTCTACCGTTCCCACCATGGCTGGATTCGCCAGTGGCTCCAGCGCAAGCTCGGCAATGCCCATGATGCGGCGGAACTGGCCCAGGATGTATTTGTGCGGCTGTTGTCCAAACCCCGTGTGTTCAATGACCACGAGCATGCCCGTGCGTACCTGGGACGTATGTCGCGCAATGCGTGTGTGGACTTCTGGCGACGGCGGCGGGTGGAGCAGGCTTATCTGGAAGTGCTGGCCGCCCAGCCCGAGCAACTTGCGCCTTCGCTGGAACATCAGGCCGTTATCCTCGAAACCCTCGAGCAACTGCAGGCAATGTTCGAGCGTATTCCCCAGCGCGTGGCCGAGGCATTTTCCATGGCGCAGTTGCAGGGCATGAAGCAACGCGAGATCGCCGAGCAGTTGGGCGTGAGCGAGCGCAGTGTGAACAGTTACCTGGCTCAGGCTATGTACCAATGCCTGCTGCTGGAAGCCGAACTGGATGGCTCGCTGGCATGAGCAGGGCGCCACTCGACCATGCCGTACTGCAAGCGGCTGCCGGTTGGTTCGCACGGCTGCATGCGGCGCAGAATGACGCTGCGATCCAGGCGCAGTGGCATGCCTGGCTGAACGAGGATGCGCGGCATCGCCTGGCCTGGTCGTACGTAGAGAACATCAATCAGCGCTTTGGCGGCCTCAGCGGCCAGGCAGAGCAGGCTCGGCAAGTGTTCGACAGCGTGCGCCGTGACCGGCATTCGCGCAGGGCCGTGCTCGGTAGCCTCTGTGTGGCGGGTGTGGCAGGTGTGTTGGGTTGGGGCGGATGGCAGCGCGGTTGGGTCGACTCGCCACGTGCCTGGTTCGCCACTTACCGCACCGGCCTGGGTGAGGTGCGGCCGGTCACCCTGGCCGATGGCAGCCAGCTGTGGCTGAACGGCGGGACGGCGCTGGATGTGCAGTTCGATGAGGGCTCAAGGCAATTGCGCCTGTATCGCGGAGAAATCCTGATCGAGTCCGGCAAGGACCCACGTCCACTTTCCGTGGTGACGAGGGCTGGGCGGGTGCAACCGCTCGGCACGCGCTTCAGTGTCCGGGACCAGGGGTTGCAGACCACCTTGAGCGTATTTGCCGGCGCCGTGCAGGCAACTTGCTCCGGCAGCGGCAGACAAACCACGTTGCAAGCCGGGC
Source organism: Pseudomonas sp. VEM90 (assembly GCF_054611535.1). Lineage (NCBI taxonomy): Bacteria > Pseudomonadati > Pseudomonadota > Gammaproteobacteria > Pseudomonadales > Pseudomonadaceae > Pseudomonas > Pseudomonas sp. VEM90. The sequence goes on along the minus strand of NZ_JBTRAR010000006.1, from coordinate 154,294 downwards.
AAATGATGGTGTTCGACGCGCAGCAAGTCGGCGCCCCATCAACTGCACAACGCTTGCGCGAGGATTGGAGCCGCGGTGTGTTGGTGGCGGAGGACATGCCGCTGGTTCAGATGATCGACATTCTGCGCGATTACCGCCATGGCCACTTGGGCATCGACCCGGCGATTGGCAGCCTGCGTGCGGTCGGTACCTTCCCGTTGCTCGATACCGACCGTGCGTTGGCCATGCTCGAGCGTGCGTTGCCCATCCGGGTTGTGCGTACCTTGCCTTGGTGGGTCTCCATCGAGGCGGTCTGAAGTTTTTTCAAAATTCTTTTTCCGGTTTTGCGACGCTCATTCGCTTGGTGGGATGACGCTACTTCATCCTCTTTGCGAAAGGATTCTTCCATGCTGCTTCGCGACTCTGCTTCCGCGCACCGTCATCCGTTGGCCCTGGCCATTTTCCTAGCCCTTGGCGGCCACGCTGCCGTCGCCGAGGCCGACAGCAGTGCTGCAGCCCAACGCGTGGTATTCGACATTCCAGCCGGGCCATTGGCGCGCCAACTGAACCTGTTGGCCAGCCAGGCTGGGCTGTTGATCGGCGGTGATGCGGCGCTGACGGCCAACAAGCAGAGCCAGGCGGTGCACGCCTTGAGCGTAGAGGTGGCGCTGGCGCAGATGCTGGCCGGCACCGGTGTGGCGGCCGTGCGCACGGGTGAGCGGGAGTTCCAGCTGGTGAGCCAGGCCGAAGATGCGGCAGGCGCCGTGACCTTGGGCGCCACCACCATCTCGGGCCAGGGCCTGGGTGCTGTGACGGAGGCTACAGGGGCTTATGCGACGGGCCGTTCGTCCACTGCCACCAAGCTGCCGATGAGCCTGCGTGAAACGCCCCAGTCGGTCACGGTGGTCACCCGTCAGCGCATGGACGACCAGAATATGAAGAACCTTGACGACGTAATGCGTAACGCCACCGGCGTCACCATCATCAAGAACGGCAGCGAGCGCTCGCTGTACCAGGCTCGCGGGCAGACGGTCGACAACCTGCAGATTGATGGCGTGCCGACCAACATTGGCAACCCGTACTCGATGGATACCATTTCCAAGCCCAACACCGACATCTACGACCGCGTGGAAGTGGTGCGGGGCGCCACCGGCCTGATGGAAGGCGCGGGTAATCCGTCGGCCTCCATCAACCTGGTCCGCAAGCGGCCCACGGCCGAGCGCCAGGCGTTGATCGAAACATCGGTCGGCTCCTGGGACGACTACAAGACCATGGTCGACCTGTCTGCGCCGCTGAACGAAGCAGGCACCCTGCGCGGCCGTTCGGTCATTACGTACAACAATGCCAACAGCTACCTGGACACTGCCCAGAAAGAGAACCAACTGTTCTATGGCATCATCGAGGCCGACCTGGCTGAGTCAACCCTGGCCACCTTCGGGTTTACCTACCAGAAGGAACGCAACTCCGGTTATGACTGGTCGGGCCTCCCCAGCAAGGAGAGCGGCGCGTTCTACCCGGTTTCGCGCTCTACCTCGCTGACCGGCGACTGGAACCACCTGGACAAGCGCAATACCACCGTGTTCGCCGACATCCAGCATACCTTTGCCAACGGCTGGAAGGGCGTGGTGGCCGTGAACCAGATGTGGGCCAAGTCGGACTTTCTCGGTAACTACACCTACCCGGGTGGCGGCCCCGACCTGTTCACCCTCAACCCGCGCCACTTTCACTTCGATGACACCCAGACCAGCATCGACGGCTATTTCACCGGCCCGTTCCAGCTGCTGGGCCGCCAGCATGAGCTGATCGTGGGTGGCAACTGGAACAAGGACGATTTCGACTATCACGGGGGGCGCGATGCCACCTATCGCTACATCGTCGACATGAACAACCTGGCAGCGTTCGATCCGCCCAAGCCGACAGCCCTCAACGTCAACCAGTGGCAATACAACCGCACTCAGGAGCAAAAGGGCGTGTACGTGGCCAGCCGGTTCAGCCTTACCGACAGCACCACGTTCATTCTGGGCAGTCGCCTGAGCTGGTACAGCCACGATTCGCTGGACGACACCAATGGCGTGCGTGAGCCCACAGACCATAAGCATTTTTCCAAGAGTGGCGAAGTCACACCTTATGCGGGCCTTGTGCAGGACCTGAACGAGAACTGGTCGGCATACGCCAGCTACACCGAAATCTTCAAGCCGCAGAGCGCGCAAGATGCGGAGGGCACCACGCTCCAGCCGATGACCGGCAGCAACTACGAAATCGGTTTGAAGGGTGAGTTTCTGGACAAGCGCTTGCAAACCGCCATCGCGCTGTTCCAGGCCGACCAGACCGGTCGGGCCGAGCGGGTGACCTGTGCGCAGACTTGGGCTTGCTATCGTGCCTCCGACAAGGTGCGCAACAAAGGTATCGAGCTGGAGCTGACCGGTGAGGTGCTGGCGAACTGGAATGTATCGGCGGGGTACACCTACACCCAGTCCAAGTACATCGGTGGCGAGCAGAAAGGTGAAGACTTCAACGGCGCCTCGCCGCGCCACCTGTTCAAGGTTGCGACCGACTACCGCCTGCCAGGCGCGCTCAACCAGCTGCGTGTGGGTGGCAGCTTCTATGCGCAGAGCAAGATGACCCAGACCGAGGTTGGCGAAGACTACAAGATCCAGCAGGACGCATACCACCTGACGAACCTGCATGCGATCTACGAGATCAGCAAGCGTCTTGAAGTGCAGTACAACCTGGACAACGTGTTTGACAAAAAGTACTACCAGACCTTGGGTAACCCCAATTACTGGAACTTCTATGGCGAGCCGCGCAATTTCAACGTGGCGTTGCGGGCCAGGTTCTAGGGGCTGTATTAAGCCTTGAGACGAAGGTCAGGCTGTTTTCAACGCAGCATCACCGAACCTCAAGGCTTTTCATACAGAGCCTGACCGGCTGTCGCGATACCGGGCCCCTACAACTTATGCATGTGCTGATCGATCAGCGTACGAGGCGTGGAACTGCCCGGACATAGATCAGTTCACTCACCAGCTCTACCAAGGTTTGTGTGATCACCGCCGCTGCCGCCAACCCGCGCATCTCTTCTGGCAACGCCAGCGCCAGCGGCAGCACCACCAGTGAGTTGCGCGTGGCTGCGCTGAAGGTCACCGAGCGTGCCTCGCTGGCAGGCAGGCGCAGCAGGCGCGCACAGATAAAGCCGAGCACCGGCGCCAGCAGCATGAAGCCGATGTATACCGGAACCACCGGCAGCAAACGGTCGAAATCACGCAGTACCACGACAATCTGCGAAGCGATCACCACCATCAGCACCAAGGCCATGGCCGGCACCGGCAACCACGCCCAAGCGTCGTTCCAGGTCGCGACGGCGCGCGAGCGCCGGGCACCGGCGCTGGTGAGTACCGCGAGGGCCATCGGCACCACGATCAACAGCACGAAAGCTTCCATGAACGGAGTGATGGAGATTGCCACCTGGCTGCTGCCACCCAGCATCAGGGCCAGGTACACCGGCAGCAGCACCAGTTGCGCCAGCAATAACAGGGGGGTGGCGGCCAGGGTCAGGCGTGAGTCGCCTTTGCCAATGTGGGTGAACACCACCACGTAGTCGATGCAGGGCGTAAGCAGCACCAGCAAGGCCCCGACGAGGATCGCCGGGTGTTCCACCAGCCCGCGGGTGATGGCCCAGACAAGCAGCGGAACGAGAATGAAATTGGCCAGTAGCAGGGCCGTGATGAAGCGGCGGTTACCCAGGCCCTGGCGCAGGTCGAGGAAGGGTATTTGCAGGAACATCGCGTACATCAGCACGGCGATGGCGGGGGTGATCAGGGCTTCAAGCTGGCGCGCAGTGTCGCTGGCCAGCAGGCCGAAAACGATCGCGGCCAGTACGGCGGCGAAGTAGATGGGGATCTGCCGGGTTTCGAGTTGCTCTCTGGTCAAGGTGTGGCCTGTGGTTGGTGGTGTCAAACAGGGTAATACGTGATGGCACGTGGCTGCTCGAAATCATTCCCTGTGGGAGCGGGCGTGCCCGCGAACACCGGCGCAGCCGGTGCCATCCACCGCGTAGCCTTCTTCGCGGGCACGCCCGCTCCCACAGGATGTGTATCAGGCCTGCGAACGTGTTTCATGGTCCGTTCACGAAAAAGCCCGGCACTGGGCCGGGCTCTTTCACTTCAGGCAAGCGCCAATCAGTTGCCGTAAACCGGCAGCTTCTTGCAGATGGCCTTGACCTTCTCACGGACGGCGTCGATCACCGCTTCGTTGTTCAGGTCGGCCAGGATGTCGCAGATCCAGCTTGCCAGTTCCTTGCACTCGGCTTCCTTGAAACCACGGGTGGTAACGGCTGGGGTGCCGAAACGCAGGCCCGAAGTGACGAACGGCGAACGCGGGTCGTTCGGTACCGAGTTCTTGTTGACGGTGATGAAGGCTTTGCCCAGGGCGGCGTCAGCGTCCTTACCGGAGATTTCCTGCTTGATCAGCGACAGCAGGAACAGGTGGTTCTGGGTGCCACCGGAAACCACGTCGAAACCGCGCTCGATGAACACGCTGGCCATGGCCTGGGCGTTCTTCACGACCTGCTGCTGGTAAGCCTTGAACTCTGGCTGCAGGGCTTCCTTGAAGCAGATGGCCTTGGCCGCGATGACGTGCTCCAGCGGGCCGCCCTGTGCGCCCGGGAAGACGGCGGAGTTCAGCTTCTTCTCGATGTCGGCGTTGGCACGGGCCAGGATCAGGCCGCCGCGCGGGCCGCGCAGGGTCTTGTGGGTGGTGGTGGTGACCACGTCGGCGAACGGAACAGGGTTCGGGTACACGCCTGCGGCAACCAGGCCGGCAACGTGGGCCATGTCGACGAACAGGTAGGCACCGACCTTGTCGGCGATGGCGCGGAAGCGGGCGAAGTCCAGAACCTGCGAGTAGGCCGAGAAGCCGGCAACGATCATCTTCGGCTTGTGCTCGACAGCCAGGCGCTCGACTTCGTCGTAGTCGATCAGGCCATTGCCGTCGATGCCGTACTGGATGGCGTTGTACAGCTTGCCCGAGGAGCTTACCGAAGCACCGTGGGTCAGGTGGCCACCGTGGGCCAGGCTCATGCCCAGGATGGTGTCACCGGCCGACAGCAGGGCCAGGTAGACGGCAGCGTTGGCCTGGGAGCCAGCGTGCGGCTGTACGTTGGCGTAGTCGGCGCCGAACAGCTCCTTGGCACGGTCGATGGCCAGTTGCTCGACGACGTCGACGTACTCGCAACCGCCGTAGTAGCGCTTGCCTGGGTAGCCTTCGGCGTACTTGTTGGTCAGGACCGAGCCCTGAGCTTCCATGACTGCCGGGCTGGTGTAGTTTTCCGAAGCGATCAGCTCGATATGCTCTTCCTGGCGCAGAGCTTCTTGCTGCATGGCTTCGAAGAGCTCGGCGTCGTACTTGGCAATGGTCAAATCACGGCTGAACATGGCGGTCCTCAAGGATCGGGGTAATTTGGGTGTGCATTCTAACCGATTGATTCGCGGCTGGCATATGAAGTGGCATCAAGTCGCGGACCAATGGGCTTCATCTTGCATCCCGCGCCGTTTCTGGGCTGGGCGGGGGCGGGAGTTGACTCGCAGGTCCGCTTTTTTATGCAGAATTCAGTCGCGGCACCGTACTTGTAGGAGCGGGTTTACCCGCGAAGAAGGCGGCGCGGTGGATGGCACCGGCTTCACCGGTGTTCGCGGGTAAACCCGCTCCTACGGGGGGGCTTGTGAACAGGCAGCGTGCGGGTCAATGGAACATGAACAAGGTCTCGTTGGAGAATTGCGCCTCGAACTGATGCGCCGGCATCGGCCGCCCGAACAGATAGCCCTGCACCTCGTCGCAACCATGCTCGCGCAGAAACTCCAGCTGTTCGTGGGTTTCCACGCCCTCGGCGATGACTGCCAGGTTGAGGCTGTGGGCCATGGCGATGATCGCCCGGGCAATCTGCGCGTCCTGCTCGCCTTCGGGCAGGCCGTCGACGAAGGTACGGTCGATCTTCAGGACGTCGATGGGGAACTGCTTGAGGTAGTTGAGCGACGAGTAGCCGGTGCCGAAGTCGTCTACCGCAATGCTCAGGCCAAGGTTCTTCAGGCTGGCAAGAATCTGCAGCGCCTCGTTTACCTCGCGCATCAGGATACTTTCGGTCAACTCCAGTTCCAGGCATGCCGGCGGTAGTCCGCTTTCTTCCAGGATGTTGGCAATCCGCGTGCCCAGCTGGCCGTCGGAGAACTGCCGCGCCGAAATATTCACCGACACCTTTGGCACCCGCACCTTGGCCTTGTGCCAGGCCTTGAGCTGGCGGCTGGCCTCGCGCAGCACCCAGTCGCCCACGTCCACCACCAGGCCCAGTTCCTCGATCACCGGGATGAAGTCGCCGGGCGGCACCAGGCCGCGGGTCGGGTGACGCCAGCGCAGCAGCGCTTCGGCGCCGGTCAGGCGCTTGCCGTCGCCGCTGAACTGCGGCTGGTAATAGAGGATGAACTCGTTCTGCTCCATGGCATGGCGCAGGTCGCTTTCCAGCTCCAGGCGCTCCAGGGCGCTGGCGTTCATTTCGGCCTGGTAGAACTGGAAGTTGTTCTTGCCGCGTTCCTTGGCGTGGTACATGGCGGTGTCGGCGTTCTTCATCAGCTGGCTCAGCTCACTGCCATCCTGCGGGCTGAGGGCGATGCCGATGCTGGCGGTGACGAAGAACTCGCGGTTTTCCAGTACGAACGGCCGCACCAGGCTGCCGAGGATGTTTTCGGCCACGTGGATGGCGCGATTCAGGGCCATTTCACGGGTGGGGCGCGGCTGCAGCAGCAGGGTGAACTCGTCGCCGCCCATGCGTGCCACCGTGTCGTCGTCGTCCACGCAGGCCAGCAGGCGCAGGGCCATGTCCTTGAGCATGCGGTCGCCGGCTGCATGGCCGAGGGAGTCGTTGATCGGTTTGAAGCGGTCGAGGTCGAGGAACATCAGCACCACCCAGGCTTTCTGCCGCTCGGCCTGCTGCAGGGCGTTGTACAAACGGTCCTGGAACAGTGTGCGGTTGGGCAGGTGGGTAAGGGCGTCGTAGTAGGCCAGGCGGTGGATGCGCTGTTCGCTGGCCTTGCGCTCGCTGATGTCGGTGAAGAAGCATACGTAGCTGGCCAGGTCGCCTTCGTCGTCCAGTACCGCGGTGATGCCGACCCAGGCCGGGTAGTGGTCGCCGTCACGGCGCTTGAGCCACACCTCACCTTCCCAGCTGCCGCGCTGATGCAGTTGCTTGACCACATAGCGCAGGTGGCCTTCCTGCTGTTCGTCGACAGTGAGCATGCCCGGCAATTGGTCGAGCACTTCACTGACGGCGTAACCGCTCACGCGGCTGAACGCTTCGTTGGCCTGAACGATATAGCCGGCCGGGTCGGTGATGAGGATCGCCGACGTGGAGTGTTCGAATACGGTCGCGGCCATGCGCAGGTCTTTTTCGGCACGGCGTTGCTGGCTGATATCGCGGCCCACCCCGAGTACGCCTTCGAAGCGCTGGTCATCGTCCCACACCAGCACCAGGCGCAGCTCGATCGGGATCTTGCGGCCATCGGCGCGCAGGCAGTCGAACAGGAACAGTTGGGTGGGTAACTGGCTGCACAGTTGCGCCATCTGCGCCGGATCGACCATGGCCTTGCTGACGCGCTCCATCAGGCTGTAGATGCCGGTGAGCTGGGCCGGGTTGGCGACGATCGACTGCCAGCCGTTGGCGAAGATCCAGTCGGCCTGGTAGCCCAGCACGCTCTGTACCGAGGGGCTGACATAATTGAGCTTGAGCTGGTTGTCGGTGGAAAAGATCACGTCGCTGATGCTTTCGGCGAGCATGCGGTAGCGTTGCTCGCTGTCACGCAGCGACTGGCTGGCCTCGATCTGAACGGTCACATCCTTGCCCACACCGATGATGCGCGTAACCAGGCCTTCGGCGTTGCGGCTCAGCACCTGCTCGCGGATGTCGTAGCAGCGCCAGCTTCCGTCGCGGTGGCGGAAGCGCAGCTGGCAGTGCAGCGGTTGGTCATGACCGCTGTCGCGCTGTTGCCGGCGCAGTGCCTGGTAGTGTTCGGCGTCCTCAGGGTGCAACAGCAGCTCCCAGAAGCGGTCGCCCATCTGGGTCAGCTCGGTGCGGTCGTAGCCCAGAGTCTGGCCGAGGTGGCGGTTGCTGAAGATCATCCGTTGGCTGGGCACATCCTGCACATACAACTGGTCGGGTACGGTGCGTACCACGTCCGACCAGAAGCCTTCGCGTTCCAGTAGTGACAGCTCCACCTGTTTGCGGCTGGTGATATCGCTGATGCTGAGGATCACCGCCTGGTAATCACGACGCTGCAGCGGCAGGCGCGCCATCAGCCACAGGTGCAGCTCGGTGCCCTGCGGTGTCGGCAGGCGCACTTCCAGCTCCAGCAACGGGCGTTGTTCGATCAGTGCATCGATCAGTTGCATGCCGACGCTGTCTCGGCTGTCGCCAGTGCCATCGATCAGCCGCTGCCAGGCACCTTCGTGGCAGTCGATGTTCAGCAGCTGGCGCGCCACTTGGTTGACCTCGGTGATCTTCAGCTCCAGCAGCAGCGAGCGGCGCAGGTTCGGGTCCAGCGCCAGGCTGTGCTTGAGCGCGGCCCGGTTACGCAGGTGGTAGCGATCGAGCTGGCCGGGCAGGCTGGACAGGTCGAGCACGCACAGGGCAACGCCAGTGCCTTCAAAAATTTCCTGATAACGCCGGCGGTCTTCCTGCAGCGCCCGCTGGCGGCGACGCATGTTGATCAGCGCCAGCACCGGCAGCAGGGCGCAGACCAGCACCAGCAGGCATTTGCCGAACAGCGCCGGCAATAACGTTTGCCGGGCCAGTTTGGCGTCGAACAGACCGCGCAGCTGCCAGGTGCTGTTTTCGATGAACGCCAGCATCACGCTTTGCAGCGGTTCGTTGCTGGTGTTGGTTGCGGCATGGCGCAGCAGCACCTCGCTGCTGCGGCTGTTTTCCAGCAGCCACAGTGGGTGGCCACTGCCCTCGAGGTGGAGGGTGAGCTCGCGGTAATAGTCCGGTGACAGGCGCAGTAGCCAGTAGCCGCGACCCTGTGCGGCATCCTGGTGCAGCAACAGGTACAGGATGTGGTTGTCGGCCGAATTGGTGAAGAAGTACGGGCGTCCCTGGCTCAGCGCGAGCAACTCATCAAACAACGGGCGGTCGGGGCTGCCGGCCAGGCTGTCGGCGCGCAGCTGCCCGGTGTTGTCCAGCCAGGCCACGCTCTGCAGGGCGGGGAGGCGCTCGCGCAGGGTGCCGATCAGACTGGGCAGGGCGGCAGGTCTTGGTGCATCAAGGTAGGGTTGTACCACGTTCACGGCCTGCTGCGCCTTGAGCGCCATGTTCAGGCTCAGGTGGTCGGCCAGTTCCGCGGAGGCGTCCAGGCTCTGTTTGCGCAAGTCGGCCTGGGTATGATTGAACTGGGCGAACAGCTGCCACAGCAACAGGCCCAGCAGGATCAGGGCCAGCAGCGCCAGCGCACCCTTGATCGACCCGCGCAGGAGAGTAGCGGGTGCTTGTGGTGCGGAACGCAATGACGACGGATGAGTAAGGTTGGTCAAGCGTTGATCCTGCGATTGGGCTGGCGATGGCAGGGAAGGATCGTACACGGTGCGTGCCGGCGCCGGGCTTGCGCACCGCGGTGGCGCACTATAAGGCCGGACACCCGAAACCGGCTAGCATGCCTCGGATTATGGCAAAGTGCCAGCCATGCTGACCGATGGTGGCTGCCCGGTGGTTCGGCAAGCCCCTGTAACCTGTGCGAGAATAGCGCCCGCTTCACATGACAACGCATCGGAGATGTTCGGTTTTGGTTACTCACTTTTCCTCCAATGGCCTCGATTCCGCCTGCGGGCGCAGCAGTCAGACCCTTGTCAGCACTGCCGTGACCGAGGACGTATCCTGCAAGTCTTGCCAGCGTTCGCTGGGCAAACCCGAGGCGGCCGCTGCCGCCAAAAGCAAGGCCCCATCGCTGGCTGAACTGCGCAAGACTGCCAAGGTGGCAGTAAAGCCGGCTGTTGCAGTACCGGCGGTCAAGCCGGCAGCCAAGGTGGTCAGCACTGCGCCTGCACCTGGCAAACCGGCCAAGGCGGCCGAGCAGCAACCTGCCCGCAGCGGCGCCTTCAGCGTGAAGTCCGCCTGGGCCGCGCGCCTGGCCGAGCAGGGCGACCGTTGCCGCCTGCCGCGGGGCAAGGCCAAACAGCGTCACGTCTGAGCCTCTTCGGCTGCTGTGCCGCCCTTTCGCGGCTAAAGCCGCTCCTACAGGTACTGCATTGCCCTTGAAGGCAGTCAGATCCCTGTAGGAGCGGCTTTAGCCGCGAAGAGGCCGGTACAGGCAATAGATTCCCCCCAGGGATCACCCCGATCACACCCCACCATCGGCCCCTCCTATGCAACGCCGCGCGTTGGCGTAGAATGGTCGACTTTGTTCAATGACACCCCAATACATATCTCTCTGGCCACGCTGCCGGGGCGATCGGCGATGTCTTTACCTATCTGATTAGAGGGCTTGGTTTTGGCTCAATACGTCTACACCATGCATCGGCTGAGCAAGGTCGTGCCGCCGAAGCGGGAAATTCTCAAGAACATTTCCCTGTCGTTCTTCCCAGGCGCCAAAATTGGCGTACTTGGCCTGAACGGCGCCGGTAAATCGACCCTGCTGCGGATCATGGCGGGCGTCGACAAGGAATTTGACGGCGAAGCCCGTCCGATGCCCGACATCAACGTGGGTTACCTGCCACAGGAACCGCAACTGGACCCAACCAAGACCGTGCGCGAAGTGGTCGAGGAAGCGGTCAGCGTCATCAAGGACGCCCAGGCCCGCCTGGACGAGGTCTACGCTGCCTACGCCGAGCCGGATGCCGACTTCGACAAGCTGGCCGCCGAGCAGGCCAAGCTGGAAGCCATCCTGCAGGCCGCTGATGGCCATAACCTGGAGCGCCAGCTGGACGTCGCTGCCGACGCCCTGCGCCTGCCCGCCTGGGACGCGCGCATCGAACACCTGTCCGGTGGCGAGAAGCGCCGTGTGGCCCTGTGCCGCCTGCTGCTGTCGGCCCCCGACATGCTGCTGCTCGACGAACCGACCAACCACCTGGACGCCGACTCGGTGGCCTGGCTGGAGCGCTTCCTGCACGACTTCCCGGGCACCGTGGTAGCCATTACCCACGACCGTTACTTCCTCGACAACGTCGCCGGCTGGATCCTGGAGCTGGACCGTGGCGCCGGCATCCCGTACGAAGGCAACTACTCGGGCTGGCTGGAAGCCAAGTCGGAGCGTCTGGCGCAGGAATCCAAGCAGCAGAGCGCCCACGAGAAGGCCATGAAAGAGGAACTGGAGTGGGTGCGCAAAGGCGCCAAAGCCCGCCAGTCCAAGTCCAAGGCCCGTCTGCAGCGCTTTGAAGAAATGCAGTCGCAGGAATTCCAGAAGCGCAGCGAAACCAACGAAATCTACATCCCGGCCGGTCCGCGCCTGGGTGACAAGGTTATCGAGTTCAAGAACGTCACCAAGGGTTATGGCGACCGTGTGCTGATCGACAACCTGTCGTTCGCCATGCCCAAAGGCGCCATCGTTGGCGTGATCGGTGGTAACGGTGCCGGTAAGTCGACCCTGTTCCGCATGTTGATGGGCAAGGAGCAGCCGGACTCGGGCAGCATCGAGATCGGTGAAACCGTGCAGTTGGCCTGTGTGGACCAGAGCCGTGAGGACCTGGACGGCGCCAAGACCGTGTTCCAGCAGATCTCCGACGGTTCCGACCAGATCCGCATCGGCAACTACGAGATCCCTTCGCGTACCTACGTTGGCCGCTTCAACTTCAAAGGTGGCGATCAGCAGAAGTTCGTCAAGGACCTGTCCGGTGGTGAGCGTGGCCGCCTGCACCTGGCCCTGACCCTGAAGGAAGGCGGTAACGTTCTGCTGCTCGACGAACCGTCCAACGACCTCGACGTCGAAACCCTGCGTTCGCTGGAAGAAGCCCTGCTGGACTTCCCGGGCGCCGCGATCGTGATTTCCCACGACCGTTGGTTCCTGGACCGCGTGGCTACCCACATCCTGGCGTACGAAGACGACTCGAACGTGGTCTTCTTCGAGGGTAACTACACCGAGTACGAAGCCGACCGCAAGAAGCGTCTGGGTGATGCTGCTGCCCAGCCGCACCGTGTACGGCACAAGAAACTGGCCCAGTAAGCCGGTTTACTGGTGCACAAATATGGGGCCACAAAGGGCCCCATTTTTGTGCCTGGCGGAAGGCTGGGAGCGGGATAATCGCGATGGATTTTGTATACACTTACATAAAACGCACCAAATAATTTCATAAAAACGACATCTCGCCCTGTTCCGGTGCGATTGCTTCTTGGTACATTCCTGAAAAAACCAATAAGTCCAATCCTCTTGGTGAGATGTCTACCATGATCGAATCTGTCGACGATTTCCTTGCACGCCTAAAGCAGCGTGACCCTGGTCAACCAGAATTCCACCAGGCCGTAGAAGAGGTGCTTCGCACCCTGTGGCCATTCCTTGAAGCCAACCCCCACTACCTGCAGTCCGGTATCCTGGAGCGCATGGTCGAGCCTGAGCGCGCCTTGCTGTTCCGCGTCTCCTGGGTCGATGACCAGGGCAAGGTGCAGGTCAACCGCGGTTACCGCATTCAGATGAGCAGTGCCATTGGCCCGTACAAGGGTGGCCTGCGCTTCCACCCGTCGGTGAACCTCAGCGTGCTGAAGTTCCTGGCCTTCGAGCAGGTGTTCAAGAACTCGCTGACCTCGCTGCCCATGGGCGGCGGCAAGGGCGGCTCGGACTTTGACCCGAAAGGCAAGAGCGACGCTGAAGTGATGCGCTTCTGCCAGGCGTTCATGAGCGAGCTGTATCGCCACATCGGCGCCGACTGCGACGTACCGGCCGGTGACATCGGCGTGGGTGCCCGCGAAATCGGCTTCATGTTTGGCCAGTACAAGCGCCTGGCCAACCAGTTCACCTCGGTGCTGACCGGCAAGGGCATGACCTATGGCGGCAGCCTGATCCGTCCGGAAGCCACCGGCTATGGCTGCGTTTACTTCGCCGAAGAAATGCTCAAGCGTCAGGACAAGCGTATCGACGGCCGCCGCGTGGCGGTGTCTGGTTCGGGCAACGTCGCCCAGTATGCTGCGCGCAAGGTCATGGACCTGGGCGGCAAGGTGATCTCGCTGTCTGACTCTGAAGGTACCTTGTATGCAGAAGCAGGGCTGACCGACGCCCAGTGGGACGCCTTGATGGAGCTGAAAAACGTCAAGCGTGGCCGTATCAGCGAGCTGGCCGGGCAGTTCGGCCTGGAGTTCCGCAAGGGCCAGACCCCTTGGAGCCTGCCGTGCGACATCGCCTTGCCGTGCGCCACGCAGAACGAGCTGGGCGCTGAAGATGCCCGCACCTTGCTGCGAAACGGCTGCATCTGTGTGGCCGAAGGCGCCAACATGCCGACTACCCTCGAGGCTGTGGATATCTTCCTGGACGCCGGCATTCTGTATGCCCCTGGCAAGGCCTCCAATGCCGGCGGCGTCGCCGTGTCGGGCCTGGAAATGTCGCAGAACGCCATGCGCCTGCTGTGGACTGCCGGTGAAGTGGACAGCAAGCTGCACAGCATCATGCAGTCAATTCACCATGCATGCGTGCACTACGGTGAAGAGGCTGATGGTCGTATCAACTACGTCAAGGGTGCGAACATCGCGGGCTTCGTGAAAGTGGCCGATGCGATGCTGGCTCAGGGCGTGGTCTGATCTGAGACGGTAGGGGGCCGCTTTGCGGCCCATCGCGACGCAAGGCCGCTCCCACAGGCTGGACTGCACCCGAGAAGTTGGACACCCATCCAACCCTTGGGGGCAGTCAAGGGCCTGTGGGAGCGGCCTTGCGTCGCGATGGGCTGCAAAGCAGCCCCAGGCCCTCAACCCTCACCCAGAATCTCAACCACCTCTATCACCTGTTCCCCCACCGGCCGCTGCCAGACCACCTCATCACCCGGCCCAGCCCCGAGCAATGCCCGCCCCAATGGCGAACCCCAGTTGATCAAGCCCCGCCCGGCATCCGCCTCATCCTCGCCCACCAGCTGCACCACCTGCTCCTGGTCCTGCGCATCGACAAACCGCACCCGGCTACCAATCTGTACCTTGCTATGGGAAGTCGCCGCGGGTACCACCTGGGCGCTTTGCACCCGCGCGCTGAAGTAGCGCAGATCCCGCTCGGTATCGGCCAGCCGTTGCTTGTCACCCCGTTCGCCCTGCGCCTGCAGTTCGCTGCGCAAGGCATTCAGCTCGGCCACACGCGTTTGCAGCTGGCGCAGGCCGCTGGCGGTGACGTAGTTGGGTTGTTCGCTGATGCGCCGCTCAACCGGTTGGTCGGCCTGGGCGGCGGCTTGGTCTTCGTTGACGAATGCTCGGCTCATGAAGGGCCTCCTTGTGCGTGAGACCATCATGGCAGGCCGCCGGTTTAAAGGAATGTCCGTTTGCGACTCAGTTGTGGCGATAGGCCTTGGCTGCGCCGCGGTCTTTTTCCTGCTCCCACTCGCGGTCACGCTGGTCCCAGAAACGCTCGTGGTATTGGCGCTGTTCTTCGCTGTTCTGCATGGCATGACACTGGCGGAAGCCATCGTCCCAGCCGGTTTCGTACTGACGCTCGTGCAGGTAGCGCGGTACGTTTTTGCGGAAGTTGCCTACCATCAGCCCGGCCGCCTGGCGGCCACTGCTGCAGCCGTCCTGGAAGCCATCCGCATAGGCGGGAGGGTAACCGTGGTTGACCATCTGCTCGTGGGTGGTTTCGCAACCTGACAGCAACAACGCGACGCACACGCCGAACCAGTACCGCGACATAGCCACAAAACCCTCCAGTTGATGGTGGAAAGTCTAGGTGGCTATTTGTCGGGTAGGTGTCAAAACAGTGTCAAAGAGTTGGTTCGGTCATACTGCTTTGCTAGCCTAACCGGCCAATTCGCGGGCAAGCCCGTTCCCACAGGTACTTGCCAGGCCTCGAATCCTGTGGGGACCCTGTGGGAGCGGGCGTGCCCGCGAAAGGCCGCAAAGCGGCCTCAGTAGTGATACCACTTCAGCTCGAGCATCACCTCGTTCTGTGCCGTGGCCAGGTGGCTGAACTCACGCGAAGCGCTCAACCGAAGCCCAAGGTTCTGGCTGATTTCCCACTGCTGGTTCAGGCTTACACTGCGCCGCACTTCGCCGTTGGTGAAGTAATCGCCCTTGGCCTCCAGCGTCATGTTGCCCAGCGCGTTGCGCCAGAGCAGGCCGCCATTGAAGCCTGCCGCCGGGGTAATGAATTGAGCGAAGTCGTTGTGATGCTCGACCCGCACCGTGCCCAAGGCAAATCCCAGCAAACCGTCGGCCAGCTGCCAGGTGCCGCCAGCGCCGCCATTCACATGGCTCACCAGCACTTCTTCGTCATGCTTGCCCGGTACCCGCTCCAGCCCGCCAGCCACTTGCCATGACCAAGGCTTGAGCAGCTCGTTACGGGGTGTCAGTGAACGGATGGTGGCCAGGTCCAGGCGCTGCACCTGCCAATCATTGCCTTCATATTGGCGCAGCTTCAATTGCAGGATTTCGATCTGTGCGCCCAGCGGGAAGCCATAGGCGTTGTCATTCAGGTCGTGGTAGGCCATGCGCAGGCCATATTCGGCGTAGGCGCGGTCTTCGCGGGTGCCCACGCCCAACTGCCAGGTGCGCGAGTCATGGCCATCCTCGGGCAACCCGGGGCGCTCGATCTGCAGGGGGGGCGGTGGGTTGCTGTTGATCGCCCGTAGCAACTCGAAGCTGCGCTTGGCCTGTCCTGGATCGCGTTCCTGGCCATTGGCCCGATACCGCTCAAGGCGATACGCGGCATCTTGCACCAATGCTTGGCGTTCACGAGGCAGCGCCTGGAATTCAGGGCTTTGCAATTGCGCAGTGTCGGCGCTTACAGCCAGCACCTGGCGCTTTTCGTTGAGCTCGAGTGGCTCGGCCCTGGCCAGCAATTCACGTTCGCGAGAGGGGCGGTAAGTTTCGCTGGCGACCAGGCCAGACTGCTTCACGGCTTTTACCGTGTCGGTGGGAATGGCGGTCAGCGGGAACTGAGACGTCAGGTCCAGGCTCGGCCGGGCCACTTGCAGCAGCTCCAGCAGACGATACGAGCAGTTCTCGTCGAAGAAGAAGTAATCGAACTGGATCTGCTTCAACTCCCATACGTGCTCGACCATGCGTCCGGTTTCTTCGGGGGTCAGGTCCAGCTGGTATTCCCACAGGTCGCGGTTTTCCAGGCTGCGGTATTCGGACAGTTTTTCCTGGTAGGGCATTAGCGCGAACAGCCCTGGGTAGCCACCCATCAGGCCTTTCCAGGCGTACAGGATGCTGTTGTCGCTGCCTTCGATATAGGCACCGAAGTTGATCGCGTAGCTCAGCAGCGTGGTGTCGTCGCTGCGGGTGTTGGACTGGTCGATGCGCAGCAGGGTGTGACCGAACATCGACGACGGGCTGTTCAGGTAGGCTGCCGGGAAGATCAACGCGGCGCTGTGCGGGTCGATCGACTGGTACCAGGTCTTGAATTCCTGGCAGTCCGGTTGTGGCAAGCCTTGCAGGTCTAGCTGCTCGCGCAGCCAGCGGGTGCGCGCGGGGAATACGCACTGGGCGTGCTTGTCACCGAGACTGGCCGGGGCATACAGCGCATCGACCGTAGCCTTGAGCTCCTGGTCCGGATGGTGCGCGCCATCTTCGGCGAGGAAGAACGCATCATCATCCACATAGCTGCGCCAGCCGCCGAGCTTGGCGGTTTCGTAATGACCAATGGCGAGCCAGTAAGGGGTATTGGCCAATTGCTGGATACGGCCTGGATCCAGCACAGGGGCGGCATGAACAGGGGCGCAGGCACACAGCGCCAGGCAAGCAAAGCGTTTGAGCATATCGGGCAACTACTTCTTGACGATGCCGAAAAAGGCGAAACCCGCCCCAGGTGGGGCGGGAGCAGCTGTGCTTAGGCCTCGGTAGCGTATTTGGCCAGGCGTGGGTCGCTCTTCAGAACGGCCAGGGTGTTGCTGTGGACAGTTTCGGCAGTGACGTCGGCGCTGCTGAAGATCTGGTTGAAGTGCTGGTGGGTGACCGAGTTGAAGTAGCTGCGGTCTTCCGGTGCTACGCCGAGAACGACGGCATAGGTGGTCAGAGCTTCGCCCTGGCCCATGGCCATGTCTTCGGACAGCTCGTTCATCATGCCGTTCATGGCGAACCAGGACTTGCCGCCATAGGTCAGCGAAGCCCTGGTCGAGCAGCCGTTGGTACCGGAGGTCATGCCGAAGGTGGCGTTACCGGAGGTGCCGTTGGTGGTAGAGGCCAGGAAGTGTGCCGGCGTGCCGCGCTGGCCTTCGAACAGCATGTTGCCCCAGCCGCAGTTCGGGCCGCCTGGCGCTTCGGCCATGGCGTTCAGCGAGACTACGGTGAACAGAGTACCCAGAAGAATCCGTTTCATAGCATTTGTTCTCTTTGTCTTAACCAAGGGTCAGGGTTTCTGGCAACTCGGTTGCCAGGTCGGGAAAGCTTTTCACCCACCCGCGCAGCTTGGAGTTTAGGCATGATCTAAAGGTTGCGTTGTTGATTGCGAAAAATTTGCTGTCACATGACTGCACCGGCTGCGACATAAAGTCCCGTGGAGCCTTGCAAGGCGCGCGCGGGCAGCGCCAGAATGCTGCTTATCTGCCCCGCCGAAGTAAGGAAACCCAATGCCCGATCCTGTCGCTGCGCGCCTGCGTCTTGCGCCTGAAGCCCTGACCCGGCGTTTCTCCCCCGAGCAGTTTGCTTTTACCCATACCGACGATCTGGAGCCGTTTCGCGGAGTCCTGGGCCAGGAACGTGCTGTCGAGGCCCTGCAGTTCGGCGTGGCCATGCCGCGCCCCGGTTACAATGTGTACGTGATGGGCGAGCCCGGCACCGGGCGCTTTTCGTTCGTCAAGCGCTACCTCAAGGCCGAGGGCAAGCGCCAGCAGACCCCGGCCGACTGGGTCTACGTCAACCACTTCGACGACACCCGTGAACCACGCGCACTGGAGCTGCCGTCCGGGAGCGCCGCCGAGTTCATCAGCGACATGGGCGGATTGATCGACAACCTGCTGTCGACGTTCCCGGCGGTGTTCGAACACCCGTCCTACCAGCAGAAGAAGGGCGCCATCGACCGCGCTTTCAACCAGCGTTATGACCGCGCGCTGGATGTGATCGAGCGCGCGTCGCTGGAAAAGGACGTGGCCTTGTACCGCGATGCCAGCAACGTCGCCTTCACGCCGATGGCCGATGGCAAGGCGCTGGATGAAGCGGAATTTGCCCAATTGCCGGAAGAGGTGCGCGAGCAGTTCCACGAGGACATTGCCCTGCTTGAGGAGCGCCTTAACGAAGAACTGGCCAGCCTGCCGCAATGGAAGCGCGAATCGAACAACCAGCTGCGCCAGCTCAACGAAGAAACCATCACGCTGACGCTGCAGCCGTTGCTGGCGCCGCTGTCGGAAAAGTACGCCGAAAACGCGGCGGTTTGCGCCTACCTGCAATCGGTGCAAATGAACCTGTTGCGTACCTTGGTCGAGCAACTGGTCGATGACACCAAGTCCGACGCCGTGGCCCGCAAGCTGCTCGAAGAGCAGTATGCGCCCAGCCTGGTGGTGGGCCACCACGCTGACGGTGGCGCGCCGGTGGTGTTCGAGCCGCACCCGACCTACGACAATTTGTTTGGCCGTATCGAATACAGCACCGACCAAGGTGCGCTGTATACCTCCTATCGCCAACTGCGCCCAGGCGCGCTGCACCGGGCCAACGGCGGCTTCCTGATTCTCGAAGCCGAGAAGATGCTGGGCGAGCCGTTCGTATGGGATGCGCTCAAGCGTGCGTTGCAGTCGCGCAAGCTGAAGATGGAGTCGCCAATCGGTGAGCTGGGCCGTGTTGCCTCCGTCAGCCTGCAGCCGCAGGTGATTCCGCTGAACGTCAAACTGGTGATCATCGGCTCGCGCCAGCTGTACTACGCACTGCAGGACCACGACCCGGACTTCCAGGAGATGTTCCGCGTGCTGGTGGACTTCGATGAAGACATGCCGATGGTCGACGAGAACCTGGAGCAGTTCGCCCAACTGTTGCGCACTCGCACCAACGAAGAGGGCATGGCGCCGCTGACCAGCGACGCGGTGGCGCGTCTGGCCACCTACAGTGCTCGTCTGGCCGAGAACCAGTCGCGCCTGTCGGCGCGTATCGGCGACCTGTTCCAGCTGGTCAGCGAGGCTGATTTCATTCGCCAACTGGCCAGTGACGAAATGACCGACGCAGGCCACATCGAGCGGGCGCTCAAGGCCAAGGCCACCCGTACCGGCCGTGTGTCGCAACGGGTGCTGGACGACATGCTCGCAGGCATCATCCTGATCGACACAGAAGGCGCGGCCATCGGCAAGTGCAACGGGCTGACCGTGCTGGAAGTGGGCGACTCGGCGTTCGGCATGCCAGCGCGTATTTCGGCCACCGTGTACCCGGGCGGCAGCGGTATTGTCGATATCGAGCGTGAGGTCAACCTTGGCCAACCGATCCACTCCAAAGGGGTGATGATCCTCACCGGTTACCTGGGCAGCCGCTATGCCCAGGAATTCCCGCTTGCGATCTCCGCGAGCATCGCCCTGGAGCAATCCTACGGCTACGTGGACGGCGACAGCGCCTCGCTGGGCGAAGCCTGCACGCTGATCTCGGCCTTGTCGCGCACGCCGCTCAAGCAGTGCTTTGCCATCACAGGCTCGATCAACCAGTTTGGTGAAGTGCAGGCGGTGGGTGGGGTCAACGAGAAGATTGAGGGCTTCTTCCGCCTCTGCGAGGCCCGTGGCCTGACCGGCGAGCAGGGGGTGATCATTCCGCGTGCCAACGTCGCCACCCTGATGCTTGACGAGCGCGTGTTGCAGGCGGTGGAGAACGGCATGTTCCACGTCTACGCGGTCAGCCAGGCTGATGAGGCGCTGAGCCTGCTGGTGGGCGAGGAGGCCGGGGTACTCGACGACAAAGGGCTTTTCACCGAGGGCAGCGTCAATGCCCGGGTGGTGGAGCGCCTGCGTGAAATTGCCGAGATGATCAGCGAGGAAGATATCGAGAAGGCAGAAAAGGAACGCCTTGAAGACGTGATTGCCCAGGCCAAACCAGCCTGAGTCAATAAACTGGCGCTAGCGGCGATGTGCTACCGTTCAGCGCCAGTTTTTCATCTTTCTGAACGATTCCTCTATGCTGGAACTTAAGGACAGAATCAGGTTCAGGATGGAAACAGCCTGATACTCAGGCTGAACAAGGCTCTTTGGAGGGGACGCGGCCATGCGCAACCTCAGCCTCACACGCCAGTGCCTGGGCCTGGTGACTCGTATCGAATGCAGCATTCGTCCACTGGCCGGGGATAACGGCATGTGGACCCTGCTGTTCGCCGCCGGCATGGCCGGTGAACAACCCTCCGCGATCAAGGCACAGGGGCCGTTTCACGGGCCGCTGGTGGCCGAATCGGTGCTCAATGCCATTGTCGACAGCCTGACCACGCATGGTTATCAGGTGGCCGAAGACCCGCAGATCTGGTGTCTGCATTTGCAGGCGCAGTTGCGGCGGATCAATGGCGAGCGGTGCCGGAACCTTGGGGATTACCAGTTTCATCCTGAGACCTGAAGAATGTCGGGGCCGCAAAGCGGCCCCCGGGCTTTTGCTGTAACAGGTGGCTGGCTATACTCGCCGTCGCTTTTTTAGTCACCTGATGAGTCCTGAACTTCATGGAACGTATCCTCGAAAACGCGATGTATGCCTCGCGCTGGCTGCTCGCACCGATCTACTTCGGCTTGTCCCTCGGCCTGCTGGCTCTGGCGCTGAAATTTTTCCAGGAAGTGGTCCACGTCCTGCCCAATGTCTTCGCGCTGAGCGAAGCTGACCTGATCCTGGTGATCCTGTCTCTGATCGACATGTCGCTGGTCGGTGGCTTGCTGGTGATGGTGATGATTTCCGGCTACGAGAACTTCGTCTCGCAACTGGACATCGATGAGAGTAAGGAAAAGCTCAACTGGCTGGGCAAGATGGACTCCTCGTCGCTGAAGATGAAGGTTGCCGCGTCGATCGTGGCGATTTCGTCCATTCACCTGCTGCGGGTGTTCATGGATGCGCAGAACATCTCCACCGATTACCTGATGTGGTATGTGATCATCCACATGACCTTCGTGGTCTCGGCGTTTTGCATGGGCTACCTGGACAAGCTGACCAAGCACTGAGTCCCGCCAGGCCTCACTGCAACTCCTGTGGGAGCGGGCATGCCCGCGAACACCGGCAAAGCCGGTGCCAGCCACCGCGTGGCCTGCTTCGCGGGCACGCCCGCTCCCACAGAGATCGAGGCTCAACTGACGAGTGGCGTCAGTCATGCCTTGCGCATTCTCCCTTCCTGTACAAAAAATGAGCTCTCATGCGTGGTTCCCATCGCGAGGTGCTCTCATGAACCTGCATCAGCTCAATACCGAGGCCAGGGCTGGCCATGTCGACGAACTGAACCTGATCGCCATCGAAGGCGGTGACTACCTGCTCGAGGCCCGGGTCAAAGGCCATCCTCACCCCCTGTCCGATACCCGCGGTGAACGCTTGCGCGTGCACTCGGTGGAAGATGCGCGCAAGTTGCTGCAAACCATCCCCATGGTCTCGATGAACCTGGTGCACTGGTCGGTGCAGGATGAAATGTGTGGTCTGGGGACGCATCCGGAAGAAGACCTGAAGGTGCCGATTTCCCAGCGTTCGGCCTGGTAGCTGCTCGCAGCGCCCCAGTGTGCTAGGCTGCTCGCCCTTTTTATCAGGGGCGCGGCTGCACTGCGCCCTGCAGTGGAGCACGACAATGTCCGAACTCAACCTGTCTACCGATGAAACTCGCGTCAGCTACGGTATCGGCCGTCAGCTGGGCGGCCAGCTGCGCGACAACCCGCCACCTGGCGTCAGCCTGGAAGCCATCCTGGCCGGCCTGACCGATGCCTTCAACGGTGCCGACAGCCGCGTCAGCGAAGCCGACCTGTCGGCCAGCTTCAAGGTCATCCGCGAGGTGATGCAAGCCGAAGCTGCAGCCAAGGCCGAAGCCGCCGCTGCCGCTGGCAAGGAATTCCTGGTCGAGAACGCCAAGCGTGAAGGCATCACCACGCTGGCTTCGGGCCTGCAGTTCGAAGTGCTGACCGCCGGCGAAGGCGCCAAGCCGTCTCGCGAAGACAACGTGCGTACCCACTACCACGGCACCCTGATCGACGGCACCGTGTTCGACAGCTCCTACGAGCGTGGCCAGCCGGCTGAGTTCCCGGTAGGCGGCGTGATCGCTGGCTGGACCGAAGCCCTGCAGCTGATGAACGCTGGCAGCAAATGGCGCCTGTACGTGCCAAGCGAGCTGGCTTACGGCGCCCAAGGCGTTGGCAGCATCCCGCCGCACAGCGTACTGGTGTTCGACGTCGAGCTGCTCGACGTTCTGTAAGGTCGTTGGGGCCGCTTTGCGGCCCGTTCGCGAGTAAACCCGCTCCTCCCTGTAGGGGTAGGGGTCACCCGCGAAGAGGCCGGCCCTGCCGGCCTCAATTCCAGTCTGTCCCCCCAGGGCGCAATGCCCGCGAATAGCAGAACAGAAACAGATTCCGTACCAGTTCCTTGAGCACCCCCGGCTCACTCGAATTCAGCCCGCTCATGTCCAGGTCACCCTGGTCACGCAGTTCGTCGAGGGCTGCTTCTTCAAGGACCGCGCACACTTCGCCGGTTTCCCGATGAAGAATGCGCAGGTAGGGGTGAGGGCGTTCCAGCCAGGCGTCGATCAGATAAGTCATGGCGATTCTCCTTGGATAGCAGTCCCAATGAGAATAATTCTTATTACTAGAATGGCAAGCGCCAATTGCCGGATTTTTCTGTGATCAGACTTTGCGGACGAATTCGGACTTCAGTTTCATGGCCCCGATGCCGTCGATTTTGCAGTCGATGTCGTGGTCGCCATCGCACAGGCGGATGTTCTTGACCTTGGTGCCGACCTTGACTACCAGCGACGAACCTTTGACCTTGAGGTCCTTGATCACGGTAACGGTGTCACCGTCCTGCAGGATGTTGCCGACCGAATCCTTTTTCACCACCTCGTCGCTGGCCGCCTCGGCATCGCCGCTGGCCGACCACTCGTGGGCGCATTCAGGGCAGATCAGCTGAGTGCCATCCTCGTAGGTGTATTCGGAGTTGCATTTTGGGCAGGGTGGCAGAGTGCTCACTTCGGTTCCTCAAACAAACAGACGGGCGGTTAAAAGCCCACATTGTAAAAGGTATTTTCCCGGAAGGGATTATGTCCGGACAAAAGCATCGCGGGCAAGCCTGCTCCCACAGATGGTGTAGGAGCGGGCTTGCCCGCGAATGAATGCGACTCGGTCTGTCAGTGCGTACGCGCGACCGCAAACTCACTCAGCTCAACCAGCGCATCCCGGTATTCACTGGCAGGCAGCACTTCGAGGCAGGCGATGGCGCGTTTCACGTAATCGCGCGCCAGCTCGGCGGTGTACTTCAGTGCGCCCGATTCCTCGACCGCAACGCGAATCTGCTCCAGATCCTCCAGGCCACCCTTCTGGATCGCCTGGCGTACCAGTGCAGCCTGCTCGGCAGAGCCTTCGCGCATGGTGTAGATCAGCGGCAGGGTAGGCTTGCCCTCGGCCAGGTCGTCACCGACGTTCTTGCCCAGGGTCTGCGAGTCACCCTTGTAGTCCAGCAGGTCGTCGACCAGCTGGAAGGCCACGCCCAGATGGTCGCCAAAGGTCCGCAGGGCTTCGCGCTGCTCGTCGGTGGCCTGGGCCAGCGCCGCAGCGCTGTGGGTAGAGGCTTCGAACAGCATCGCCGTCTTGCCGCGAATGACCTCCATGTAGACTTCCTCGGTGGTGCTGGCGTCGCGTACACGCGACAGTTGCAGCACTTCACCTTCGGCAATCACCCGGGTGGCTTTGGACAGGATCTGCATGACCGGCATCGAGCCCAGTTCGACCATCATTTCGAACGAGCGCGAATAAAGGAAGTCGCCCACCAGTACGCTTGGCGCGTTGCCCCACAGGGCATTGGCGGTAGAGCGGCCGCGGCGCATGCCGGACATGTCGACCACGTCGTCGTGCAGCAGGGTGGCGGTGTGCAGGAACTCGATGGTGGCGGCCAGCAGGCGCAGGTCGTCGCCTTCGCGGCCCAGGGCCTTGCCACACAGCAGTACCAGCAGGGGACGCAGGCGCTTGCCACCGGCGGACGTGATATAGTCGCCGATCTTCGATACCAGCGGCACGCGCGAGGTCAGCTGCTTCTTGATGATCTCGTCGACGGCGCTGAAATCATCAGCCACCGCGCGGTAGAAGGTTTGGGGTTGCATCGGCTGCTCCAGTGAGGTTGCGCGGCATGCTAGGTCGCGGGTCCCGGTGTGTCAAGGCGCGGTGCCAGCTGGCCGGGGGCGGCACTTGCAAGCAAAACCGCGGTTGCGTACAATCGCGCACCCTAACTTCCTGGGCAGCACCTGCCTTACGCAATTGCGCCGGGCCGTTCCAGCCCTGTGCAGCCATGCCAGCCAATACTCATCATATAAAGCGCTGGGTGAGCAGGATTATCGGAGAAATACCATGTCTTACGCAGTAATCGTTACCGGCGGCAAGCAGTACAAAGTCGCTGAAGGTGAATTCCTCAAGATCGAAAAACTGGAAGTCGCCACTGGCGAATCCGTGACCTTCGATCGCGTTCTGCTGGTCGCCAACGGTGAAGAAGTCACCATCGGTGCTCCAGTTGTTGCTGGCGCTAAAGTAGTGGCCGAAGTCGTTTCGCAAGGCCGCCACGACAAGGTTCGCATCATCAAGTTCCGTCGTCGTAAGCACCACATGAAGCGTATGGGCCACCGCCAGTGGTTCACCGAGATCAAAATCACCGGCATCCAGGCTTAATCCCCTAGATCCCCTGAATTTATTTGGAGAATTGAACCATGGCTCACAAGAAGGCTGGTGGTAGTACTCGTAACGGTCGCGACTCAGAATCGAAACGCCTTGGCGTGAAGATGTATGGCGGCCAGGTTATCAAGCCAGGCAACATCATCGTCCGTCAGCGCGGTACCGAATTCCACGCTGGCTACGGCGTTGGCATGGGCAAGGACCACACCTTGTTCGCCAAGATCGAAGGCGTGATCAAGTTCGAGAAGAAAGGCGAGTTCATGCGCCGTTACGTGAGCATCGTCGCCGCTTAATCGCGACGTCGCTCCAGAAGCCCCGTCATGCGACGGGGCTTTTTCGTTTGTGGTGAGCCTCTTGCAAAGCTGTTTGTCTGGGTTGCCGGCGTTGGTTTCTACGGTCGTACGGGGCCGCCGCGCTCATTTTTGCAAGAGCCTCATGTTTTTGAGTCATTCAGCTCGTCTACCGACGAGAGGCGGTTTTAATGAAGTTTGTTGACGAAGTATCCATTCGGGTCAAGGCCGGTGACGGTGGCAACGGTTGCATGAGCTTCCGTCGCGAGAAGTTCATCGAGAACGGCGGCCCTAACGGCGGTGACGGCGGTGACGGCGGCTCGGTGTACATGATTGCCGACGATAACCTGAACACCCTGGTCGACTACCGCTACACCCGTCACCATGAAGCCCAGCGTGGCTCCAACGGCGGTAGCACCGACTGCACCGGCAAGAAGGGTGAAGACCTGTTCCTGCGCGTGCCGGTCGGCACTACCGTGATTGACGCTTCCACCCAGGAAGTGATCGGTGACCTGGTTACCCCCGGCCAGAAGCTGATGGTCGCGCAAGGTGGCTGGCACGGGCTGGGCAACACCCGTTTCAAGTCGAGCACCAACCGTGCGCCGCGCCAGACCACCCCAGGCAAACCGGGTGAGCAGCGTGACCTGAAGATGGAAATGAAGGTGTTGGCCGACGTCGGCTTGCTGGGCTTGCCCAACGCCGGCAAGAGTACCTTCATCCGTTCGGTCTCGGCCGCCAAGCCGAAAGTCGCCGACTACCCGTTCACTACCCTGGTGCCAAACCTGGGCGTGGTCAGCGTCGACCGCTGGAAGAGCTTCGTCATCGCCGACATCCCCGGCCTGATCGAAGGCGCCTCTGAAGGTGCCGGCCTGGGTATCCGCTTCCTCAAGCACCTGGCGCGTACGCGGGTGCTGCTGCATCTGGTGGACATCGCGCCGCTGGACGAAAGCAGCCCGGCCGATGCCGCCGAAGTCATCGTCAACGAGCTGACCCGCTTCAGCCCGTCGCTGGCCGAGCGTGAGCGCTGGCTGGTGCTGAACAAGGCCGATATGGTCATGGACGACGAGCGTGACGAACGTGTGCAGGAAGTGATCGATCGTCTGGAGTGGGAAGGCCCGGTCTACGTGATCTCGGCTATTTCCAAGCAGGGCACCGACAAGCTCAGCCACGACCTGATGCGCTACCTCGAAGACCGCGCCGACCGCCTGGCCAACGACCCGGCCTACGCCGAAGAGCTGGCCGACCTCGACCAGCGCATCGAAGACGAAGCCCGTGCCCAGCTGCAGGCCCTGGACGACGCCCGCACCCTGCGTCGTACCGGCGTCAAGAGCGTGCACGACATCGGCGACGATGACGGTTGGGACGATGATTTCGAGGACGACGAAGACGGTCCGGAAATCATTTACGTGCGCGACTGATCGGTTGCAGTACACTAAACGCCGCTCTCTGGAGCGGCGTTTTTGTATCCACGGTATCTACAGATTCGACATAGGTTGGAAGAAGATGCGAAGCAAGGTGACGGGCGCCAAGCGCTGGGTCGTTAAGATTGGCAGTGCTCTGCTGACCGCCGATGGCAAGGGCCTCGACCGCGGTGCAATGGCCGTTTGGGTCGAGCAGATGGTCGCGCTGCGTGAGGCAGGCGTGGAGTTGGTACTGGTCTCCTCCGGGGCCGTGGCCGCCGGCATGAGCCAGCTGGGCTGGACCAAGCGACCGAGCGCGATGAACGAGCTGCAGGCGGCTGCCTCGCTCGGCCAGATGCGCCTGGTGCAGGCCTGGGAGTCGAGCTTTGGGGAGCACGGGAAGCACACCGCGCAGATCCTGCTGACCCATGACGACCTGTCCGACCGCAAGCGTTACCTGAATGCCCGCAGCACCCTTCGCACCTTGGTCGATCTGGGCGTGGTGCCGGTGATCAACGAAAACGACACCGTGGTCACCGACGAGATCCGCTTCGGCGACAACGACACCCTGGCGGCGCTGGTGGCCAACCTGGTCGAGGCCGACCTGCTGGTGATCCTCACCGACCGCGATGGTATGTTCGATGCCGACCCGCGCAACAACCCCGAAGCGCAGTTGATCTACGAAGCCCGTGCCGACGACCCCTCACTGGATGCCGTGGCCGGTAGTACCGGTGGTGCCCTGGGCCGTGGCGGCATGCAGACCAAGCTGCGTGCGGCGCGCCTGGCTGCCCGTTCCGGTGCCCACACCATCATTATCGGTGGCCGCATCGAACGC
Organism: Pseudomonas sp. VEM90; assembly: GCF_054611535.1. Classification (NCBI taxonomy): domain Bacteria; kingdom Pseudomonadati; phylum Pseudomonadota; class Gammaproteobacteria; order Pseudomonadales; family Pseudomonadaceae; genus Pseudomonas; species Pseudomonas sp. VEM90. Next base: position 126,866 of record NZ_JBTRAR010000006.1, on the reverse strand, counting down.
GTACTGGACCGCCTGAAGGCGGGCGAGCGCCTGGGTACCTTGCTGTCCCCTGAGCGCGGCATGCTCGCTGCGCGCAAGCAGTGGCTGGCCGGTCACCTGCAAACCCGTGGCACCCTGGTGCTGGATGCCGGTGCCGTGCAAGCGCTGCGCCAGGCCAACAAGAGCTTGTTGCCGGTTGGCGTGAAGACTGTGCAGGGCAGCTTCCGTCGTGGCGAGATGGTGGTGTGCGTCGGTCCGGACGGCCTTGAAGTGGCTCGCGGCCTGGCCAACTACAGCGCCTTGGAGGCGCAGAAGATCATTGGTCAGTCGTCCGAAGCCATCGAGTCGATCCTTGGCTACAGCGCCGAGCCGGAACTTGTACACCGCGACAATCTGGTGCTGGTATGAGCCTGCTGAAGAACGTAATCGCTGTGGCAGCGTGCGTGCTGCCGATGTTGGCCGGCGCCGAAGAGGTCGGCCAGGTGTCCACCGTGTTCAAGTTCCTCGGGCCGAACGACCGCATTGTGGTCGAGGCGTTCGACGACCCGAAGGTAGAGGGCGTGACGTGCTATCTGTCGCGTGCCAAGACTGGCGGGGTAAAGGGGGGCTTGGGGCTTGCCGAGGACCGGGCGGAGGCATCGATTGCCTGTCGTCAGGTCGGGCCGATCAACTTCAAGGGTGAGCTCAAGGATGGCGAGGAAGTGTTCAAGGAACGCACCTCGCTGGTGTTCAAGACCATGCAGGTGGTGCGCTTTCTCGACAAGAAGCGCAACACGCTGGTGTACCTGGTCTACAGCGACCGCATGATCGAAGGCAGCCCGCAGAATGCGGTGACTGCTATTCCGATCCTGCCTTGGGCTCATTGATAGCCCGCTCCTGCATACGCATCGGTGGTTGGACGCGGGTCGTCGTAGGAGCGGGTTCACCCGCGAAAGGGCCGGACCTGCTGGCCAATTTCCACCCGCCGTTCACCGTTGCAGTCGCCACCGTATTCGCGGGTAAACCCGTTCCTACATACGCATCGCGCAGGCCGTCGTAGGAGCGGGTTCACCCGCGAATGGGCCGCAACGCGGCCCCGGCTATCTCAGGCCAGTTCCTCGGTCTGATCCTCACGCACAACCGCTTTCACTTCATCCAGCCGGCTGATGAACTTCCAGTCCGCCTCGTCGATGTAGATGCCGTTCGGCCCGCTGCCACCTTCCAGGTCGATCGCAACGTGCGCCGAGACCTGTGGTTTCACACTCGCCAGGATCGGCACGAAGCCCAGTTGCTGGCTGGTCTCCAGCAGTGCCGCCTGGTTGCGTTCGTCGATGTCTGCCGCTTCGTCCAGGTAGTACGGCAGGCGAATGCGCCCGGCCAGGTCTCGGTCCATCAGGTGCAGCAACAGGTACATGTTGGTCAGCGCCTTGATGGTCATGGTGGTGCCGTTGGACGCCGCGCCGTCAATGTCGGCGTGGATGATCGGCTGGCCATTGACCTTGGTGATCTCGAACGCCAGCTCGAACAGGTCCTTCAGGCCCAGCTGGTTGTGGTTGGCCGCCACCAGCCGTGCCAGGTACTCCTTGGCCTCTTCGTTCTTGTTGTCCTGGTCTGCGCTTTGGGTCAGGTCGAAGACCGACAGGGTTTCGCCTTCTTCGTACTGGCCGGCACTGTGGATAATCTGGTCGATGTGCTTGAGCGCTTCCTTGTTCGGCGCCAGTACCACGCGGAAGCTTTCCAGGTTGGACACCTGGCGCTTGTTGATCTCGCGGTTGAACAGGGCCAGCTGGTGCTCGAGGCTGTCGTAGTCGCTGCGGATGTTGCGCAGGGTTCGGGCGATATCGGTGACCGCGGCGCGGCGTGCCTTGGCCAAGGTCAGGGCTTCGTCGGTACGGTGCGCGTAGGCGTTCACCAGCAGTTGCAGGCGGCGTTCCATGTCGTCTTCGCTGTCGAACTTGGCAACGCCTTTCAGGCGCACCTGGGCGTACAGCGCCTCGATCTGGTTGTCCACTCGCTGCAGGCTTTGCCAGCTGTCCTGGTAGTCATTGAGCAGCGGCAGCAGGTTGTCCATCGAGTCGTCGATGGCTTCCATGTATGGCGTGCCGTAGGGCAGGTCGGCCGGCAGCAGCTGGCGACGGCGCAGGGCGTCTTCCAGGGTGCGCTGCTTGGACTCGAGGTCGCCGAGCTGGCGGCCGACCAGTTGCAACTTGGCTGACAGCTGCTGGACGCGCTCGGTGAAGGCGTCGCTGGAGCGCTTGAGTTCGTCCTGGGCCGCTTCCAGTTGCGAAAGCTGTTCCAGTTTCTCGGGCTCTTCGGCGGCGAGGGTCTGGCTGCGGCGGAAGTCTTCCAGCGCCTTCTGCGCGTCCAGCACTTCCTGGTACAGGGTTTCGGTCTGCGCTTTGGAGGCGGAGCGGTCGGCGGCCACGGCCTGCTGGGTCTTGAGCTGCTTGAGCTCTTTTTCCAGGCGCTCTTTCTGGTCGCGCAGGGCGGCGCGGTCGGCCAGGGCCTGCAGTGCCGGCGGGTCGATGTGGGTCAGGTCAATGGCCAGGCCCGGGGCCTCGAAGCGTTCGCCCTTGAAGCCGTCGAGCACCGCTTCCAGCGATTTTACCCACAGGTCGCTGTCGTCCAGCTCGATACCGCGATCGCCCAGCGGCAGGCTGAACAGCGCGCCGTTGAACAGGCGCATCAGGCGGTCGACGTCCTGCTGCGAGAACTCTTCGCGCAGGCGGGCATAGCTATTGTTGTCAGCGTGATCCAGCTGCTGCTTGACCTGCTTCAGGCGTTTTTCCAGGTCGCGTACGCGCTCGTCGAGGTCTTCGGCACTGAACTGGCGTGACTGGGCCAGCGCGCCGGCCAACTCGTCGTGGGCGTCCTTGGCCGCCAGCAGTTGCTGTTCCAGCACCTTGACGTCATCAACCAGCGCAAAGCGGTGCTTGAGCACCGACAGCTCGCCTAGCCAGCGCTGGATACCGGTAATTTCACGCTCCAGGCGCATCAGCTCCTGTGTGCCGCCGCGCTGGTCGTTCTGCAGGCGGTCCTGCTCGCCACGGTAATGCTCGGACTGGATGACCAACTCTTCCTTGCGCGCCATGGCGTATTCCTGCCAGGTGCCCAGCAGGGTGTCGAGCACAGGCGAAATGCGGTGCAGCTTGCCACGCAGGATGTCGCGCTGGGCCACGCCACCGGCCAGGGCCTCGACCAGCGGACCGGCAGCGACCAGGGCGTTGTAGTCCTGCTCCATGCGGCGTACGTCGCGGAAGGCTTCCTCGCATGCAGCGATGTAGTCGACGCTGCCCGAGCGCAGGCTGTGCTCGAAGGCGTCGAGGAACAGCTGCTTGAGTTTGGCGGCGGTGATCTCACGCATGTGCAGCAGGTTGATGAACAGCGCGCGGAAAGTTTTCAGGCTTTGCTCGCTGGTGGAGCGCAGCGGGATCATGGTCAGGTCCAGCGGCACCGAGGTATGCCCGCCCACCAGTAGTCGGCGCAGTTCGTCCGGCTTCAGTTCGTAAGCCTTGATCCCCAAGCGCTCAAGGTTGGTGAACAGCTCTTTCTGACGCAGGCAGGTGTCGTTCTTCTGGTAGTGGGCCAGGTCCAGTTCGCCCTTGTAGGCGAAGAACTGGTGGCCGAAACCGCCACCCGGGCCGCGCCCGACCACGCCGATCACGTGCGGGCCGTGAGGCAGGCTCAGTTCGCAGAGAATGTACGAGGTATCGCTGGCGAAGTAGAAGCGGCGCGACTGCTCAAGGCTGTACTTGCCGAAGCTCATGTCCGACATGCGTGCCAGGATCGGGAACTGCAGGGCGTTGATCGACGCCGATTTACCCAGGTTGTTGGCACCGTATACCGACAGCGGGTGCTCCAGCGGGAACAGGCCAAGGCTGTAGCCGGCGGTGTTGAGCAATGCGAAGCGGCGGATGCCGTAGCGTTCCTGGCTCATGCGTCAATCTCCTGTTGCTCTTCGCGGATGGCCCGGGCCAGGGCGTCCTCTTCGCTTTCCTCGCCCTGGAAAGGCGTGAGGTCGAGCGGGTCGTCGGTACGGTTGAGTTCTTCGGCGCTTTCTTCCTCGACCAGTACTGGGGTCGGCAGCGGCAGGGCGCTGTGCAGGGTGGCGGCCAGGTCGCGGTCCTGCTGCACCGAAAGGCACACATCGAGGAAGCGGTGCATGGGCGGCAGGAAGCGGTAGATGCCGCCTTCTTCATGGGCGAAGCCGAGCTGGGTCATGCGGCGCAGGATTTTTTCTTCCAGCTCGTCCACGGTCTGCACTTCGGCCTGCAGGAACAGGTCGCGGTACTTGTCCAGCAGCGAGGGCAGTTCGTCGCGGCCGATGCTGCCGCCATCTAGCACGGCCATCGGGTCGCGGCCCTGGTCAGCAAGGTGCTCGACCAGGATGAAGGTGAACAGCGACAGGCGCTGCGCGGTCTTGTTGACCTGCGCGGCGGTCATGTCCGGGACGAAGTAGTAGAAACCACGGGTGTCGCATACCAGTTCGAAGCCCAGGGCCTTGAACAGGGTGCGGTACTGGTCCTGGAAGTTCGACAGCTGGGCGTACAGCTCAGGGTCGCGCCGGCTGACGTGGAAGCCTTTGAACAGCTCGCGGAAGATCGGCGCGAGCTGGGACAGTTCGGAAAGATCAAGATGCATGGGCTGGGCTCGCGTTGGGTTCGGTAGGCGCGCTGGGGGCGTCTTCGCGGCTGGAGGTCAGGGCGAACGAATGCAGGCTGACCAAATGTTCCTGAGTGGTGTATTCGCGGCGGTCGAGGCGTTCGCGCTTGAAGCGCTTTTCCCGCGACAGGCGCGAGAACCAGTACAGCAGCTCGTCGGTGGCGCCTTCGGGCTCCTGCTCCAGTAGCCAGACCATCAGGTCGGGCAATGGCAGGGCCTGTTCGCAGCGTTCGGCCATTTCCTTGACCGTGCGCGGGGCACGGGGCAGGGCGCCGGACTGGGTCTTGTGGGCTTTGGGGAAGCGCGCCGGCTTGGGCTCGAAGCGGGCCAGGGCGTAAACGTAGGCCTCGACCTGGCTGGCACTGCCAAGGAAGGTGCTTTGCGGGCGGGTGAACATCGGCATGGCCGCTTGCGGCACGGCATCGATGCCCTTGCGCCGGATCACCGACAGGGCCAGTGCGGCGCCGCGAGTCACGGCGTTGTGCCGGCGGGCTTCTTCGCGCAGAGGCAGCAGCAGTTCGCGGGCGTGGCGCAGGGTCAACTGGGCGCTGGTCTGCATTTCAAGGATGCGCGCGTGGGTGCGCAGCAGCATGTCGTCGTCGACCAGGTGGCCCAGGCGCGCTTGTTCGCCCAACAGTTTCAGCAGCACGGTCTCGACCTTGCGTACGCCCTGCTCGAAGGCGCCGTCGGCGTTGACCAGCTGGATCATCGGCTCGACGTATTCGTCCCAGGTGGCCAGTACTTCGGCATAACGCTGGCGCAGCGGAATCTGGCGGTTGCTGGTCTTGGCCCGTTCGGCCACGGCCACCAGCGCCTGCTCGTCGTTGTCGAGCTTCTTCAGCACATCGCGCACACGCATGTCGAGCAGGCGCAGCTGGCGTGCCAGGTCGTCGCTGTCGCGGTTGTCGAAGGCATCCTGGATGTGCCCGGCCAGGCGCTCCAGGTGACGCAAGTAGGCTTCGATCTCCAGGCACAGGCCCAGCCGGTGTTCGCGGCGCAGGTAGGCGAGGAAATCGTGGATCTGCGCGTTGAGCTCGAAACGGTTCGGGCTTTTGGCCACCGGGACCAGGATATCCAGGCGGATCCACACGTCGAGTAGCTGGGTGATGTCCTGCGGGGTGCTTTCGAGCTGCTGGCGGGCCACATGCTGGCGCAGTTCGACCAGGCTCAGGGTGCCCTGGTCGAAACGCTCGCACAGCGGCTCGATCAGGGCCCAGTGTTCGGCTAGGGCGCGCAGGACGCGCTTGGGTTCGATCATTGGCTTCGACTCGTTGCCAAGAAAAAGGGGGCGATTGTACTGCATTCGCGGGGGTGGTTTTTACCCCTTGGTCTGTAATGAGAGATAACCATGGGATGTGTAGGTGTAGGGCGTTGTTGATGCGGTGGCGCTCGGTCTGATAGGCGCTGCAAAAACCACGGCGTACACGTTAGAATGCCCAATTGCCTTCACGCCCTCGGATATCCGCCCCTTGCTGACCGAACCCCGTCGCCGCGCCTACCTTTCCGCCATGCAAGTGGTGCACTGGCTGCCGCGTGCCGAACTGCCGTTCGCCGCACCGTCGCGGCCCGAGCTGCTGCTGCCGGTTGTGCCGGTCGAGGACATCGATTTCGAGGTCAGGCCGGCATCGGCAACCAACGAAACGCCCGTCATCCCCCAGGCCCGCTCCGGCGAGCGGCCTAAAATCGAGATCCCGCGCCCGGGCAGTGTGGCAAAACCCGCCGTCAAGCCCGCCGAGGCACAAGAGCAGCCCGCTGCTCCGCGCCCGGCGCCGGTGCCGCCACCGCGCTTTTCGCTGCAGTTGTTGCGCGCCGGCAGTTGCCTGCTGTTGGTGGAACTGGCCACCGGTCAGCCGTTCCAGAGCCGCGATCCCTCCTATCTGCTGCTTAAGGACATGCTGCGCGCTGCCGGCCTGTCCGACGCCCCGCAGATCATCGGCGAGCCGGTGCGCTGGCCACTGCTGGTGCGCGGCAACATGGACCAGGGGCCGAAGGCTGCGCGCGATTTCGTCCAGGGCTTCGTTCAGGCGCGCCTGGAAGACGCCCCGTGTACCTGTCTGTGGCTGGTCGGCCTGCCGGCACTGCGTTTTGCCGCCAATGCCGATGCCGACGCCTATTACCAAACCCTGACGCTCGACGGCCTGGGCGACGCCTGGGCATTGCCGGGCCTTGAACTGTTGATGGACGAGCCGCAACGCAAGGCGGACGTCTGGAAAGCCATGCGCCAGCTGATGGCGCGCTGGAAGAGCGTTGAATGAGTGACTCGATCAGCTTCCGCCCGATGACCGAGGCGGATCTGGATGCCGTACTCAAGATCGAATATGCCGCATTCAGTCATCCCTGGACACGTGGAATTTTTCAGGATGCGCTCAAATCGTACGAAGTCTGGCTGATGTTCGACGGCCAGCAGCAAGTGGGCCATGGCGTGATCAACGTGATCATCGATGAAGCGCACCTGCTCAACATCACCGTAAAACCGGAAAACCAAGGGTGCGGCCTGGGCCTGCGCCTGCTCGAGCACCTGATGGCCCGGGCCTATCAGCTCAATGGCCGCGAGTGTTTTCTGGAAGTACGCGCCAGCAACCAGTCGGCCTATCGTTTATACGAACGTTACGGTTTCAACGAAATTGGCCGCCGCCGCGACTATTACCCGATCGCCGGCGGCCGTGAAGACGCTCTGGTAATGGCCTGTACCCTGTTCGAAGACTGATCTTGCAGGGGCGTACCTGGGCGCGCAGGCTTTGTTCTCGGCAGGGACGGATAAAGAATGAGACAACTGCTTTTGGCAGCGGGCCTGTGTATCGCAAGCGCTGCCCACGCGGACGAGCGCGACGTGTGGATGTTCGCCCAGTGGGCGGGCGATCATCAAACCCGCCCCTTCCGTGAAATGCTGGTAGATGCCCGGCTTTACGGTGTAGTGCCAATCCACCAGTTGCTGCGCTCGGCATCGGACTGGAAGTTGTGCCATGCATCGCCTTTCGCCGTGCCGCCCCCCGGCAATTGGGCGGCTGTACGCTCGACCCTCGCGTTGATCAAGGCCCTCGACGATCAAGGCATCCTGCGCCAGTTCGAGGTGGTTTCGGCTTACCGTGCGCCGCGCCTGAACGCCTGTGCGGGCGGGGCGGCCAACAGTGCGCATACCCGCGCTTTCGCCGTCGATATACTGCTGCCGGCCTGGGCCGATCCCAATCCGCTGTGCCGTTTCTGGCAGCAGCATGGGCAAACCTGGAACATGGGGCTGGGCCGCTACCCATCAGGCCGTATCCATTTGGATACCGCCGGCTATCGCACCTGGGGTGGCGATGGCAGCGCAGGGGTGTCGTTCTGCATCAAACCCAAATGAGCCAGGCAGCCTCGGCTTTCGTCCATTACCCACTCGGCGAAGCGCTGGCGCTTGCTGCTGTCGGCCAGAGGCTGTGGGCTGAGCAGGTGGTAGGCCGAGCCATCGCGCATAAAACCGAACGGCGCCTGCAACTGCCCGCTGTCGAGTTCGTCGCGCACCATCAGGGCTGAGGCAATGGCCAGGCCCAGGCCGGCGCTGGCGGCCTGAATCGACAGGTAGAAATGCTCATAGTCGCTGCGTTCGCTGTGTCGCGCTTGCTGGCCGCTCAGGCGCAGCCAGGTGGGCCAGGCAGCGGGGCGGGAGGTGCTGTGCAGCAGCCGTTGGCCCTCAAGGAGGGCAGGGGAGGCGCAGTGGCAAACTGGGCCGATCCATTCGTCGCAGATTTTCTGGCTGTACAACTGGTTGTCCCAGTGGAAGTCGTCGCGGCGAATTGCCAGGTCGACACCGCTGCGCGCGAAGTCCAGCGGGCCGCCTGCGGCTACCAGGTGCAACTGAAGGTCGGGGTGGGTGGCATGGAAGCGCGGCAGGTGCGGAATCAGCCAGCGCATGGCGATGGTCGGTTCGCAAGACAGCACCAGCACATTGTCGCGAGCTTGTTGCTGCAGGCGCTGCACGGCGCCTTCGAGTTGTTCGAAGATCGCCTGGGTGGTGCCTTGCAGGGCACGGCCGGCGGGGGTGAGGAAAATGGCCCGGTTGCGGCGCTCGAACAGTTCCACGCCAAGGCTTTCTTCAAGCAGGCGAACTTGGCGGCTGATCGCGCCGTGAGTGACATGCAAGTGCTCGGCGGCGCGCACGAAGCTCTCGGTCTGGGCGGCAATGTCGAAGTAGCGGAAGGCGTTGAGTGGCGGCAGTTTCATGATATCCCTGTTCAGCTGTGCCGGCCTCTTCGCGGGTAAACCCGCTCCTACATGGTCACATATTTCCCTGGAGACGGGTTTACCCGCGAAGAGGCCAAGGCAGGCTGTACATATCTGTGAGCAAAACTATCAGACTCATCTCAGCATAAATCGATTTTTCCGCATCTGTAAGCGCTCGATAATCGGCGGTCTGTGCATTTCCATCGCCTATCGAGAGCCCTCAGCATGACCGAACTCATCGCCGTCGCCCTGTTCACCTTGCTCGCCGTCATCAGCCCTGGCGCCGATTTTGCCATGGTCACTCGCAGCAGTTATGCGCAGGGCCGCAAGGCCGGGCTGGCTGCCGCCATAGGTATCGCCCTGGGGGTGCAGGTGCATGTGTTGTACACGGTGTTGGGCATTGCCGTAATCATCAGCCAGAGCCCGACGCTGTTCTTCGTCATGAAAGTGCTGGGTGCGGGCTACCTGATTTGCCTCGGGTACAAGTCATTGACCAACATGCAACGTATCAGCCTGGACGGAGTTGGCCAGTCTGCTGCCAGCGTACTGCAAGCGCTGCGCACCGGCTTTTTGACCAACGCCCTCAACCCCAAGACCATGTTGTTTGTCATCAGCGCCTTCACCCAAGTGGTTCAGCCTGGTAGCTCGCTGGCGCTGAACTTCGCCTACGGTGCGTTCATGTCCGTTGCCCATTGGCTGTGGTTTAGCCTGGTGGCGGTATTTTTCTCCAGTACGGCATTGCGCAGGGCGATGATCGAGCGGCAAGTGCTGGTGGACCGAGCCATTGGTCTGGCATTGATCGGGCTTGGCCTGGCTGTGGCGGTGACCGGAATACGTTGAGGCGACGATAGCAGCGCCGAAACCTGTGATTCGGCGCCCGGCTGCTGCTGGATTGGTTGGCGCGGGCATCAGTAACTTTTTCGCAGGCAAAGAAAAAGGGCTTACCTTGCGGTAAGCCCTTCGTCTTGTTTGGTGGCTACACAGGGACTTGAACCCCGGACCCCAGCATTATGAATGCTATGCTCTAACCAACTGAGCTATGTAGCCGATGGCGCGCATTATTCTCTTGAACGCCCCCCCTGTCAACACTCAATTCAAAAAAAATTTGCACGCTTTCAAAAACTTAGCGGCCAGCCCCGGTTTCAGCGCACCACAAGCCAGTACCCGAGCACGTCCAGCAACTGCAACTGCTGGGCTGCAGCCAGGGATTGCAGGCTTTGGCCAGGCCGGTCCAGGTTGAAGTCGCCGCTCACACGGCGATGGGCCACTTGTTCATCCATCATCCACAGGCGCTGCCCTTGGTAACCGGCGAGGCGCTCCAGCACCTGCCTCAATGGCATGTCTGTGGCTTTCAGGCGGCCATTGCGCCAACTGTCAGCGGTTTTCAGATCAGCCTTCTGCACCCGGCCGATGCGTGTGTCATCGAAGGTTACCCGCTCACCTGCCGAGACCATTCGCTGATCCCCCCCCTGGGTGACCATGGCCTTGCCACTGAATACCACGAGTTCGTCACGCCCTGCATGGCGGGCTATCTGCAAGCGCGTGCCGTATACCTGGATGCGTGCGTTGCCAACTTCCACTTCCATGGCCCGCCCGTCGAGCATCACTTCCATATGCACCTGGCCCTGCACCAGGTGCAGTTGGCGGGTGCGGCCGCGCAGGTCGATGTTCATCGCGCTGGCGCTGTCCAGGTTCAAGGTCGTGCCATCTGCCAAGCGTATGCTGCGGCGTTCTCCCTCATCGGTGTGCAGCTCGCTGGTCAGACGCTGCATCAGCGGCCAGTACAGGTAAGCAGCAGCACCCAACCCTAGCAAGAACGCAAGCGCCAACCATTTACCCAGGTGACTGCGACGGACAGTGACATGCCGTGGGCGAGGGCGGGCAGGTGCTGGTTGCAGCTGTTGCCAGAACGTCTCGAGCTCGGCGTAGGCGTGGGCGTTCTCTTGTACCTGGCACCAGGCCGCGAATGCTTGGCGCTGGGTTTCGTCGCAACCGGGTTGGCGCAGCAACGAAAACCACTCCAGCGCGTCCTGCTGTGGGTCGGGCTGCAGCTGCTTGGCGGGCATCGGGCTCATGGGTTAAGTCTGCTCACGACAGGGGCCGTTTCGCCCAACGATGACAGGAGTGTTTAGCAGAGGATGCTAATTATATTGAGAACCATTTTCAAGTGCGTGGTGACAGGGGGATAAAAAAGGTAGCTATGTATCTATTTGTTTCCCGATAATCGGATCCCAAACCTGAGGACGGAGATTTAGGCAAATGGCCACCAGTAGTGCCTCCACCGTATCCCCCCCGGCAGCGGCAAGCCAAGCCACGCCGTTGGTGATGCGTATCATCGGCTTCTGCGCCTTGGCGCACTTGATCAACGACCTGATCCAGGCGGTGCTGCCGGCAATCTACCCGATGCTCAAGGCCAACTACGACCTGAGCTTCGCCCAGATCGGCATGATCACCCTGACGTTCCAGATCACCGCCTCGCTGTTGCAGCCTTGGGTCGGCTTCTTTACCGACCGCCGGCCAACGCCAGATCTGCTGCCGCTAGGCACCCTGTGCACGTTGGTCGGGATCGTGATGCTGGCCTTCGTTGGCAGCTTCCCGATGATCCTGCTGGCGTCGGCGCTGGTGGGCATCGGCTCGTCGACCTTCCACCCGGAAACCTCGCGCATTGCAAGGCTGGCCTCGGGCGGGCGCTTCGGCCTGGCCCAATCGACCTTTCAGGTCGGTGGCAACACCGGCTCCGCTCTGGGCCCGCTACTGGCAGCGGCCATCGTCATTCCGTTCGGCCAGACCCATGTGGCGTGGTTCGGTGTGGCCGGGCTGTTCTTCCTCGGCGTCACCCTGATGCTGCGCGGCTGGTACAAGGAGCACCTCAATCAGGCCAAGGCGCGCAAGGCGGTTCAGGCTACCCACGGTATTTCGCGCAATCGGGTAATTGCGGCGTTGATCGTGCTGGGCCTGCTGGTGTTTTCCAAGTACTTCTACATGGCCAGCTTCACCAGCTACTTTACCTTCTATCTGATCGAGAAGTTCGGTGTGTCGGTGGCCAGCTCGCAGCTGCACCTGTTCCTGTTCCTCGGCGCGGTGGCGGCGGGCACCTTCTTTGGCGGGCCTATCGGTGACCGTATCGGGCGCAAGGCTGTGATCTGGTTTTCGATACTGGGCGTGACGCCGTTCACGCTGGCGCTGCCGTATGCCGATTTGTTCTGGACCACAGTACTGAGCGTGGTGATCGGCTTTATCCTGGCTTCGGCGTTTTCCGCGATCGTGGTGTATGCGCAAGAACTGGTGCCGGGCAGCGTGGGCATGATTGCCGGTATCTTCTTTGGCCTGATGTTCGGTTTTGGTGGCATTGGCGCTGCGCTGCTGGGGTACGTAGCGGACCTGCGGGGTATCGAATATGTATACGGGTTGTGCTCGTTCCTGCCATTGTTCGGATTGTTGGCGGTGTTCCTGCCAAGTACAGGTAAACGCTGAATGCACCGGGGGCCTGGCAGAGGCCCCTGGGCAATTGACGAGCCCCCTGGAGGTGGCTAGAGTGCCGCCTCTTTTTCAATCACCTGCGTAGTAGCCAAAGCAATGCGCCGTACCCAGTCCCTCCCACACACCCGTCAGCCTGCCTTCCAGGCACTGCGTCGTGCATGGCCGAGTGACACGGTGCTCAAGCGCCGCCGCAGCGTGCTGTTTGCCTTCACCTTCTCGCCACACCTCGCCTGAACTGATCTGCGCTTTCGCGTCGCTCGCCATTCTGGCGTGCGCGCCTGTTTCTGCACGTCTTTTCGGTTTGCCAGGAGTGGTACATGAACATGCGTTTATTGGCGGGCTTGTTGTTCGCCGTTTCTGTCGTGGGTTTCAGTTTGGGGGCCAGCTTGCCGCTGGTGTCGTTGCGTCTGCATGAGGCGGGGGCGAGCACACTCGAAATCGGCATCATCTCGGCCATCCCTGCCGCCGGCATGATGCTCTCGGCTTTTCTGGTCGACGTCTGCTGCCGCCATCTCACCCGGCGTACCATCTATCTGCTGTGTTTCAGCCTGTGCACGGTCAGCATCGCCTTGCTCGAGTCGGCGTTCGGCTCGTTGTGGCTGCTGGCGCTGCTGCGCTTGGGCCTGGGGCTTGGCATGGGGATCGCCATCATCCTCGGCGAGTCGTGGGTCAACGAATTGTGCCCCGAACATAACCGCGGCAAGATCATGGCCCTGTACGCCACCAGCTTTACGGGCTTTCAGGTGCTCGGCCCGGCCATGCTGGCAGTGCTGGGCGCCGACAGCCCGTGGATCACGGGTGTCGTCACGGTCTGTTATGGGCTGGCGCTGCTGTGCATCGTGCTGACCGTGCCCAACGACCATGTCGCGCACGAAGAGGGCGAAAAAAGCTTCGGTTTGGCCGGGTTCTTCCGGGTGGCACCGGCGTTGTGCATGGCGGTGCTGTTCTTCTCGTTCTTCGATGCCGTGGTGCTGTCGCTGCTGCCGGTGTACGCCACCAGCCATGGCTTTGCCGTTGGCGTGGCGGCGTTGATGGTGACGGTGGTGTTTGCCGGTGACATGCTGTTCCAGCTGCCGCTGGGCTGGTTGGCCGACCGGGTTGAGCGCACAGGGCTGCACCTGGCGTGCGGGCTGGTGGCGATGGTGATCGGCATCGGTTTGCCCTGGCTGCTGAATCTTACCTGGCTGCTGTGGCCATTGCTGGTGGTGCTGGGCGCGGTGGCGGGGGGCATCTATACCCTGGCGCTGGTGCTTATCGGGCAGCGCTTCAAGGGTCAGGACCTGGTCACTGCCAATGCCAGTGTGGGCTTGCTGTGGGGCGTGGGCAGCCTGGTCGGGCCGCTGATCAGTGGGGCGGCCATGAATGTCGCGCCGCATGGTTTGCCCATGGCGCTGGCACTGATGGCCGGGCTGTTCGTGTGCTTTGCCAGGCAGTCATACCGGCGCCGTGGGCGGATACGGGCTGTGGCGCAGTAGTATTCCTTTACGCCGCGCCGATGCTTACCCAGTAGCGCGTCCTGTACTCGACCCGTACGGGCAGGCTGCGGGTGAGCAGTTGCAGGATTTGCCCGGTGTCAGCCAGCTGATAGGTGCCTGAAACCTTCAAGCCCGCCACTTCTGGAGCGCAGCGCAACAGCCCCGGTCGGTAGCGGCCGAGTTCGCTGACAAACTCGGCAAGTGGCATCTGCTGCACGCTGAGTACACCTTCGGTCCAGCCCCAGGGGTCGTTGTGCAGCGTTCTGGCCTGAATGCTGCCGTTGGTTCCGACTTGCAGGGTTTCACCCGGCAGCACTTGCCTCGCTGAGGCCGAGGCAGGGAACAGCGTGACTTCACCACGACGCACCGACAGCAGCAGTCCCTGGCTGTTATTGCGTAGCAACAGCTGACCATCGAAGGTGGTCAGCGGGCCGACATGGGTGGCGACGTGGAACGGGCGGTTGTCGTTGGGGTTGCTGTCCAGGCTGACTTCGCCATGGATCAGTTTCAGCTGGCGTTGCACCGCGCTGTAGCGCAAATCGATGGCACTGGCGGTGTTGAGCTGGAGACGGCTGCCGTCACTGCCTTGCCATTGGCGCCGTTCGCCTGTGGCGGTGCTGGTGTCGGCCAGCAGCTGTGGCAGGCCTAGCGGTTCGCGCGCGGCCCAGCCCAGGCTGCCGCCCACGGCCAACAGCCCCAGCAATTTCAGGTGGTCCCTGCGGCTGGCTTTTGGGCGCTGGCTAGCGTCCAGGGTGCGTCGGCTCAGGTCCTTGGGCAGCCCGGCCAGTTCATCGCCCAGATTACTGACCCGCTGCCAGGCCAGGCGGTTGTGTGGGTGGCTGGCCAGCCAGTGCTGGAACTGCTGCTCGGTGCGCGGGCTGGGGCTGTCGAAACGCAGCTTCACCAGCCAGTCGATGGCCTGATCGACCTGCACCTGTGCGGGTGTACCCTCAGGCATCGGCATAGCGCAACCGGTAGCAGGCGCCCAGGGCTTTGGCCAGGTCGCGCTCAACGGTGGCCCTGGACACCTCCAGACGTTGGGCAACCTGTACGATGCTCAAACCGTCTAACTGGGCCAGCAGGAACGCTTGGCGGACGCGCGGTTTCAACTGCTGCAAGGCGCGGTCGAGGCGTTCCAGGCTATCGAGGATGACAAGCTTATGCTCTTCGCTGGGCACTTCTGCTTCGGGCAGGTGAGCCAGGCTTTCCTGGTAGGCCCGCTCCAGCGCGCGGCGGCGAAACTGGTCGATCATCAAGCCACGGGCGATGCTGCTGAGGTAGGCGCGCGGTTCTTTAAGCGGCGACACCTGGCGGGCGCGCAGCAACCGCACGAAGGTATCCTGGGCCAGGTCTGCGGCATGTTCACTGCAACCGACCCGGCTGCGTAACCAGCCACGCAACCAGGCGTGGTGAGACTGGTAGAGCAGAGCGACGTCGGTGGGCTTGAGCGTGTCGTTGATCTGCATCGTAGAGAAGGCCCAGTCCAGTGATATGTGCGATTGTGAATAGTTCTCAATTCTATGCGGGGAAGATGGCGCGGAGCAATGGCATGCCAAAGATTAGCTGCGCAAGAACCGGCGTTTGCCCGATGAACGGCTGCGCTAAGCTGGGCCTGCACTCGACTTGATGGAGGTGCCATGATGCTGGCCGACCTTTCGCCTGAGGCCTATCGCGAGGCCACGCAACACCTGGCTGCACTTGACCCGGATTGGTCGCGGCATATCGCAGCGATCGGGCCCTGCCTGCATCAGGCTACGCCGGGACGTGAGCCTTATGAGGCGTTGGTGCGGGCGATTGCCTACCAGCAGTTGCACGCCCGTGCCGCCGAGGCGATCCTCGGGCGGTTGCTGGCGCTGTTCCCGGCGGATGATTTTCCGCAGCCAGAGCAGTTGCTGGCGGTAACCCCGGAAACCCTGCGTGCCTGCGGCTTTTCGGCGAGCAAGCTGGTGACGGTCCAGGGCATTGCTCAAGCCACCCTGGAGGGCCTGGTGCCGACGCGGGAGCAGGCGTTAGCCTTGGCTGACGAGGCGTTGATCGAACGCCTGGTAGCGCTGCGGGGGGTAGGGCGGTGGACGGTGGAGATGCTGCTGATCTATAGCCTGGGGAGGTCTGACATTCTGCCAGTGGACGATTTTGGCGTGCGCGAGGGGTATCGGCGGCTCAAGGGGCTGGAGAAGGCGCCAACACCGGCGCAAATGCGCTCTCTGGGCGGCGCCTGGCGGCCGTTTCGTACCGTGGCGGCCTGGTACCTGTGGCGGGCCTGAGGTTTTTGCATCGCCTGTACAGGCAACAACATATCCGGGAATCATAGATGAACCTGTACACCACCCCCGACCAACGCTGGCAAGCCGTAGCGTGCCGAGACACTGCCGCAACGGGCCACTTTGTCTATGCCGTACGTACCACCGGCGTCTACTGCCACCCCGGCTGCAAATCACGCCAGGCCAAGCGCATGAACGTCGAGTTCTACGACTCGGCTGCGGCCGCCGAGGCTGCCGGCTACCGTGCCTGCAAACGCTGTATCAGCAAGGCCAGTACCACCCGACATAGCCAGCTTGTCACCCACGCCTGCCGCTTGATCGAAGCCAGCGACCCCGCGCCAAGCCTCGACCAACTCGGTGCACGGCTGGCCGTCAGCCCTTTCCACCTGCATCGGCTGTTCAAGGCTGAAACCGGGGTCACCCCCAAAGCCTACGCCACGGCCTTCCGTGCCCGGCGGCTGCGTGCGCACCTGGAAGACGGCCAGCGTTCGGTCACCGATGCTATCTACGACGCCGGCTACAACTCCAACAGCCGCTTCTACGAAAGCGCCGACCAGCGCCTGGGCATGCGCCCCCGGCAATACCGCGCCGGCGGCGCCGGGGCAACCATTCACTTCGCTCTTGGGCAGTGCTCGCTGGGTGCAATACTGGTAGCCCAGAGCGACAAGGGCATCTGCGCGATTCTGCTGGGCGACGACCCCGAGGCCTTGTTGCACGACCTGCAGGACCAGTTCCCCAAGGCCCACCTGATTGGCGGTGACAGCGCCTACGAACAGCTGGTCGCCGAAGTGATCGGTTTCGTCGAAGCGCCGGCCTTGGGCCTGGCCTTGCCGCTGGATGTGCAAGGCACCGCGTTTCAGGAGCGGGTGTGGCAGGCGCTGCGTGAGGTGCCGGCCGGCAGCCGGGTCAGCTACACCGACATCGCCGAGCGCATTGGCGCCCCCAAGGCTGTGCGGGCGGTAGCCATGGCCTGCGCGGCCAACCCTATTGCCGTGGCCATCCCTTGCCACCGCGTGGTGCGCCGGGATGGCGACATCAGCGGCTACCGCTGGGGCGTGGAGCGCAAACAGCAATTGCTGAAGCGAGAAACGGCACTCTCCTGACTGCCCCAAGCCGCGTAGAATCCCCCGCCAAATCGAATTGCTAAGAGGAATATTCGATGAGGCGTGTCAGCCTTGACCGTTATTGCCCGGGTCTGCTTGTCCTGCTGGCCCTGATGCTGGTACTTGCCAGCCCGGCCTGGTCGGCCCCGGCCACGCCATTGTCCAACCTGGCGGCTGCCGAAGCGCCAGCACTGGACGAAAACGCCAGCCTCGAACAGCTGAGCGACCGCTTGGACCTCATCCGCCAGGGCGTCACCAGCGAGGCCAACGACGACGTGCTGTCGCAACTGCGGCTGGCTGCGATGCAGGTTCAGCGTCAAGCTGATGCATTGAGTGCGCAGCGCACTGCCGATGTGGGAAAGCTCGACGACCAACTGAAGGTCATCGGCCCAGCCCAGCCGGACGAGGCCGCTACCCTGACGCAGCAGCGCAAAGCGCTGGAGGCCGATAAAAAGGCGCTGGTAGCTCAGCAGGATCAGGCCACCAAGCTGACCCAGTCGGCCCGCGACCTGTCCACGCAAATCGTCAACCTGCGCCGCAGCCAGTTCAACTCGCAAATCACCAGCCGTGCGGCCTCGCCGCTGAGCCCGGCGTTCTGGCAGAGCATCATCCGCCCCACCCAGGATGACGTGGCGCGCCTGCGTGACTTGCGCGGCGAGGCGGCCGATGCCATCAGCAGCGCCTTCAGCGCCGAAAACCGCTGGCAGTTCGTTGCCAGCCTGGTGGCAGCGATTCTGGTGTGGACGTTGGTGCGGCGCGTGCTTGAACGCATGCTGGCCAGTGCCATGGTCCGCTGGTTGCCCGACGGCCGCCTGCGCCGCAGCGCCTTGGCTCTGGGCGTTAGCCTGGCAACCCTGGGCACCATCGCCGGCTCGGTTTCGTTGCTGCGCTGGGGGCTGGAAAGCAATGCGCAATTGGGTTCGGACATCGCCAGCCTGACCAACCACATTCTCACTCTGGTAGTGTTCAGTGCCTTCATCACCGGCCTGGGCCGCGCCATGCTGATGTTGCAGCGCCCGTCCTGGCGGCTGCCGGCGATCCACGACCAAGTCGCCAGTGCGTTGGGCTGGTTCCCGAAGGTGCTGGCATTGGCACTGATGTTCATGATGACCATGGAGCGCATGAACAGCGTGATCGGCGTCAGTCTGGCGCTGACGGTGGCCGTCAACGGGCTGACCGCACTGGTGGTGGCGTCCACCTTTGCCGGCGCGCTGCTGTGTTACCGCCGCACCCTGCGCAAGCATGACCTGCAGCGCCCGACGGGCCTGGCCGGGCTGATCCCGTTCGTGATGGTCATCTGGCTGACGTTGATCCTGCTGGCACTGTTCACTGGCTACCTGACACTCGCCTATTTCCTCACCGCCAAGCTGTTGTGGGTCAGCCTGGTGATCACCTGTGCCTACTTGCTGACCACCTTCCTCGGCGACCTGTGCGAAACCCTGCTGTCGCCCCGCCAGCCCGGTGGCCTGGCACTGGCCTCGACCCTGGGCCTGGCGCCTCGTCACCAGGCGCAGGTCAGCACCATACTGGCCGGTGTCGGCCGCACCATCGTGCTGTTCCTGGCGCTGTTGCTGGTGTTGATGCCGTCAGGCACCAGCCCCAGCGAATTGCTGCTGAGCCTTGGCGACTGGGATGGGACCGGGGGCAAGCTACTCGGCAACCTTAACATCGTGCCGCAGGACATCCTGCTGGCCCTGGCGATCTTCCTCGGCGGCCTGTTCGCCATCCGTGTGGTCAAGCGCTGGCTAAGCGATCGCCTGCTGCCGGAAACCGACATGGACGCCGGCATGCGCGCCTCGTTGGTAACCCTGGTGGGTTACCTGGGTTTCCTGTTCCTGGTCATGCTGGTGATGTCGACCCTGCGCATCAACCTCACCAGCCTGACCTGGGTGGTCAGTGCCCTGTCGGTCGGTATCGGTTTCGGTTTGCAGCAGATCGTGCAGAACTTCATTTCCGGCCTGATCCTGCTGACCGAGCGCCCGGTCAAGGTAGGCGACTGGGTCAGCCTGGCGGGTGTCGAGGGCGATATCCGCCGCATCAATGTACGCGCCACCGAGATCCAGATGTCTGACCGTTCCACGGTGATCGTGCCCAACTCGCAGTTCATCTCGCAGAACGTGCGCAACGTGACCATGGGCAATGCGCTGGGTGTGGTCAGCATTACCCTGACACTGCCGCTGGAGACTGATGCCAACCGTGTGCGGGAGCTGCTGCTGGCGGCTTACCATGAGCATGAGGCGATTCTGGACGCGCCCGCTGCCTCGGTATCATTCAAGGACCTGACGGCCAGCGGTATGGTGATCGGTGTGAGTGGCTACGTGGCCGGGCCGCGGCAGGTGTCGGGCACCCGCAGCGATCTTTTGTTCACCATTCTTGGCCGGTTGCGTGATGAAGGTATTCCACTGTCTTCGCCGCAGAGCATGGTGCTGGTGCAGGAAGGTGCGCGGTCGGCGGACGAGTCGGTGTAGGCATCGGGGGGCTGTCCAGCTTGTAGGAGCGGGTTTACCCGCGAAGAGGCCGGCCCTGCTGGCCAATTTCCACCCGCCGTTCACTGTTGCCGCCGCCACCGTATTCGCGGGTAAACCCGCTCCTACGCAGATTGGTGGTGGACACACCTCGGGGGGGGACACAGGCCGTGTAGGAGCGGGTTCACCCGCGAAGAGGCCGGCCCTGCTGGCCAATTTCCCCCCGCCGTTCACTGTTGCCGCCGCCACCGTATTCGCGGGTAAACCCGCTCCTACGCGGATTGGTGGTGGACACACCTCGGGGGGGGACACAGGCCGTGTAGGAGCGGGTTCACCCGCGAAGAGGCCGGCCCTGCTGGCCAATCTCCACCCGCCGTTCACCGTTGCCGCCGCCACCGTATTCGCGGGTAAACCCGCTCCTACGCAGATTGGTGGTGGACACACCTCGGGGGTTGGACACAAGCCGCCGTGTAGGAGCGGGTTTACCCGCGAACACCGGCAGAGCCGGTGCCATAACGCGGTCCCTTGCGATATCAGCCCAGGCAGCGCGTCACATGCTTGACCGACTGATAGGCTGACAACCCCCAAGGCCCCAGCTCACGGCCGATCCCGCTGCCCTTGGTGCCACCCCATGACGTCTCGACGAACACCGCCTGCACCGAGTTGATCCACACATGGCCAACCTCCAGCGCATCGGCCACGCGCTCGGCGCGCTCCAGGTCGGCGGAGCACACCGTGGCGACCAGCCCAAAGCGGCTGTCATTGGCTTCGGCAATGGCCTGCTCCTCGGTGGTAAAGCGCCGTGCGCAGAGCACTGGGCCAAAGATTTCCTCGGTCCATAGGCGGCTGTCTTTCGGCACATCGGTATACAGCGTCGGGCTGACGAACCAGCCTTCACGGTCCAGTGCATGGCCGCCAGCCAGGCACTGCAAACCTTCTTCGCGCGCCGTGGCAAAGTAACTGGCCACCTTCAGCCACTGCGCCTGGCTGGTCAGCGGGCCCATGTCGACCTCTTCGGTCAAAGGATTACCCACCCGCAAGTTTTCCAGTGCCGCCTGCAAGCGCGGCAGCAGAGCATCGGCAATGCCGTCCTGTACCAGCAGCCGCGATGTGGCCGAACACATCTGGCCGGCGTTCCAGCTGATGCCGGCAACAATCCATTCCACCGCTTGGTCGACATCGCAATCCTCGAACACAACGATGGCCGACTTGCCGCCCAGTTCCAGCGTCACCGGTCGGCACTGCGCCGAAGCGCTGCGCATCACCTGGCTGCCGACGCTGTTGCTACCTGTGAACGACAACTTGTCCAGGCCGTTGTGGTTGCTTAGCGCGGCGCCGGTCTCGGCCTTGCCGTTGATGATGTTCAGTACCCCGGCCGGCAGGCCCAAGGCGTCGGCGATCTGGCCGTAGGCCTGCTCGATCAGCGGCGTGACCTCTGAAGGCTTGAGCACCACGGTGCACCCGGCGGCCAGGGCCGGGGCAAGTTTCCAGGCGCTGGTCACCAACGGGAAGTTCCACGGCACGATCAGGCCGACCACGCCCACCGGTTCAAGGCGGGTGCGGGCGGTGAAACCCGGCGCAGCCAGCGGCACAGTGCGGTTTTTCGATGGCAGCTGCTCGGCCAGCTCGGCGTAATAGCCAAAGGTGGCGATGGCGTCATCCAGGTCGATTTCCGCTTCGTGACGCGGTTTGCCGTTATTGCGCATCTGCACGCTGACAAGCGCTTCACGGCGCTGCCCGAGCTGTTCGGCAAAACCACGCAGGAAGGCGGCACGTTCACTGGCGCAGGTGCTTTTCCAGGCGGGCAGGGCGCTGCGGGCAGCGGCGACGGCCTGGTCGACCTGGCTCACGCTGGCGGCCATCAGCTCGGCGAACGGTTGCCCCAGCGCAGGGTCGTTGACGCTGATGCAGTCGCTGCCTTGGCCTTCGACCCAATGGCCGGCGATATAGTGGGAAGTGGTCATGGTCGGTTTCCAGTCAGGCCATTTCGGCAGTGGTCACAGGCGTATGCGCGGTGCTTTTGCAACGCACCCATCGCGGGCCCAGGGGGCCATACACGCCAGCAGGTTCAGGGAACAGGTTGAGCAACAGCAGGTACAGCACGCCAGCCAGCCCCAGCGTGACCGGCAGGCTCAGGTCGATGCCGCCCGCCAGGTCACCCAGTGGGCCGACGAACTGCCCCGGCAGGTTGACGAAGCACAGGCCAACCGCCGCGCTGGGGATCCACGCCCCCATGCCGCGCCAGTTCCAGCCGTGCAGGAACCAGTAGTGGCCACCACGCTGGCCACGGGTGAATACCTGCAGGTCGTCAGCGTGGTAGAAGCCGCGGCGGGTAATCAGGCCAAGGATCATGATCACCATCCACGGGCTGGTGCAGGTAATGATCAGTACGGCAAAGGTCGATACGCTCTGCACGAGGTTGAAGGTGAAGCGGCCAATGAAGATGAAGCCGATCGCCAGCACGCCAATCAGCAGCGTGGCGCCGGCACGGCTGAGCAAGCGGGGGAACACGCTGGACATGTCCAGGCCGGTGCCATACAGCGCAGTGGTGCCGGTGGACATGCCGCCAATCACCGCAATCAGGCACACCGGCAGGAAGAACCAGCTAGGTGCAACTGCCAGCAGGCCGCCGACATAGTTGTTGGCGGCAATGTAGTCCGGTGCCTGGGTGGCTACCAGGGTGGCCGTACACAGGCCGAACAGGAACGGAATCAGCGTCGCCCCCTGTGCCGCGATCACGGCCAGCATGATGCGCGCCTTGGGTGTTTCACGCGGGATATAGCGTGACCAGTCACCCAAAAACGCACCGAACGACACAGGGTTGCTCATGGCCAGGATCGCCGCGCCCACGAACGCAGCCCAGAAACCCGCCTGGCCAAGGTTGACGCTGCCTGCGTAGCCCGCATCGAAGGGCCCGGCAAACGCGACGATGCCCAGCAGGAACAGCAGGCTCGAGGCCCAAACGGCAATCTTGTTGACCCACAGCATGAGGCGGAAGCCAAAGATGCATACCACCAATACCAGCACCGCGAACAAGCCGTAGGCCAGGCCCAGGGTCAGGTCGGTCTCTGGCAGGCCGGCCAGGCGCTTGGCACCACCGACCAATGCATCGCCCGAGCTCCACACCGAGAGCGAGAAAAACGCCACCGCCGTGAGCAGCGACAGGAACGAGCCGACGATGCGCCCGTGTACACCAAAGTGCGCACCCGATGAGACGGCGTTGTTGGTGCCGTTAAGCGCGCCGAACAGCCCCATCGGTGCAAGGATCAGCGCGCCGATGCCAACGCCGAGCAGAATCGCCCATACACCGGCCTGGAATGACAACCCGAAAAGCACCGGGAAGCTGCCCAGTACGGCGGTAGCGAAGGTATTGGCACCGCCGAAGATCAGGCGGAACAGGTCTAGCGGGGAGGCGTCGCGTTGATCGGCGGGGATCTGTTCGACGCCGTTGGTCTCGATACCGGTCGAATGGCTCATGGTGATGCTCCAGCGCGGTTGTTGTAGCCAGCGCAGTGCGCGGGCCTTTTTGTGGGTGCGATGGCAGGGCGGCAGCGCCGCGTAAAGTGTGATCAGGCCGGTGTTACGACCGACAGGTGCTCGTGGCAGGCCAGCCACTGGTCACCATGGCGGCGGAAGACAATGGTCTCGCGCTCGCTCAATGGGTGCTCTTCACCGCTGATGCGGATACGCGTGGCCACATCGTGCATGAAAATAGCCACGTCGCCGTGCAGGCTTACGTGGGCGTTCCCCGACTCGCAGGCAAGCACGGCAAAGTCCTCGGCCTGCCACTGGGCCCAGAGCTCTTCATAGGCGCGACGCGACAGCAGCGGATGCGCCAAGGTGTGGAATAGAAAGGTGGCGTCTTCGCTGAAGCAGGCGAAATAGCGGGCGGTGTCGTTGCTGGCGAACGCCGCGACGAGGTCGGCGGCGGCTTGCCGCACTTGAAGTGTCTGGTCCACGGGAGTGGCCTCACGGTTTATTGTGATTGTGGTGAAGCGATTCTGGTGGCGGTTGGCGAGGGGAAAAATCGCTGGCGGCAAATAATCAGTTCAGAAATTTGTGAAGTGATGGAGGGCACGCCACAACAGGCAAGCCGACTGACGGTCTCTCCCACCCTCCATCCTTGCCTACGCTGATACTCCCAACCCGCTGAAGCAAGGAGATCCACCGTGGCCTTCCAATACACGCGTCTGGACAAGAACAACGCAGCCGTACTGCTGGTCGACCACCAAACCGGCTTGCTCTCGCTGGTAAGGGACATCGACCCCGACCGCTTCAAGAACAACGTGTTGGCCCTGTCTGACCTGGCCAAATACTTCAAGCTGCCGACCATCCTCACCACCAGTTTCGAGACGGGCCCCAACGGCCCGCTGGTGCCGGAACTGAAAGAGCAGTTCCCTGATGCCCCCTACATTGCGCGCCCGGGCAATATCAACGCCTGGGACAACGAAGATTTCGTCAAAGCGGTAAAAGCCACCGGCAAGAAGCAGCTGCTGATTGCTGGTGTGGTCACTGAAGTATGCGTGGCCTTCCCGGCCCTGTCGGCATTGGAGGAGGGCTTCGAGGTATTCGTCGTCACCGACGCCTCCGGCACGTTCAACGAACTGACCCGTGACTCGGCCTGGCGACGCATGGAGGCTGCCGGGGCGCAACTGATGACCTGGTTCGGCGTGGCCTGCGAACTGCACCGTGACTGGCGCAACGACATCGAAGGGCTGGGTACCCTGTTCTCCAACCATATCCCGGACTACCGCAACCTGATGACCAGCTATAACAAGCTGGCCAAATAGTGCCTCCTGGGGGCTGCATGACAGCCCCCATATCAATCTGCAAGCGAAGCGGCAAACTGGCATTAATCGACCATACTGACTCTTCATTCGCCTTCAGGAGCGTGTCATGTCGAAGCCGTCCAGGAAGCCCCCCAAAAAACAGCCAGAAAAACTGGGCGGCAAGGCCTACGAAAAAGCGCTCAAGAACCTGCATGTAGAGCTGGTGAAGCTGCAGGAGTGGGTGGTGGCCAAGGGCCTGAAGGTATGCATTGTCTTCGAAGGCCGCGATGGCGCCGGCAAGGGCGGTACCATCAAGGCCATTACCGATCGTGTCAGCCCGCGGGTGTTTCGTGTAGTGGCGCTGCCCGCACCGACCGAGCGGGAAAAGACCCAAATGTACTTGCAGCGCTACCTGGGCCATCTGCCAGCGGCAGGTGAAGTGGTGATCTTCGACCGCAGTTGGTACAACCGTGCGGGCGTTGAGCGGGTAATGGGCTTCTGCTCTGGCGAGCAAGTGGACAAGTTTCTGACCGGTGTACCTGTGTTCGAGAGGGTCATGGTCGATTCGGGGATCATCCTCATCAAGTACTGGCTTGAAGTCAGCGCCGATGAGCAGACCCGGCGCCTGCAGGATCGCATCAACGACGGCCGCAAGCTGTGGAAGTTATCGCCGATGGACCTCAAGTCGTATACCCGCTGGGATGACTACACCCAAGCGCGTGACGATATGTTCCAGGCCTCGGATACCGCTTGGGCACCATGGTTCGTGGCCAATTCCAACGACAAGCGTCGCGCCCGGTTGAATATCATCAGCCATCTGCTCAGCCGTATTCCCTACAAGGACATAACCCGCGACCAGCACGTGAAGCTGCCCAAACGCGGCAAGATCGGCAAGTACAAGGCTGTCGCCTACCCGTTCAAGTTCGTCGAAGAACGCTTCTGAACCCCTCCCTGCCGGGAGCTGCGAAGGTACGAGTTCATGCCACATGACGGCAGCCTGTTGCAGGCGACGGTGGTATTCCTTTTGGCTGTGGTGCTTCTGGTACCGCTGGCGCAGCGTCTGAAAATGGGCGCAGTACCGGGATACCTGTTGGCGGGTATCCTGATTGGTCCGTCGGTGTTTGGCCTGCTTGGCAATCCGGACAACGTGGCGCGGCTGTCGGAAATGGGCGTGGTCATGCTGTTGTTCGTGATTGGCCTGGAGCTGTCCCCAAAGCGTCTGTGGACCATGCGCCGGGCGCTATTTGGCGTCGGCAGTCTGCAAGTGGGGCTGACCGCCGTACTGCTTGGGCTACTGGCATTCTGGCTGTTCGACCAATCGAAACCTGCCGCCATCGTGCTGGGCCTGGGCCTGGCGCTGTCGTCCACCGCCTTTGGCTTGCAGGTACTGGCCGAGCGCAAGGACCTGGGCAAACCTCATGGCCGCCTGGCCGTGGCCATCCTGCTGTTCCAGGACATTGCCGCCATTCCCTTGATTGCAGTGGTGCCGTTGCTCGGTGGCGATGTCAGCACCGCTGACGAAGGTGCCTGGCCCTTGTTGGCTGTGGTTGTCGGCATTGGTGTGCTGATTGTTTTTGGCCGCTATCTGCTGACCCCGATATTCAAGTGGACGGTGGGTTCGGGCCTGCCTGAACTGTCGACCGCCACGGCCTTGCTGGTCGTGCTCGGCACCGCTTGGTTGATGGAGCATGTGGGTGTGTCAATGGCGCTGGGGGCCTTCCTGGCCGGCGTACTGATGGCTGAGTCGCCGTTTCGCCACGAACTGGAAACCCAGATCGAGCCTATCAAAGGCCTGCTGCTGGGATTGTTCTTCGTTGGCGTAGGTATGAGTGCCGACCTGCGCTTGCTGTTCGGCATGCCGCTGATGGTGTTGGGCCTGACGTTGCTGCTGGTCGCTATCAAGCTGCCCTTGTTGTATGGCCTGGGGCGCACGATGGGTGGGCTCAACAAGGCCCAGGCGCTCTGCCTGGGCGTGGTGCTGGCTTCGGGGGGCGAGTTCGCCTTCGTGGTGTTCAAGCTGGCGCTGGAGCACCAGGTACTCACCCCGCAGGTACACGACCTGCTGGTGCTGGCCATCACCCTGTCGATGGCGGTGGTGCCCTTGGTCATGATGGCCCTGGCGCGGCAGATGCGCGATGACAGCCCTGCTCAGGCATCCCCTGAAACGGGCCAGTGAATTGCGCCTTGCTGGCGCATTGAATATCGGGAGGTGAATCATGCAGTCGAGTTCCAGGCTGGACAGCGCCCTTTCGCGGGGCTTGCTCGATGTGCTCATCAAGGCAGGCCTGGTGGCAGTCTTGGTGACCTTCGCCTTTCAGGTGTTCCAGCCGTTCCTGGAGTTGATGCTGTGGGCGGTGATTCTGGCGGTCACCTTGTACCCATTGCATTGCCGCATCCAGCGCCGCACCGGGTTCAGGCAAGGTTATGCGGCGACGCTGTTGGTGCTATTGGTTCTGGTAGTGCTGCTGGTGCCTATCTACCTGGTGGTGATGTCCATCGGCGAATCGGTGGACAGCCTGGTGACGCTACTCAAGAGCGGCGCCTGGAGCGTGCCGGTCCCGCCTGATTCGGTGGCGACCTGGCCACTGATCGGGCCGAAGGTGCATGCGCTGTGGTTGGCGGCCTCCGAAAACATGGCCAGTGTGCTGAACCAGTGGATGCCCCAGATCAAGGGGGCCGGGCTAACGGTGCTGGGCGCTGCTGCCAGCGCCGGTGGGGCCTTCCTGCTGTTCATCGGCGCAATCATTATTTCCGGGGTCATCATGGCCTTCGGTGATCGCGGTGAAATCGCTGCGCAGCGTATCGCCATGCGGGTATCAGGCGAAGAGCGCGGTAAACCCTTGGCCAAGCTGTGCACCGCCACCATTCGCGCGGTGGCGCAAGGGGTGATCGGCATTGCCTTCATCCAGATGTTGCTGATCGGTGTCGGTTTTGTCGTCAAAGGAGTTCCCGGTGCCGGGATGCTGGCCATCGCCATCCTCATGCTGGGCATTGCACAGGCCCCGGCGACGCTGGTTACCGTGCCGGTGATCATCTATATGTTCAACGTCGAAGGTTTTACCGTGGCGACCATCATTTTTGCCATCTACACCTTCGTCGCCGGCCTTGCCGACAATGTGCTCAAGCCGCTGCTGCTGGGGCGCGGGGTTGATGTACCGATGCCGGTGGTACTGATCGGGGCATTGGGCGGCATGGTGGTCAAAGGCATCATCGGCTTGTTCATCGGCCCGGTAATCCTCGGCGTGGCGTACGTGCTGTTCTGGCAATGGGTTGCGCTGCAGGTGCCGGAGCAACCGGCACCACCCGCCGCTTGAGCCATGCCCAACCGCTGCTATGGCCTGGGGCTGCTGATGGTGCTGGCTGGTTGCACTCAGGTTGGTCCGGATTTCGAGAAGCCCCAAGCGCCGTGGCTGGACGGCTGGAGCACGCCAATGCTGGAGCAGGCAGGGCACAGCGCGGCGGCCCCCGACCTGCGCCAGTGGTGGGCGGTGTTTGCCGACCCGACGCTGGATGCGCTGATAGCCGAAGCCGATACCAACAACACCAACCTGCGCGTGGCTGGCCTGCGTATCGCTGAAGCCCGTGCCCAGTTGGCCATCGTGCAGACCGGGCGTTATCCGCAGCTGCAGCAACTGAGTGCGCAGAGCCTGTACCTGAAGCAGAATCAGTCTGGTACGCCTTCGGCCCGTGATTCAGTGTTCTGGCAATCCAGCGTGGGCTTCGACATCGGCTGGGAAATTGACTTCTGGGGCCGCTTCAGTCGCGCCATCGAAAGCGCCGACGCCGCCTACTTCGCCTCCCAGGCCAACTACGCCGACGCCATGCTGCTGCTGCGTGCGCAAGTGGCCGACACCTACTTTGCCCTGCGTACCGCCGAAGCGCGGCTGGCTATCGCGCAAGAGAACGCCAAGCGTCAGGCGCGTAGCCTGGAGATCACTGAGCGGTTGTTCCGCCACGGCGAAAATGACGAGCTCGACTGGCAGCAGGCGCGTACTCAATATCTGGCGACCCTGGCCACCATTCCCGAGTTCGAGAACCAGCTCAATGCCCTGCGCAATGTGCTGTGCTCGCTGCTCGGCCGCCCGCCCGGGCCGCTGCCGCAGCTGGCGGTCGGCCATGGCCAGCTGCCCTTGCCTGACCGGGCAGTGTTGCAGGATGTACCTGCCAGCCTGCTGCAGCGCCGCCCGGACATCCGCGCCGCCGAGCAGGCAGTGGCAGCGCAGTCGGCACTGGTCGGGGTGGCCGAGGCCGATCTTTATCCACAGCTGAGCTTGCTCGGCAGTATCGGCTGGACCTTTTTATCGGCCAATCATCTGCCCGACACCTTCGACCTGGCTGCTGGCCCAAGCCTGATCTGGAACCCGTTCGACTATGGCCGGCGCAAGAACACCGTACGCGTGGAGGATGCCCGCTTGCAGCAACTGATCGAGCTGTACCAGCAGGGCGTGCGCGAAGCCGCCCGTGAGGCCGACGATGCTGCCAGCGGGCTGGTGCGCTCGCTGCAGAGTGCAACCATTCGCGAGCAGGCCTCTCAGGCTGCGCAGCGCTCGCTGAATCTGGCCAGCTCGCAGTATCGCGAAGGCTTCGCCGATTTTCAGCGGGTGCTCGATGCTCAGCAACTGCTGTTGCAGCAACAGGACGGTTACCTGGTCAGCCGTGGCAACGCGGTCAGCAGCCTGGTGACTTTGTACAAGGCTCTGGGTGGTGGTTGGGATGCCAGCCGCGCGCCGATCGACCCGGCCATCCGCCGGCAAATGCAGCAACGCACCGACTGGGGCGAGTTGCTCGACGAGCCAGCCCCCACCGCGCATTCACAGGGTGAAACCGAATGAGCGACGCCACGCCAACGCCGCCCCCGTCAGCCCCGGATCGCGGCATGCGCTGGGTGCTGCTGCTGATTGCCGTCAGCCTGCTCTGGTACTTGCTGGCTGACCGCTATACGCCGTACACCCAGCAAGCTCGCCTGCAGGCTTACGTAGTCCCGGTGGCCGCCGAAGTGGCCGGGCAGATCAAGCGTGTGGCCGTAGGCAATAACCAGGAGGTGCGCCAGGGTGATGTGCTGTTCGAACTCGATCAGGAGCAGTACCGCATTGCCCTGGCCCGAGCCGAAGCCGACCTCGATGCCGTGCGCCGGCAGATCGGCGCCAGTACCGCCGGCATCGATTCGGCACAGGCAGCGCTGGTGGCAGCCCAGGCCAATGAGCGCAAGGCGCGGCAGGACGCCGAGCGCCTTAAACGGCTGATTGACGAAGACCCCGGTACGGTGTCGGTGCGCCGCCTGGAAGGCGCCCAGGCCAACCGCGACCAGGCCATCAGCCAAGTGGCGGCGGCCCGCGCCGAGGTAGAGCGCGCCCGTGAGCAGCAGGGCGGGGCACAGGATGACAACGCCCAACTGCGCAGCGCTGCGGCCAATGTGGAAAAGGCGCGCCTGGACCTTGCCCGTACCGTGGTGCGGGCTGACGCGAACGGGCTGATCACCGATCTGCGCACAGACGTTGGCCATTATGTCGGGGCGGGCAGCCCGATGATGACCCTGATCAGTATCCATGACGTGTGGATAAGTGCCGACATGACCGAGAACAACCTCGGTCGCTTGCGCCCTGATACCCCGGTGCTGGTAGTGCTCGATGCGCTGCCTGGCACCGTGTTGAAGGGGCGCATACGCAGCATTGGCTACGGCGTTAGCGTGGGCCAGAGCACGCCGCCGGGTACGCTGCCGACCGTGAAGAACAGCCGCGAGTGGCTGCGTTCGGCGCAGCGCTTCCCGGTGATTGTCGAGCTGGAGCGCGACCAGCTTCAGGACAAGACCGTGCTGCGGGTCGGTGGTCAGGCCGAGGTCATGGCCCTGCCTAGCGAAGGTAACCCAATGAACCTGCTGGGCCGGTTGTTCATGTGGCTGATGAGCTGGCTGTCGTATGCCTATTGAATTGCGCCGCCTGCGCGCACTGCGCCTGGCCTGGGGCGTGGCGCTGTGCCTGGCGGTGAGCTTTGGTATCGGCTTGCCGGTGCCGATCCTGGCGCCGGTGTTTGCGGTGCTGTTGCTGGCCATGCGCAGTCAGCCATTGCCCCTGCGTGCAGCACCGGCCCTGGCGTTACTGGTGCTGCTCGCATGCGGCAGCGGTTTGCTGCTGATTCCGCTGTTGCGCCATGCTCCGTTGGCCGGGGTGTTACTGGTCGGGGTGGGTGTTTTCCTGACCTTGCGCTATGCGCTGAAGGGCGGCAACGGCTTGCTGGCCAACCTGCTGGTGATCGGCCTGACCATGATCGCCGCTGCCGGTACCAGTGACTTCACCCTGGCACTGTCGGTGGTCGAAGCGCTGGCCAAAGGCATGCTGCTGGCAGTGCTGGGCACGTCAGTGGCGCATTCGTTGTTCCCCGAACCTGCCAATGCGCCAGCACAGCCGGTGCCGCCGCTGCTGGGCAGCGAGCATGTCAGTTGGGTGGCGCTGCGTGCCACGTTGATCGTGATGCCAGCCTTTCTGCTGGCATTGATCGCCCCTGACCAGTACATGCCGTTGATCATGAAGGCCGTGAGTGTGGGGCAACAAGCAGGCGAAACCCGCGCGCGGCACGCGAGCCGAGAGCTGATCGGTTCAACCTTGCTTGCCGGGGTGTTGGCAATAGCGCTATGGGTAGCGCTGAGCCTGTTCGTTCACCTGTGGATGTTCTTCTTGTGGGTACTGCTGTTCGCCCTCTGGCAGGCGCGGCGCCTGTACCAGGCGGTGCTGAGCCGGCAGGGCCCGGCGTACTGGGTCAGTTGCCTGACGACCATGCTGATCTTGCTGGGGCAGTCGGTGCAGGACAGTGCTGCCGGGCAGGATGTGTACAAGGCGTTTGCGGTGCGAATGGCGCTGTTTCTGGCGGTATCGGTGTATGCCAGCGCCATGTTGATCTGGATTGACCGGCTTCGGAGTCGGCGCGGGCTTCTTAGCGGTTAAGCCCGGCTCCCAGGAAACTCAGGGTTGCCAATCAACCCCACTCTCTTCCAGATAGGCATCCACCGCTGCGCCCACCGTCGGATGAAAGGCCTTCTCCCCTATAGGCTCGAACAACTCGAACTGCCGCATCTTGTCCTTCACCGGGTCCTTCATTTCGGCAAACTGCAGCTCCACCCCTCGCGCTTCCAGTGCCCGGTCCAGCTCGGCCAGCATGTCCGCTGAAGTGATATCGATGCTGGTCACGGGCTCAGCGGCAATCACTACCCGCTGCACAGGCGTTGGCGACGCGTCCACCGCCGCCATCACCGTGTTCTGGAATTGTTCGGCGTTGGCAAAGAACAACGGCGCGTCCCAGCGCAGCAGCACCAGCCCTGGAATACGCCGGGCTTGTGGATAACGCTGTATGTCATGGTATCCGCGCAGCCCATCGGCCCGGCCGAGCACCGCGTAGTGCGGCCGCCAGCCGTCCCACAGGAACTCGATTACCGACACCGCCACAGCAATGCCGATACCGGGAATGGCGCCGAACACCGCCACGCCGACAAAGCAGGTGAACGACAGCCAGAACTCCCACTGCTGCATGCGGAAGATACGCTTGAGGTCAGCAAATTCGAACAGCCCCAGTGCTGCGGCAATGACCACCGCAGCCAAAGCACTGTTGGGCAGGTGTTGCATCAGATCGGGGGCTACCAGCAGCAACAGGGTCACCGCCAGCGCGCCGATGATGCCGGTGAGCTGGGTTTGCGAGCCGGCGGCTTCAGCCACGGGGGTGCGCGATGAACTGCTGCTGATCGGGATTCCCTGAAACAGCCCCGAGGCCAGGTTGGCGACGCCCAGGCCGAACATTTCCTGGTTGGGGTTTACCCGCATCTTGAGGCGTGCAGCATAGGAGCGTGACAGCACACTGGTGTCGGCGAACGACACCAGCGCTACTGCAATCCCGCCCAGTAACACTTCTATCAGGTCGATGTCGCTTACCCAGGGGAAGACGAAGCTGGGCAGGCCCTGGGGCAATTGCCCGAGTACCTTGACGCCCACCTGATCAAGGTTGAACAGGCTCACTGCCAGCGTCGCCAGTACCACGGCGATCAGGATGCCCGGTAGGCGCTTGAACGGTTTGAGCAGCAGAATCAGCCCCAGGCTACCGGCACCCACGATGAAGCTTGGCCAGTGCCCTTGGCCGGCGAACAGCGCCTGGCCCAAGTACCAAAGGTCGCGCAAGGGCCCTTCGCTGTCGACTTTGATGCCGAACAGCTTGGGCAACTGGCTGATCAATACGGTCAGGGCGATGCCGTTCATGTATCCATAGCGGATGGGCTTGGACAGCAACTCGGTGATAAAGCCCAGGCGCAGCAGCCCGGCAATCACACAGAACGCCCCGGCGACCAGGGCCATCATGCTGGCGATGGCGATCGCCCGCTGCGGGTCGCTGGCCGCGTATTGCACCACCACAGCCAGGATAGGCGCGGCCAGCGCCGAGTCCGGGCCCAGCACCAGGATGCGGCTGGGGCCGAACAGGGCATAGGCCAACAGGGGGATGATGGTGGCGTACAGGCCATAGATGCCGGGGACGCCGGAAGCCTCGGCGTAGGCGATGCCCACAGGCACCAGCATGGTGGTGAGCACCAGGCCGGCGGCGATATCCTTGGGTAGCCAGGCCGCCTTGTAGTGGAGCAGGGTGGCCAGGCCGGGTAACCAGCGTTGCCAGTCTGGACGAGTGGGTTGGGGCATGGTATCGGCTCTGGGCGAGAAGGGCGCTGAACCTCAGCTTAGATGCTGGGGGCGGGGGCCGCTTTGCGGCCCGTTGTCATCAAAGAATCGATCAATGCCCTGCTGGCCCCCGACAGCTGGCGATGTGGCGGATAGATGACCGAGAAGGGCCGTCGGGCCCCCTCGTAATCCTCCAGCAAGCGCACCAACCGGCCCCGCTGCAGGCGTTCTGCGACTATGAACTCGTAGGTCTGGCAGATCCCGACACCTTGCTCGGCCAGTGAGATGCACCCCAGCACATCGTCCGCCACCACCGGATTTCCCTGCGGAACGAAGAGCAGTTCCTCCTCTCCTTGACGGAACTGCCAAACGCCTGGCCTGCCATTGCTGGGCATGATGAAAGGCAGGCAGTTGTGTCCGGCCAGTTCCGCCAGTGATTGCGGCCTGCCGGCACGCGCGAGGTAAGCTGGCGCGGCGACCAGGCATAGTCGAGCCTCCTCTAGCCGACGCGCCACCAGGCTACTGTCCGGCAGGTCGCCAAGGCGAATAGCCAGGTCATACCCTTCGGCCACCAGGTCGACATTACGATTGGTGATGTTCAACTCGACCTGCACTTTCGGATAGCGCAGGGCGAAGGCTGCCAGCATGGCCGGCAACCGGTGATGCCCATAAGTGGTTGGTGCGCTTAGGCGCACACGGCCCTGTACTTCGCCATGGCCGCTCAGGGCTTGCTCTGCGCTGGCGATCTGCTGGAACGCAGCGCGCGCCTGCTCGACGTATTCCAGGCCACTGTCGGTGAGGCTCAAGCGACGCGTGGTACGGCGTAGTAACTGCACCCCCAGGTGCAACTCAAGCCGCGAAATGGCCCGACTAACCACCGACGGGGTGGTCGCCAAGGCCACCGCTGCCGCACTGAGCGAGCCACGTTCGACCACTTCCAGCAACGCCTCGACATCCCCCAGGTGACCAAACCGTCGCGCCATTTTGTTCTCCAAAGCAAAAATGCTTTTCTACAGGCCCAATTTATCGCTTGTCTGATCGCCAATAAAGTGTCGGTCAGTGCACGGCATCCCGCCTGTGCCTGAATGGAGGGAATGCTATGCGCACTTACCAACGACTGGCCCTGGCTGCTGTCATAGGCAGCGCGAGTCTGGGCGCTCATGCGGCGAACGTCCTTGTGGTACTGTCTGACGAGAGCCACCTGGAGCTTCGCGACGGCAAGGCATTTGCAACCGGTTTCTACCTCAACGAACTGCTGGAGCCGACCAAAACGCTGCTGGACGCAGGCCATCAAGTTACCTTCGCTACTCCCCTCGGTCGCGCGCCGACGTTGGACCGCAGCTCGGCCGCGGCCCAGTACTTCGGCAACGATCCGAAGCAACTGGAGCAATATCAGGCGCTGCTGGATCAGCTGCAGCTTACTTCTGCGAAGCATTCGCCGGTGATCAGCCTGTCCCGCGTGGAGCAGATTGGTTATGGCAACTTCGATGCAGTCTATGTGCCTGGCGGCCACGCCCCGATGCAAGACCTGCTCGCCGACCCGGCGCTGGGGCGTCTGCTTCGCGCTTTCCACGCCGAGGGTAAAACGACCGCGCTGGTTTGCCACGGTCCCATTGCTCTGCTCTCGGCGCTGGAACGGCCGCAGAAGCTGATCCAGGCACTGGAGAGCGGGAACCGGACAGCAACGCCCGAAGACTGGATTTATGCCGGCTATCGCATGACAGTCATCAGCAATCAGGAAGAAGAACAGGCCAAGGGCCTGCTCGGCGGAGGGCAGATGAAGTTCTATCCGCAGACCGCCCTGGAGCGCGCCGGTGGGCAGTATCAGAGCAACCCATCGCCGTGGGCGCCTAATGTTGTCATCGACCGTGAATTGATCACTGGGCAGAACCCGGCGTCAGCGGCCCAGGTGGGCCAAGCCATATTGCATCGTCTGCAAAAACACTAACGGTAGAGACACGCCATGACGCAACGTACTTTTCTTGTTACAGGAGCCAGCAAAGGCATCGGCCGGGCAATCTCCGAGCAACTGGTGGAGGAGGGCCATCAAGTCGTTGGTATCGCCCGCCAGGCTGCGGATGCCAGCTTCCCCGGCGAACTGATCGCCACCGACTTGAGCGACTCAGAGCGTTTGATTGCGACGCTGGCCGACTTGACCAAACGCTATGCATTCGACGGCCTGGTAAACAATGTGGGCCTGGTCCGTCCCCAGCCACTGGGCGAAATTGACCTGGCAAGCTTCGACGAAGTAATGCGGGTCAACCTGCATCCCGCGCTGCAGGCGACCCAAGCGCTGCTGCCAGGGATGCGCGAGCGCTGCTGGGGCCGCGTGGTGAATATCTCCAGCCTGACCGTGCTCGGCATTCGTCAGCGCACTTCTTACGCCGCTGCAAAGGCAGCGCTGGTCAGCTTCACTCGCAGTTGGGCGCTGGAACTGGCCCAGACAGGAATCACGGTTAATGCAGTTGCTCCAGGGCCGATCGAGACCGAACTGTTCCGCAGTGGTAACCCGGTAGGCAGTGCTGGCGAAGCCGCCTATATCGACGGCGTGCCGATGGGGCGGCTCGGGCAGCCACACGAGGTCGCTTCGGCAGTCACCTTCCTGCTCGGGGATCGCAGCGCTTTCATTACCGGACAGACAATCTACGTAGATGGTGGCGCCTCTATCGGTCGCAGCGGTCTTTGATGACAGGGGGCAGGTGGCTACCCATGGGAATACGGTAGAACGAATGTTCCCACCCTGCCTCCCAGAAAAACAAAACCCCTGAGGTGCAGACCTCAAGGGTTTGTAGTTACAGCAGGCTAACGCTTAGACGTTGAAGCGGAAGTCAGAGCGCTCAGGCCTCATAAGGTCTGGGTTTTAGTACGGGTCAATATGTGTCATACCCGGTTTAGCGCCCGGTTTGAGTGGTGTGTGACTTTGCTTTCACTGCGGTTGCGCTTTTCTCCGCACGCTGAGGCATTTGACCAAACCTCTCTGCTATGGTGAGCCCGGTGTAAAGGTGTGTAGCAGTTCGGTGCTCAGTTCCATTTGTGAACCGTGGCGCGTGCCAAGTCAGGTGAATTTGCCTCGGTGGAGCGGACGTCCCGTTAAGCAGATGCCCAAGCCGTCGTGTATCGGGGCTTTCTTTCTGAGAGGGTCGAGTGACGAGGTCGGCGGCATTCAAGTAGACTGATAAAGTTGACAATTTGTAGAAACTCGAATGGTCAGTCTGAAGGACATCGCAAAAGACGCTCAGATTCGCGGCCTGCATGGCGACGAGGTGGTTAAAGGCACAAGTGTCGACAAGGCTGGTGACTCGGCGGTCCATGTCGGCTACCAGAAATGTGCCGGTGGTCACGGTGACCAGATACTGCTTCGCAGCGACGAGCCCCGCCTTGAGCTGGCCCAGGCTAGTAAAGCTCTGGCGGTTGATGCCCCAGCTAGCGAATTCAAGCTGGCCTTGGCGGTGTGGTGTATCCAACTGGCGCATCTATTCGATCCGATGAGCGCGGAGCACACCAAGAACGAGATCTTCTCCCGCTACAATCCGGGCGAAAAATACATTCTTGCCAATTTACTGGTGGATGGCCGATAGGTGAGTAGCCTTTATTACATTAAGCATCCATTCAAGAGCGAGCTGGAGTTCTACATTGCCGGAGTCAAATGTGACTTGAGTGAGATGTTATCCCTAGTGATTAAGCCGGAGGAAAGCCTGTGAAGCTGGATCTGTTGCGTCTGGAAAACTTCCGCTGTTACGCAGATCTGGAAGTCCCCTTGCATTCACAGCTAACCGTATTGGTGGCTGAAAATGGCCAGGGTAAATCAACCCTGTTGGATGCTATTCGTATCGCGCTCTGGCCCTTTGTCAATAGCTTCGACCTCGCACGTAATGCATTCAATGACCCTGGTAACGCTATCGCTATTGATGACGTGCGCCTGTTGCGTCTGACCAGTGGAGATATGGCCCGGCAGTTACCAGCTCGGGTAACTATGTCTGGAGACTTTGGTAGCGGGGCAGTCTCTACATGGGTTCGCTATCGAGATAAAGAAGCCAGAGCTACCAAGACCAAGGATGACGGAGACACCGGGTTTATGCGGCAGTGGGCTGGTGCTGTCCAGGATCAAATTCGAGACCCGGAAAAGCCGACTTTGGATCTGCCGGTATTTGGCTACTACGGTACTGGGCGGCTCTGGGCGCAGAAGCGCCTGACTGAAAACTTGAAAGGCAAAGATGACACTCGCGAAACCGACTTTTATGTCCGCACATTCGCCTACCTGAACTGTCTGGATCCGGCCTCATCCTACAAGCACTTCAAGGAATGGTTCATCTGGGCATTTCAGAGTCTGCGCGAACAGCAAATTCGCCAACTTGAAAGACGCGCACGTGTTGAGGAACTGCAGGCTGCAGAAGATCGTGTTCGGGTTGTTCAGCAGGCCATCGATAGCTTTCTCAGTACGACGACCGGATGGCACCAGTTGGAATTCAGCGTTACTCAGGAAAGCTCGTTGGTACTAAGCCATGACCTACATGGCACCTTGGATGTTGACCAACTCAGCGATGGCATCCGAAGTGTGCTAGCCATGATCGGTGATATCGCCTATCGCTGTATCAAACTCAACCCTCATCTGGGGGGCGATGCAGCAAGGCAAACACGCGGCGTGGTGCTGATCGACGAAGTGGACATGCACCTGCACCCACGTTGGCAGCAAATCATCCTTACCCAATTGCGAGAAGTATTCCCGCAAATCCAGTTCGTTATAACCACTCATAGCCCGCAAGTGTTGACGTCCGTGCCTTCCGAGTGCATCCGCATACTCAAGGACAATAAGGTCTATTCCGCGCCACCAGGCACCGAAGGCTCGGAGCCGGAGCGTATGCTTCGGCAGGTGCTGGGTCTTGATGAGGTACGTCCTCCAGCCAGCCTTGCGACTCAAGAGTTGAAGGAGTACCTAGCGTTGGTTGATAGAGACCAGTGGAGTAGTCCGCGAGCTCTGGAACTGCGCAGAAAGCTAGATGAGCGCTATCAGGGGCAGGAGCCAGCACTGCTTGATGCTGATCTTCAGATTGAGAATCGTAAGTGGGAGTTGGGTGAATGAAGCAAGTCATTAGGCTTGATGAACCCGATGAGCTGGCGGGGTATCGTGCAGGGAATTTGCGGAGTACTTGGGATCAGATGCGGGGCGACGCAACTGGTCGAACTGCGTACGAGGCTATCCGGTTTCGCTTAGTCAATGGGCAGGGCGGACTGTGTGGCTACTGTGAAATTGACATCCGCGACAATGATTCACTTAAGTGTCGAGTCGAGCATTTTCACCCCAAATCGGATACCGCGACGGCCCATAATTGGGCACTTGATTGGCAGAACATGATCGCAGTCTGCATGGGCGGATCTCAGCGCCATGTGCCTGCGCCCTATGCGCTAGATCCGTTACCGTCGAACCTCAGTTGTGATGCCTACAAGGATCAGATGATTGGAACTGGCAAGCTTGCTGAAAACTGCGAGGGCTGGGTCATCAATCCAACAAATTTACCTTCTTTCCCAAGCCTGTTTTTCCTGGAGAGAAGTACAGGACGATTGCTTCCCGATGAGCAGGCCTGTGCCCGCACGGCGCTGCCGGGGAACAAGCACCCTAGTACCCAGGAGTTGGTGCAGCACACAATCGATATGCTCAATCTCAATTGCGTTCGCTTGTGTGAGGCGCGCTTACGTGTTCACTGGGATATAGAACGCAATAAGAAGAGCTTGCGCCTTCAGAACATTCGTCCTGAGGAAGCCTTGCGCTCACTTGCGGAGCGCTATTACCGTCAACGTTGGCCGGGTTTTTTACCACCATTCGTTTTTGTCTGGGCACTACTGCCGAGCAGTACCTGACTGATATTGGGTTTCGAGTGTAAGCGGCTAACGAGCCGGCTATTGGGGATAACTATGGTTTCGCGATTGCAGCGGAGTAGTGGCGTATGAGCCGTCAAACCGTATTCAAAGTAAGTCCATGGTAATCAAGGCGTCGGCCATACGGTAGCCCATCGCTTTGTAACCTGCTTGGCGCTTATCCCACATTCTCATCAGCGCGACATTACCCTCGTCAACGAAGTCGATCACTCGCACGTCGGCTTTGTCGGCATGCGATCGATGCAACCGTCCTGCATACTGCTGGAGGATTCCCTTCCATGAGATAGGCATTGCCAGAACCAGCGTGTCCAATGGCGGATGATCGAAGCCTTCACCCACTAGTTTTCCCGTCGCCAAGAGTACTCGTGGTGCGTCAGGGGGGAGGCACTCAAGCTCATGCATACGGGCAATTCGTTGTTTTTTAGGCACTCGCCCATGAAGTGTGAAAAGGTTGTTCACGCGCTGCTTCAACTCCAGCTCCAAGGTATCCACATGCTCCGTCCGCTCTGTTAGCACCAGAATGTGTCTACCTTGGCTGTACGCCAGCTCGATCTCCAAGACGATTTTGGCTGTGCGCTCAGAGTCGTCTGCTAACTTCCGAAAAACGTCTTGGATTCCAGAACCGTCGGGGACCACCACAGGTTTTGGCAGCAGTCGAGGTACGACAGATAGATCATGAGGTGCGCTCGCCGGTCGAGCGGCAGAGTGTCGGATCGGTCCGCATTGCATGAAAATGATTGGCTGTTGCCCATCTCGTCGCACTGGGGTTGCCGTGAGGCCCAGCACGTATCGCGCAGTCGCGGTTCTCAGTAGTGCCTCGAATGACACTGCTGACAGGTGATGACACTCATCGACGATAATTTGCCCGTAGTTTTTTACGTGATCGCTGATCTCACCTTTTCGCGATAACGATTGCATTACGGCAATATCGATGATGCCTGTAGGTTTTGCTTTTCCGCCCCCAATCGTTCCGACCACACCCTTGCCAACACCCAAGAACGCTTGCACGCGTTCTTGCCACTGTCTTAATAATTCGGTCCGATGCACAAGTATTAATGTGTTAACGCCACGTCTAGCAATCAATGCAGCTGCGCTGACCGTTTTACCGAACGCCGTAGGTGCGCAAAGAATTCCGGTATCATGATTCAGCATTTTGCCGATGGCATCTTCCTGGTCTGGACGCAAGGTCCCGAGGAAACTCACGTCAATCGGGTCACCGGCGAAGCGTTCATCTTGAAGCTCAGGGGCGATGCCATTTACCCTTAGCAGCTCCAGTGCAGAATCCAAGCAGCCACGTGGCAGCGCAATATGTTTGGGGAAGTTCTGGGCGCAACCGATTATTCTCGGCTTGTTCCACACCGACATGCGCATGGCTTGAGCTTTGTAGAATTCGGGATTTTGAAACGCGGCTAGTCGGACAAGCTGGTTTGCTAATGGTTGCGGCAACGCCGACTTTTCAAAGTAAATCATGTTAGCCAGCGTGACGTTGATAGAGGCTGGCAATGGGCACGTCAATTTCTGTGACTTTGACTCACGAGCCTTCCAAGGTTCTGCATCTCCGTCGTCGTCAACATACATGACTCCTGTAGGGTCCTGCTTCCCCATCGCTTGGGTGACAACGAACGGAATATCCTCCGGAGGCATTTTCTGAACCGATGCTAAGAAGGCCCACTGATCGAGATAAGGTTCAAGTTCGCTGTCGACAAAAACGCTGTTGTTGTGAGCTCTGGCTCGCTTTTGCAATGGAAGCGCGATGAGATTTCCGAAGCCGCCTTTAGGCATGTAGTCCTGATTTGGGAACAACCGATCATAAGAAGTGAGTGCCAATTGACGTGTACGTTCACATGCATGGCTGATGATTGCCGCACCAAGACGTCGGGCATCATGAGCGGGAACACTTTGCTTGAAGAAAATCCAGCAATGAGCGCCTTGACCTGAACGGGATATTTCCAGTGCCATTGGCACGTTCAGTTCATGACACGACTGAGCGAAGGCTCGTGCATCGTCACGCCATTCGGCTTCATCAAAGTCGACCGCCAGAAGATAGCAGGTGTTATCCGGGAGCAGAGGATAGATGCCAATAACCACTTCACCAGCTAGATGGCGATAAACGACGTCATCGGTGAGAGGAAGTAGCTGACGATTACCGCAGTCGCCGCATTTAATTCGGGGCTTTTCACAAACGCCAGGTTTCCATTCATTTGCGCAGGCGGGTGTGTATCCTGATTTGCCTGCCTTGCTTTCCCAGCGAATTGGATAAACGTCTGCCCTTCCACGAAACAAGCTCCGGAATAGGGCAAGCTTTGCTTCTGTGCCGAATTGTTGTGTGTGTTCTGCTTGAACAACCTCGATCTTGACTGGCTCGGCCGGCAGACGCCAATCGATGCCATGAGCATCCAGCAAGGCGACCAATCTTGCATTCTCAGCCTTTAGCTTCGCCACCAGGCTAGTATCTATCACCGTCTTCAGCCTCTACGTCTCAGGTGAAGCTTGTAGCCTCTCGCTACAATCCTCAGTGAACCAGTAAGCGTAGAGGTTACCAAACAGTAGCCCTTGTGATGACGAGGTGTCCAACCTCAGGTTTTCGTGAAGCTTGAAAGGGGCCGGCTTCGCTAGTCTTGGGACTGACCTTCCATCCACCTCGCGTTTCAACTACAGCCATGATCTGTGTCCTCTCTTAGCTAGCCTTAAGTCCATCCTCACGTCATCCCGCCAAGAATGCTGAGTGTTATCAGGGATCAAGGCCCCTGCGACCTGTGAGGGTGTCCACTGACGCGGGACTGGCGGCTCCTTACGACCAGGAGCAAGGGCATCTCATGATCTGGCCTCCTGAGCACCGTTACCGGTGGGCGGGTGGAGGCTGCATTGGCTGACGAGACCAGTGCCGCGAGATCCTGAGCCAGGTGCAAGCAGCACAGCGATGACCGGGGCATGCCTGACTGTCAGTCAGGTGCAGTCCATTCCGTGGTCTGCGGCACCATCACCTACAGCGCTGTTGCTGGTGACATCGGCGTTTGTCACGAGGGGGATTGCCGCAAAGCCCTGTGCGATCAGGGCTGCAGCAGTGTCAGGAGCGCCCGTCTCTTTTCTGGAAAAAGAGACGGGCGCAAGTTGGCGCAAGAATCGGCCAAGCGATTAGGTTGCTGCAGGTCAGCGCAGTACGGTGTAGCTGGCGCACGAGGGCCATGAGGTTAAAGAGCACCCGTCACCGGGAAGGTGACCGGGCGAGCTGCCGGATGGCAATCGCCCTTGGGAGAACCACCGCATAAAGCGGCGTGACCTTGAAGGTTCGGGTCCTCTGGGTGCTGCCAGCGGCAGCGCTTCGAGGCTTCTTTCTAGCGCCGGTGGGATGGCTGGGTCAATCAAGTTAGGCACTGCTAATTGCGCCAAAATTCGATAGCGGAAAGTGGTAGCCGTGAGTGGTGGTGAGTGGACGATGGGCCGTTTGTCGCCTTCTTGATGCGAGCCCCTGTGCATGGGAATGCGGAGCCTTCCTATGCGCAGGGACTTTGACTGAAAAGCCGTCGTTCACGTCGTACCACGGCGACAGTCGCCACCGATGTCGCCTGCTGCCGGCCAAGTCGCACGTGGGACGTCGCCAGTGTCGCCGCTGTCGCCACACCGTGGACGCGTCATTATCGGGCCATGCTCTTGGTGATCGGCGTAATATTCGTTTCCCCGCGCATCCATGCGTCGAGCATATCTGCCCACTGCTGCATCATGACTGTGCGATCTGCCAAGTATTCCGCCTGATTGTAGGTGCGTCGCACCGCATTCGGTTCAGCATGGGCAAGTTGACGCTCAATCCAGTCTCCCGGATAGCCCAATTCATTGAGGCGGGTGCTCCCCGTGGTCCTGGTGGCATGAGGGCTGTACTTCCCACTCCAGCCCAGGGATTTCAGCATCTGGCGAAACGACGCCGCGACCATGGGTTTCGAGCGTTCATCTCGATGGGGGAAGAGGTGCTCGTATTTGCCAGTGACGGTTTGCAAGCCTCGTAACATTGCGACAGCCTGAGTTGGCAGGGGCACGTTGTGCTCTTTACGCTTCTTCATTCGCTCGGCCGGGATACGCCAGCGAGCCGCGTCTAGGTCGAACTCTTCCCAGCGGGCTTCGACCGCTTCATTTGGGCGGCATAGCGTTAGCCACATCAGGCGAAAGGCGACTTCGGTTTCATGGCGCCCGCAGTGGCCTTCCACGTCGCGTAAAAGCTGGCCAATTTCATCGGTCGTCAGCGGACGTTTGTGCTGCGTTTTGTTAGCGGGCAGGGCGCGGCGGACTGGATAGACCGGGTCTGTATCTGCTCGCAGCGTCGAGACGGCGAATTCAAAAATACCGGACATGCTCCGTTTGGCCGCCGCAGCGACCGTCAGGCCGTTTTTCTTCGCTGAGGTGGTGAGCACGTCCAGGATGTGGGCGGGGGTGATGCTTTTGATCGGCCACGGACCAATCTTTGGAAACACTACGCGTTCGAGCATTTCCAGGCGCTTGACCTTTGTGATGTCTTCCCAGTCTATGAGTGCCAGCCACTCCCGCGCGACCGCCTCGAATGTAGTGGCGTTGTCTTGCTGCTGCTTGATGCGCAGCAGTTGTCGATGTCTGGCGGGATTGATGCCTTGTTTCACCAGGTCTCGGGCTTTGAGGCGTTCTTCGCGTGCTTCTGCCAGTGTGAAGCGTCGACCTTTACGACGTGCCAAGGCGTCCTCATCACTCTCGCCACGGGGCGCAATGGCATAGTCACCCACCGCGAAGGTGCTTTCCTTGGCGGTGTCTGTGATACGGATGCTGAAGCGGTAACGCCACGCTTTGGTGCCGTTGGGTTTGACCTCGAGATACAGGCCTTTTCCATCCGTGAGTTTGTAAGGCTTATCCTTGGGCTTCGCGGTGCGGCATTGGGTATCAGTAAGCATCGTCTGATCTCCGGTTTTCGCCAT
The DNA here is from genome assembly GCF_054611535.1 of Pseudomonas sp. VEM90. Classification (NCBI taxonomy): domain Bacteria; kingdom Pseudomonadati; phylum Pseudomonadota; class Gammaproteobacteria; order Pseudomonadales; family Pseudomonadaceae; genus Pseudomonas; species Pseudomonas sp. VEM90. The sequence goes on along the minus strand of NZ_JBTRAR010000006.1, from coordinate 83,040 downwards.
ACCCGGTTTTTGAAATCGGGTTATGGGTATCGTACCCGGAAGACTAGTCAAGGAACGCTCGGATCTCAATGGATGAAAATGGTGGCCCAAAAACACAAAACCCCCGTTTCGCCTGGCGATCACGGGGGTTTTGAAGTCTTTCAAGTACCGTGGAATTCCACGGGATCCATCAGACGTTGAAGCGGAAGTGCATCACGTCGCCGTCTTTGACGATGTAATCCTTGCCCTCCAGGCGCCACTTACCGGCTTCCTTGGCACCGGCTTCACCCTTGAACTGGATGAAGTCGTCATAGGCCACCACTTCAGCGCGGATGAAGCCTTTTTCGAAGTCGGTGTGGATAACGCCGGCTGCCTGCGGGGCAGTGGCACCGACGCGAACGGTCCAGGCGCGTACTTCCTGCACGCCGGCAGTGAAGTAGGTCTGCAGGTTCAGCAGCTCGTAACCGGCGCGGATCACGCGGTTCAGGCCAGGCTCTTCCAGGCCCAGGGCCTCGAGGAACATGTCTTTCTCTTCACCGTCTTCCAGCTCGGCGATTTCCGCTTCGATCTTGTTGCACACCGGCACCACTACCGCGCCTTCTTCCTCGGCAATGGCCTTGACCACGTCCAGGTGCGGGTTGTTGTCGAAGCCGTCTTCGGCCACGTTGGCGATGTACATCACCGGCTTGCTGGTCAGTAGGTGGAAGCCACGGATGACGGCCTTTTCGTCGTCAGCCATGTGCTTCATCAGGCTGCGCGCAGGCTTGCCTTCGGTGAAGTGCGGGATCAGCTTTTCCAGAATGGCCTTTTGCGCCAAGGCTTCCTTGTCGCCGCCCTTGGCGTTGCGGGCTACCTTCTGCAGTTGCTTTTCGCAGCTGTCGAGGTCGGCGAAGATCAGTTCGAGGTCGATGATCTCGATGTCACGCTTGGGGTCGACGCTGTTGGAAACGTGGATCACGTTCTCGTCTTCGAAGCAGCGCACCACATGGGCAATGGCATCGGTCTCGCGGATGTTGGCGAGGAACTTGTTGCCAAGGCCTTCGCCTTTCGAGGCACCGGCAACCAGGCCGGCGATGTCGACGAATTCCATGGTGGTCGGCAGGATGCGGTTTGGCTTGACGATTTCAGCCAGTGCAGCCAGGCGCGCGTCGGGCATAGGCACGATGCCGCTGTTTGGCTCGATGGTGCAGAAGGGGAAATTCTCCGCCGCGATGCCAGACTTGGTCAGGGCGTTGAACAGGGTGGACTTGCCGACGTTGGGCAGGCCGACGATGCCGCAATTGAAACCCATGGGTATTCCCCTCTCTAAAGGAAATCAGGCCTTCTGGCTGTGCAGCTCGCGCATCGCCTTGGCGAAATCGCCGGCAAGCACGTCCGGCAGCACGCCGAGGGCAAAATCGATGCTGGCGTCGAGCTTCTCCTGCTCGGCGCGCGGCGCGCGGCCCAGGACGAAGTTGGAGACCAGTTTGGCGTCACCCGGGTGGCCGATGCCAAGCCGCAGGCGGTGGAAATCGTTCTGGTTGCCGAGCTGCGCGATGATGTCGCGCAGGCCGTTGTGCCCACCATGGCCGCCGCCGCGCTTGAGCTTGGCAACGCCCGGGGGCAGATCGAGTTCGTCGTGTGCCACCAGTATCGCTTCCGGCTTGATGCGGAAGAAATTGGCCAAGGCCGCTACGGACTGGCCGCTGCGGTTCATGTAGGTGGTGGGGATCAACAAACGAACGTCGTTGCCCTGATGGCTGAATTTAGCCGTCAGGCCGAAATATTTTTTGTCAGCGGTCAGCGAAACACGCTGGGCGCTGGCAATGCGTTCAACGAAAAGAGCCCCTGCGTTATGCCGGGTCTGTTCGTATTCGGGGCCGGGGTTACCCAGGCCGACGATCAACTGGATGGCGGTCACGTCAGGGGCTCTTCCTTGGAGTTGGTGGGTTACAGTGCGCGCGGCACTGTAACCCGATCAACGCCGGCGTGCGAGTGGATTACTCGGCAGCGCCTTCTGCTTCTGGAGCAACGCGTGGAGCGTGAACGTTGGCAACAGCTTTGTCATCACCGTGGGCCAGAGCGACGAACTCTACGCCTTTCGGAGCTTTCAGGTCCGACAGGTGGATGATGGTGCCGACTTCGGCGTTGGCCAGGTCAACTTCGATGAACTCAGGCAGGTCTTTGGCTTCGCAGGAAACTTCGATCTCGGACTCAACGTGGGAGATCTCGCCGCCTTTCTTGGCCGGGGCTTCTTCGTTGATGAAGTGAACCGGAACCTTGGCGGTCAGTTTCTGGCCAGCAACGACGCGGACGAAGTCAGCGTGCATGATGAACTGCTTGGCTGGGTGGCGCTGCATGGCCTTGATGATGACGTTCTGCTTAACACCGTCAACGTTCAGCTCGATAACGTGGCTGAAGGCAGCTTCGTTTTCGAACAGCTTGGTGATTTCCTTGGCCAGAATGGTCAGGGATTGAGCTTCTTTATCACCACCGTAGACAACGGCTGGGATGCTCAGCGAGTGACGCAGGCGGCGGCTCGCACCTTTCCCCAGGTCAGTACGCGCTTGGGCGTTCAGAATAAAATCAGTCATTTTGTTTCTCCAAAATAGCCCCCCGAGGGCGTTTGCGACCAGCGCCAACGGGGATGGCAAAAAAGCCCCGCCCCAACACAGGTTGGGGCGGGGCGCTTCACATCAACACGTGTCCCGCTTAGCGGAACATCGCGCTGATCGATTCTTCGTTGCTGATGCGGCGTACCGCTTCAGCGACAACCGGTGCGATATCCAGCTGGCGGATACGGTCACAGGCTTGAGCAGCGGCGGACAGCGGAACGGTGTTGGTCACCACCAGCTCGTCCAGTACCGACTTCTCGATGTTCTCGATCGCGCGGCCCGACAAAACAGGGTGCGTGCAGTAGGCGTAAACCTTGGCAGCACCGTGCTCTTTCAGGGCTTTGGCCGCGTGGCACAGGGTGCCGGCGGTGTCGACCATGTCGTCTACCAGGATGCAAGTGCGCCCTTCGACGTCGCCGATGATGTGCATAACCTCGGAGTGGTTAGCCTTTTCGCGGCGTTTGTCGATGATACCCAGATCGACGCCCAGGGACTTGGCGACAGCGCGTGCGCGCACGACACCACCGATGTCCGGGGAAACGATCATGAGGTTCTCGAAACGCTGGTCTTCGATGTCGTCAACCAGTACGGGCGAGCCGTAGATGTTGTCGACGGGGATATCGAAGAAGCCTTGGATCTGGTCAGCGTGCAGGTCGACGGTGAGTACACGGTCGATACCTACGACAGTGAGCATGTCAGCAACGACTTTGGCGCTGATGGCTACACGTGCCGAACGCGGACGGCGGTCCTGGCGGGCATATCCGAAGTAAGGAATCACGGCGGTGATTCGGGATGCTGAGGAGCGGCGGAAGGCGTCGGCCATCACTACCAGTTCCATCAGGTTATCGTTGGTCGGGGCGCAGGTCGGCTGAATAATGAAAACGTCTTTACCGCGAACATTTTCATTGATCTCAGTACTGATCTCGCCGTCGGAGAATTTACCGACAGAGACGTCACCGAGAGGGATATGCAGCTGACGTACGACACGCCGAGCCAGATCGGGGTTGGCGTTCCCCGTAAAGACCATCATCTTGGACACGCGCAGTACCTGAAGGCTGAGGGTATACCTGGATGAGTATAAGGAAAATGGCAGGGGCGGCTGGATTCGAACCAACGCATGGCAGGATCAAAACCTGCTGCCTTACCGCTTGGCGACGCCCCTGTATCTGTTGCTGCGAACGCTCATGCGCTCGACTTCTTGACCAGACTTTGCAGCTTGCGATGCAACATCGAAACATTGCTTCCTTTCGCCACAAACCCTGTTTGGGTCGCTGAAAGAAGGGCCAGAACTTTATCAGCTTCGGCTTTGCTTGGGAAGGCCCCAAACACACAACTTCCAGTGCCGGTTAGTCGAGCCTCAGTGAATTTTCCCAGTGAATTCAACGCATTGCGAACTTCAGGGTAATTCTGCTCTACCACCGGTTGGCAGTCATTTCGACTGTTTCCCTCGGGAACGGGGCGCATCTTAAGGGGGAGTGAATCACGTGTCAACTGCGGATGTGAAAAAATTTCTACTGTGCTGACAGACACTTGCGGCACCAGCACGACATACCAGGGTTCGATCGGGTCGACCGGGGTCAGTTGCTCCCCTACACCTTGCGCGAACGCCGCGTGGCCGCGTACGAACACCGGCACATCGGCGCCCAGGCTCAGACCCAGTGCGGCCAAGCGGTCTTCGTCCCAGTCCAGTTGCCACAGGTGGGCGAGGGCCAGCAGGGTGGTCGCGGCGTCCGAGCTGCCGCCGCCGATACCTCCGCCCATGGGCAGTACCTTGTTCAGCCAGATGTCGGCGCCGAGTGTGGTGCCCGATTGTGCTTGCAGCATGCGCGCGGCCCGCACGATCAGGTTGCTGTCGTGGGGGACTGCCTCGATCTCGGAGTGCAAGTGGATCACGCCATCGTCACGCAGGGCGAAGCTTAGTTCGTCGCCGTGGTCGAGAAACTGGAACACCGTTTCCAGCTCGTGGTAGCCATCCGCGCGGCGGCCGATGATGTGCAGCCACAGGTTGAGCTTGGCCGGGGCGGGCAGGGTGAGCTTGTGCATGAGATCAGTGCCCCAGCTGGCGTGGCTGCCAGTCCTTTACCACCAGGGTCACGTCCAGGTCCTTGCCGTGCAGCTTCAGGCGCTCGGGCAACCAGTAGCCGTTCTGTTCGGTATAGCTCAGGTACTTCACCTGCCAGCCATCCTGGTCCAGGCTGGCCAGACGGCTGTCGCCGTCCAGGGTCAGCTTGCTCTTGCTGTCGGGGGCGGGCAGGCCGCGGACCCACCAGACCAGGTGCGAAACCGGCAGTTGCCAGCCTAGTTGCTCTTCCAGCAATGCTTCAGGGCTGGCGGCTTCGTAGCGGCCCTGATTGGCCACTTCCAGTACGACGCCACCCGGGCGGCCGGTCAGGCGTGCGGCGCCCCGCCCCAGCGGGCCGGCCAGGCGAATGTCGTAGTAGTCCTGACGTTGCAGCCAGAACAGCGTACCGCTGCCGGAATCGCGCGGGGCGCGGATGCCGACCTTGCCGTTGATCTGCCAGCCATCGAGGCTGCTCAACTGCTCTTTGTGGGCGCGCCACTGCTGCGGGTCGCCGTGGCCTTGCAGGGCCTCGCGGCTACCGAAGCCGGCACAGCCGGCCAGCAGGGCGATCAAGGTAAAGGTGATGCAATGGCGCAGGAACATGGCGTTAAAGAGTCTCGGATCCGGTCAGGCGCAAGAGGGTCTTGCGCAGGATAGGGCTATCGGCCTGGGCTTCGAAGCCTTTGGCCCATACATGGCGAGCTTCGCGGCGCTTGCCGTTGGCCCACAGCACTTCGCCCAGGTGGGCGGCCACTTCGTGGTCGGGGAAGTTGGCAAAGGCCTGGCGCAGGTAGGTTTCAGCTACCTCGAGGTTGCCCAGGCGATAGTTGACCCAACCCAGGCTGTCGAGCACTGCCGGGTCATCGGGGGTCAGTTGGTGGGCCTTGTCGATCAGCGCTTTGGCTTCGGCATAGCGGGTGGTGCGGTCGGCCAGGGTGTAGCCCAAGGCGTTCAGGGCCATGGCGTTTTCTGGCTCGCGGGCGATGATGGCGCGCAGGTCTTTTTCCATTTGCGTCAGATCGTTGCGCTTCTCGGCCAGCATGGCGCGGGTGTAAAGCAGGTTAAGGTCGTCCGGGTAGCGTTTGATGGCTTGCTGCAGCACCTGGTTGGCCTGGGCGTCCTTGTTGTTGTTGCTGTAGCTTTCCGATTCGATCAGGAATAGCTGGATGGCGTAGTCTGGCTGGGCTTCGCGCGCTTCGGCGAGCAGGCGCGAGGCATCGCTGCCGCGGCCGTTGGCGATCAGGATGTCGGCCTGGCGCAGCTGTGCCGGCAGGTAGTCCGGGCCTGGGCCGACCAGGGCGTATTCACGCAGAGCGCCAACCGGGTCGTGGCGCTCCTCGTGGATGCGGCCCAGGTTCAGGTGCGCGGCGTCAACGTAGCTGTCGCGCTCGACCAGCTCCTGCAAGTAGCCTTCGGCTTCATCCCAGTCTTTGTTCTCCAGGCACACCAGCGCCAGCGAGTAGCGCAATTCGTCATCATCGGGGTATTGCTGGACCAGGCTGATGAACTCGCCTTTGGCATCGGCGATACGGTCCTGTTCGACCAGGGTGCGAGCGTAGGTCAGGCGCAGGCGTTTGTCGTCCGGGTTGTCGCGAATTGCACCGCGCAGCAGTGGCAGTGCCTCCGGACCACGGTCCAAGGCCTGCAGCAGACGGGCGCGCAGCAGGATCGGGGCGACTTCGCCGTTTTGTGGCGGGTGCGACTCGAGCAGTTCCAAGGCTTCTTCGGTCTTGCCGTCCTGGTTCAGCAGCAGGGCCTTGCCGAATATCAGCTGGCTGTTGTCGGGGTATTTCACCAGCAGGCGTTCGAAACTTTGTAGCAGGCCGTCGCGGGTGCCCGAGTCAGTTTCCGCTGCGGACAGGGCGAGGAAGTCGAAGTGGGTGTCGCCCTGGCCCTGCAGTACCTTTTCCATGTAGGTCATGGACTCGTCATAGCGACCGGCGCGGGCCAGCTGAATGGCGGCGGCGCGCTGGGCGTCGAGGTTCTGCGGATCGTTGCGCGCCCAGACCAGCGCATTCTCCAGTGACGGCTCGTCGGCGCCGAGGTACTCGGCAATGCGGTAGGCGCGCTCGGAAACCCCGGGGTCCTGGGTTTTTGCCGCCTGATCGGTGTAGTTGGCCAGGGCAATGTCGAAACGGTTGCGCTGGCCGGCCAGCTCTGCCACCAACAGGCTATAGAGTGTGTCCTGCTTGAACGAGCCATACACGACGGGCTTTTCCGCCTCGCCCTTGCCAGCTTCGGCGACGGGAGGCTCGGCCTTTTGCGGGGCCAGGCTCTGGCAGCCCTGGAGCAGGGCGAAGGCAAGCAGCAATGCGTATGGTTTGTTCATAGAAAAGGCTTATAGGAGGACTCACCGGCGGTCGGAGCATGATGACACAAGCGCGGGGGCAAACCCACCTGCGAAGGTCGTGGTTTACAGGCTGGGTGGTGCTAAGTAGGACAGCGGGGTGGGGGAGAGGTTCGAGGGGGCTTCTGACGCAATGACCCAGCCCCTGCCTGTATATTTTACGTCCCTGGAAGCAGGAAATGGGAGAACACAAGCGCCATGAGAAGCGTAATGTGCGGAGTTAGGGGCTGTTCCCGTTTCACATGGGTAGCCAAAGAAAGGCGCAGGCCATGGCCACTGCCCTTTCATAATTCCGCTTGAGCTTGTCGAAGCGCGATGCGGCCGCCCGCTAGTGTTTCAACCGGGCGAAGGCGTTTTCAACCAGGTGCAGCCTGAAAAACCTTGAGCCATTTACCCGCCGCGATCCTCGAATCTACTGTCAGGGTTAGTCGCACCGACAATTTTGTCGAGATCACCGGTCAGGATAGATCCGCTCGTATAGTGCCACGTCGCTGGGGCAGTCAATTTCTCCCCAGGGAGCGTGCGTCGCCACGCCGGCGACTGGAAAACCTTCGCTGACTAGTGTCCCTAAAAGCGATGTCATGTCAGTTTGGTCGCATGCCTGAGGCGTGAGCCCTTGCAATTGCTTTTTCAACGCCTGCCAACCCGCTGGCGTGACTTTGAACAAGCCCATGTACTGGCCCTGAATGACTTCAAGACTGGTAGCGGTCTGTCCAATAGCGCTCACCCATCCATCGACTAAGCGGAAGTTCTCCAGATCTGGTAGTGGATCGTTGAAGCGTTGCTGCCAGAGACGCACTGCAGCGGGATCGTAGCCCAGGACAATATCGGCTGGATGGTTAATTAGCTCGGATACTAGGGTGCTGTCGTAGAAGATGTCACCGTAGCTAACAAGGCAAGGCTCTGCGCTCAATCAATCGCTGGCGCAATTTAGAGAGCTGAAAATACCGGAGCTGTGCCAGCGGTGGTTGTGAAACAAAGTGTCGGCGAATGGTGTAAGCATTTCGCTTCGATAGCCTGCAACAATGCCAACCTCGCTGACATCGCATCGACGGAGCGTTTCAATCGCGCGCTGTAGCAGTGGCACACCGTTAAAGGGTACCAAGGCCTTGGGGCGTTCATCGGTCAGGGCTTGTAAGCGGCTCCCGCGACCAGCAGCAAGAATGATGGCTTTCATGAAAAAACTCCAAAGGCATGTCGCACGCGTTGAATATCCAATGGATCGGCAGGTAGTTTTCGCTCGGGGTGCCACATGATCCCGGTATGCCGACGGTGGTCGTCATACACAGCCTCGATCACGCCGTCGTCGGCCAGGGCTAGTACGCGGTAGCCGTCGGGCGCCTCGCGAAAGCCGTATTCATGATAGGAATTCACTCGCCGCCGTTGTTCTTGCATGTTGATCATGTGCTCACCTACATGGCCGGCCAAGCGTTCCAAAGTGCCGCCAGCTCGCGTCAACATTACCTGCATGCCGCGGCATACACCGAGCACCGGAAGCCGTAGATTTTCCGCAAGATCAAGCAAGACCCTCTCAGTGACGTCGCGTGTGTCGGCTGTCCCACTGAGGGCCTGGCAACTCCCTCCACCAGTAAGCAGGAGGCCCTGAGGGCGCAATGATTGGACTAACGCCATGCTGACTCTCGGATCGTTTGGAAGGTACAGCGGGGTCAGCCCACATTGGCCTAAGAATTCAACCCAGCGCTGGTCGAGCGCGTCCCGCCATTCCTGGCGTTCGGCGTTGAACTGCCTGAGCATGGTCAGCCCAACCAAAATCATGCCAGCACCTGTATACGCCGCTCGGCGCAGTCGAGCAGCAGGCTTGTCGCCGCCAATAGGGTTTTGAATCGAGTATCGCCCACGCCGATAGCTGCGGGAATGGCGAACTCTCGCGCTCGGATCGACATATGCGAGTTCTCGCCTCCGTAGGCGGTGATGAAACCAGCAATGCGGTGGGTAAAAATCCAATCAAAACCCGGGTCAGCGTTTTCGATTAAGACAATGCAACCCTCTATGTCCGGTGCCAATTGCCCTGGAAGCACATGGGCCACCCGCGCATGAGTGGCACTTCGAGTGATGAAGTTGGGATTGCACCAGTGCACTCGATGGCCGAATAGATCTTGCGGCTGACAGATGATGCTTGGCGTACGGACTAACTGCGTTTCATACCAGCGGCTGCGGTTGTGGGCAATCGCTTGGTGCAAACGTTTGTGATCGATGTCGGCGTAACCGCTGGTAAAGTCGGTGATTTGCGCAAAGCTGAGTTGGTCGCGGTCAAGACCATGTACCTCACCCCAATCGCATAGTGAGCGCAACACATCCGAAACAAACGCTGCATAGAGGTATTTGAGCTTCTCGCGCGATGCAATAGCGGCCTGAGCAAATTGGAGGAACTGCTCGGCGGAAACGTTAAGACCGCACTGGTCGAAAGCTTGCTGCATGGCGTTGACCTGGGCCCGAGATACAGTTAGCCCGTTCGTAGGTTTTGGGGGGCGTTGTAATGGGCGCTGCCAGTCAAAATAACTCTCCGGAGTCTCGTCGTAGCGCGCCACACGTATATCGTAGGTACCCGGCCGGACATGACCGTGGAGCTTTAGGAAATCGTCCTTATGCAAAGTCTGGAAATCGTTGGCCATCTCGCGACCGATACTATTGACCCCTCCGGTCACATGATCGATGAAACCGGCAGATACTACCCCCGCTGTTTCCAGCGATTTAATTATTGCGGTACCTACGAACGCTGCACGGGCAGCGCCAGCGAATACTTCAGCGACCACGTTGGCCGCCGATAGAGCATTCCTCATACGTTGCAAGGACTCGCCCCGAGGTTGCCTCGCCATTAAACTCTGCACCTTGTCAGTAATACTCGGTAGACGTGTCAGGTCGGAGAAGAACGGGCCGCTGGGGGAAATAATGTGCTCGGTCAGCTGGCGTAGCTCGTTCAAGTAGCATTCGTGCTGCTTGGTACTAAGAGTCTGGAGCGCCGGCAGCGCGGCAGCGGCATCGGGGCTAGTAAGCTCTGGCGTGAAGCAAGTAGGAATGATCGCGAACTCGATCTTGTCATGCAGATGTGGATGCATGGCCAAGTACTCGCCGCACTGTTCGACTACGCGCTCGGCAACATCTTGAGGTACCGCGGCAGGGATGAATGACTCGATGCTGTGGGCAATGCAGATGTAAGGAGAGCCACCCACCTGGTACATCAGCGGTTTGCGCCGCAGATCCCGGTAGCCGTATCGGAATCTGGCAGAGGCCCAATTAAGGTCAGTGATCAGCTCCTTATATAGCGAGTAGGCTAGCGCCCGCGGCTTGGTACCGATCATTTCCGCCGGGTTCCAGTCCGGCATAAGGCCAAGGAAGGCGGTCGACGTAGGACGCAGATGGTGTTGCTTGCAGATCAGCTCTTCGAGCTGGGAAACCTCGTGCTCCAAAACTTTGCGTAGTTGGGCGTCGGCCAGTGCGCTGGCATTACGGGGCCCATCTGCGGTCATGGGACGCACTTGGAATAGCAGAGGGCCATCGACAGTGATCGCGAACTCTATGTCCAGGGCATCGCGCCCGGTTAGAACTTGTACCTCTTCGAGCAACGCAAACAGCCCTGGTAATTCCGCAGGCTCGCTTGCCGCCTCGCTGCCAAGGGAGACGAAAGCGTGCACAGTCTCGTTGCCGGTAGTGACACCGTCAGTGCTAGCACCTGGTACATAGTCAACTACGTAATATGGAAAACCCGTCTCTGGATCACGGGTCATCGCTACTCCGCTGGCCAATACTCCTCTCGCCATCTGCTGCACCAGCACCTCATCGCGCTCGCGAGCTAGGCCGTAGGAGGCGATCACCGTCTTGATGGCTTCGCCGAGTGCCTGGCCGCCACACACATCTAGAACTGACGCGTACATTCCTGCACCGGAATGGCCGTCGCGGTCTTCGGCTAGGCAGCTGGATCGTACAATCAGCGGCTCATCGCCAAAGAACGCCTGACAGTGCGCGATCACTGCCTGCCAGTCCTCCCGCCACTGTGCCACGGTGAATCGATGAAGGGGCAACACTTTCCCGGTGCTCAGAAGTGGTGCCAGTTGCTGCAGGGTATCGGCCTTGCCGGAAAAAGCGAACACGGGAGAAGGATTTACTGAGTGCATATGTCTTCCCTAATCAGTCGAATCAGTCCGTTGCAGGGGGCTGTCAGTTCATGTCAGGTTTAAGCCAGCTCGGCGCCGGTATAAGTCGCGAGTTCAAGGCCGTAAAGTGAGGACAGCTCGCGCAAGAAGCGATTGCCCTTTTTCGCCGCAGAGTGGGGGCAGTCGTCCTCAACGATGACGTGGCCAATTGTGCCGATGTTGCCGCTGTAGACGTTTACCGCCTGGCCAGGCGCAACGTGGGCGGTGCAAAACCGGATGGCGTACTTGTCCAGTAATGGCTGTAGGGTGTCGGGGTCGTAGTCGTGGGCGATATGACCGCCATTGCGGGAGGCGACAGTTACGACGCTGCCTGCGCGCTGAAGCACTGAGTCGTCAATTAGAATGGGCTCGCCCAGGTGCAGACGGACTAGCAGTTCGAACGGGTCGATGCCGGTCAGCATCCGGTACATCTGCGGCGCTACGCTACCCATCATGCGTGCGTTGATCTCCACTAGACAGGGCCCTTTGGCATCGCGCAACAGTTCAACATGATAAAGGCCAACATCCAGCCCCAGAGCGCTGAACACTGCCTGCACATATGCTTTGATCTCGTCGCGCTGTGCTGCGTCAAGGCCTGACGGCATGGTCGCGGTCATTTCTAATATTTCGCTATAGTCGGCGCGGAAACGGATGGTGGTCGCAAAGCAGGAGACCTTGGTGTCCTGGACGATGACTTCCGCTGAATGCAATGTACCGTCGATGTATTGCTCGACCAGATAGTCGCGGCTTACCAAGTGGTCGATCATAGGATCAGCACCCTTGCGACTCTGGCGCAGCTCGGCGAGAAAGGCGTCAAAGTCGGTCTGGCTATGGCAAATGGCGGAAAACTGCTTGGCGAATCCTCGGGTCGGCTTGACAACGAATGGCAGCGACAAACTCGGAACGACCCCATTGATCAGTTGCTCCTCGCTTAGTACTTCAAAATCAGGAGAGCGTAGTCCGTGTGCCCGCAGCGTTTCGCGCAGTCGACTCTTGTATACCGCCCCGCACAGAGCTTCGTACCTCGGGTAGAGGGTGCCGATGCGCTGGGCCTCACGCGCCACCGGTACTATGGCTGCTTCAGAGGTAGAGATCAGGGCGTCAATAGGGCGCTCTGCGTGCAGGTTGGCCAACAACTGGCTGAATTCACCGCCTTCCAGATTATCGATACGCAAATAAGCATCCACATATCGCAGGTAAGGCTCGAGACGGGAGGTGTCGTCCTTGATCGAGATCGTCAGGAACGAGGCGTCGCGCTGATGAATGAAGGTGACGTGGCAGCCAAGCCGTTTGGCTGCCTCAAAAGCCAGCAGGCCGCTTACGGTGCTGTCGACGAAAACCACGTGTTTCATTGGAGCCTCGGATTACCAGGGATGAAAGTAAATAGTGCTGAGCCCGAACAGCATTGCGAAGCAAGCGACCGTCGAAGGTGCGCCATACTTGGGAATTCTCAAGCTGGTGACCTGGAGGATGCCGACCAGGGCCATTAGGCCGATGATCACTCCGGCACCGTAATGCCCGGCCGATAACCCCATCAGCGCCAGCGCAAAGACAAATCCTGAATATGTGGTGGGTAGCCCCTGATATCCCCCGCCAGCCGATGTGCCGGGCATGCCAAACAGCGATAGCCGCAAAATGGCCGTGAAAACCAGAGTTACTGCGGCCAGCGTGGCCGAAAGAGACTGGTCGAGGATTAGGATGACAAGGGCTGGCGTGATGCTGAAATTGAGCAAGTCGGCAAAACTGTCTAGATGCTTGCCGAAGGCCCGTTGCGCGCTGTTCGCAGCCAGGTAGCGTCGGGCTATGTGGCCGTCAAGGAAATCGAGCATCGCGGCCAGGCAAATCACCGTCGCCGCCAGAACAAACCGTCTTTGCAACGCAAAATAAACAGTACCGAAGGCCAGGCCGATATTGAATATTGTTAATATGTTCGCCAAATCCAAAAGACGGACGAACGGAAACACACGCGCCAATGTGGGCATATTGTTCTCCTTGAAGAAATTATTTAGACAGGTTGTTTTCCCTTGATCGCAACTGCCGTTCGCAGGGCGTTGGATGCGACGAAATAGAAAGCAAAGAAGATAATGCTCGTGCTGAACAGGCCAACATACTTAACCAGTATTGAACCGGCGAAGATGGTGATTATCATGCCTAAGTAGACCCCCGCATACTGGACAGATGCCATCAACGGCATGGCGCTGGTAGGTGTGCTCCTGACAAGATCGGCTTGCAACTTGAAAAATGCCAGTTCGAAAAAGAATATGTAGAGAAAATACGCGATGTAACTGGACTGAATATCATGGCCGAACGCTGCGAGCATCATGAACAGGCCGCTGACTACAGCCATCGGCATAGGTAGCGGTTGCACATTACACTTGCCCAAACGATAGAACAGTACTGCGCCAACCAAAGCTGCCCCACTATTAACGGCCTGCAACAAACCGACATACACCTCTCCCAAGCCCAGCACATGGGCCGGTAACAGCACCCTGGACACATTGAAGAAGCCCTGAAAAAGACTGACGAAGACGATGAACTGATAGAGGCTGAGGCGTAACGCGGGATACTCCTGCAAAAGCGAACCAAGGGCAGTCAATAGTCTTGGTGCGACCTGCACGATGATCGGAGGCTTTGTTGGCGCAGGTAGTAGATAGGCCGCCAAAGCCGCGATGGAAAAAAGACTGACAGTAATGAGCAGGGCTAACCCAGGCGTCATGTTGGCTTTGAACAGTAGCAGACTGATGCCTGCCAGGCCGCCGGCAATGAATTGTGCGGTGAGTGTCAGAGGCACTGAGCTGGCGATTTGCGCACCCGGGAAATAACACTTGATGGCAACAATACGCCCTACCCGTTGTAGCGCATCCAGGGTGCCAATGACTACCGCGCCTAACACGGCGACTTCCACATGATGTGGCAGGATCTTGTAGGTGGCCGCCGCGCAGCCCAGCGACAGCAAGTTGGCACTCCACAGCAAGGTGCGTGGTGCTAGATAGTCAGCCAGTCGGTAGATTGGAACGACAAGAATTACCGGCAGAACCATTGGTGCAAACAGCACCACTTGGGAAAGTATTAGGCTAGCAGTATGAGCATAAATATAGTAGGAAAAATAAATATAGCTCAGCGTAGAGGCCGAAATAGCGCACAAGTTAACGCCCCAAAGAAGCACTGAGTGCCTACGAGATGCTGCAAATTCTTCCATTGCTTGCGCCTATTATATAGCTTCCTGCCATGCATGAAGCATACCCTGCATTGGAAATCGTTTTTAAGGTAAGCTTAACAAAACTGAAATAAAAAAATTCTTCTTGTTGGTGTGTCACCAAGTAAGTGTGCATCATGCCAGTTCATCATTACCGCTACTAAACCTCATCAATAAAACTTCTAATCATCGGCAAAATTAATAGCTGGAAACCGACTGACTGATAGCTCGATGCTATCCAGCTCGTATCGCTGTCTCAGTGAGGAATATCGATGTAGCGGTGTCAAGACTAGGTCCGGAAGGAGGGTAGGGCAACAGTTGGGCATGTATTTGGGAAATGGACTACAAGACTGTGGATAAAACTTTTGGAAATATGTCAAAAGTCTTCTCGACCCGGTCGGCGTAGTTGGCTAGGGCGATGTCGAGCCGATGGCTCTGGCTTTTGCTCTTACTGTCGCTTCTAAGGAATCTCCGAATAAGCCCCCGGTTATGCGAAAATCGCCGCACCACCTGATCCGAGCCGCCCATGCGCCAGTTCGCACGCCTGACACTGAGCGCGCCAATCCCCGAAGACACCACGATCACGAACTTCCGGCACTTACTGGAAAAGCATCAGTTGGCACCTGCGACCCTTGCGGTCATCAACGGTTATTTACAGGAAAAAGTCCTGTCGCTGCGTCAAGGTACCATCGTCGACGCCACCATTATTCATGCCCCCAGTTCAACGAAGAATGAAGAAGGCAAGCGCGATCCCGAGATGCGCCAGACCAAGAAAGGCGGCCAGTTTTTCTTCGGGATGAAGTCTCACATCGGTGCCGATGTTGAGTCCGGTCTTGCTCACCACGTCCATGGCACCGCTGCCAATGTGGCCGATATCACGCAGGTCGCCGAACTGCTCCATGGAGAAGAAAACGCGGTATATGCAGACGCTGGGTACACCGGTGTCGAGAAGCGTGAAGAGCATGAGCACCGTAACGTAGTCTGGCAAATTGCGGCGCGGGGCAGCACGTATTCCAGGCTGGGCAAACGCAGCGTGCTCTACAAGACCAAGCGCAAAATCGAGTACTGCAAAGCTCAGACACGTGCCAAGGTCGAGCATCCGTTTCGGGTGATCAAGCGCCAGTTCGGTTACGTGAAAGTGTGTTTTCGTGGGCTGATGAAAAACACGGCTCAGTTGACCACACTGTTCGCCCTGTCGAACTTGTGGAAGGCTCGAAATCAGCTGATGGGTATGGGTGAACTGCGCGCTTAAAAGGGAAATCTGGGCGAAAAGCCTCTGAAAACATGACGCATCGAGCGCTTTTTCGATAGATATCTCTGCGTGATGGGGGAAATATCAATTTACCGCCCCCGCACGGCAAGTTGATCGGAGCATCCCTAGGCATTCGTTATCCTCACGCTACCAACTGCGGCTTGGGTCCAGGGTATGCAACCAAATGCGAAATAGAATAAGTGCTCCGATAAGTGTTGGGTGCATAGCCCCTAAGACGATCAGGGTGCGCTTCATGCGTATAGGGAAATTCGTGATCTCATCAAGGTCAACTAAACCTTTTCGTGTATATATATTTGGTGCTGTTAGTAGTATTGATATTGAGAGTGTGCGCATTACCTTGCCAATAAGGCCTGCTTGTGAAAAGGGTTTTTGTTTCCGCTCACGAATGCGCTATTCGGTAGTAATGATTCAATCTTGCCAAGATGATAGGTCGATATGTAGAACGATGCGCAAAGCTTGATGGTCATGGCGGCTAAAATTATAAATGCAACAATGCCCACAGCAGTACTCATTGGCTGCCTACCTTTTCATACAGTACTTCGCCGAGCGCTTCCCCTACAGCACCGCCAAGCATGCTTCCTCCCGTGGCTCCCGCAGCCCCACCAATAACAGCGCAGAGGAGTGCGCCTGTATCGGCTGTTGGCACGCCAAGAGCGAGACAAATACTAGTGGCAATAGTACCACCGTAGCTTGCTGCTATCCCTCCCCTGGCGACACGGCCTGTCAAGGAAGATCCATGGACGTATTTAGCTCTTCTACACTAATTATCGCGGCCAGCGGTACAGGCTTTTGTAGGAAATATCCCCTCGTTACGTTACCACGTCAGGTTTCGATTCGGGGCAAGTCGTATCGGCATGAAGTCATAGATAATGCGACAGCATCAGTGCAATGAACAAGGTGATGTGAATAACCCATAGGGTTAACAAAATGCGCTTTTCGCGGAGGGGGAAATTTTTTATTTCCTCAATATCAGCGTAACCCCTGTAAATGAAGATTTTGGGTAGGGCCAACAGTGTTGCAATCTGACCGGTTCTTATTGTTTTGCCCAAGAGTCCGGCGTGCTGGTAATTTTTGATGTTGTCAGATACGAGGCGAGAGGTGGGCAGGAAAGATTCAAAATGCTCGGTGTATTTGTGTGAAATAATAATTTGCGCGCTAGCGGCAATTAGCATTGCTGTAATCAGGATCAGCGCGATCAGTCCTGGCTCTATGTTAGTCATTTTGAGAGCTCGTGATACAAAAAGTCACCTAATACCTCGCCTTTTTCTCCTGCGAAATCACCGGCTAACTTCGCCCCGGCAGCGCCACCGATGACCGCGCAGGTGAGTGCCCCTAGTCCGGCAGTCCCTACTCCTAGTGCCGCACATACTGCGGGTGCAACAATACTCCCTCCTAGGTAACCGCCTACAGCGCTACCAGCCAGACCTCCAGCTAATGATGCAGAGTTTACATATGCAGCTCGCTGGCATTCGCTTTCTCTGCCCAGAATACAAGCCTGGCGAATCTCTAGCCCCGTCGCTGCTACGTCAAGCGCTATGCCAATATAGGTTCCTTTTTTGATCAGGTTGGCAGCCTTGCCCACCCCGGCAACCTTATCCGCATACCCCCGCAATTTCACCCGTGTGCAAATAGCTTTTCGTAGAAATGGCCAGTGTCCTCTTGATCGATCCCTTGTTGCGCAATCCAGCGCCGAACCCCGCCAGCTGGCCCAACTGTTCGTCAAGTTTCGAGAACAGTGCCGCACGCTTGGCATAAAACTGGTCGCGGGCATTGAGCGTCCCTGAGCCCAGATGCTCCCTGTGCAATTTCTCGATTTCCAGCAATGTGCCCTCAATTGCTTTCAGATGCTTGCTCCAGCCATCGCTAACCACGCCTGCACCCATTGACGCGTGGGCGAGCAAGCTCTTCAACAGTTCGAAGTTCTCCAGAAAAAACTCATCGGCACCTTGCCCGCTGCGCATCAGCCCCATATGGGTCACGGCAGCTTTCGACATCAGATACGCCTCCTGACTGGTGCAGGAAGGCGTGGACCAGTCACCGACGATCACCAGTTCGCCGCCTCTGACCACGCTGTTGAAAATGTGCGAATTGAGGATGTCAAACTTGCTGGCCGAGTGCCGGGTCAGCGCGA
This sequence comes from Pseudomonas sp. VEM90, assembly GCF_054611535.1. Lineage (NCBI taxonomy): Bacteria > Pseudomonadati > Pseudomonadota > Gammaproteobacteria > Pseudomonadales > Pseudomonadaceae > Pseudomonas > Pseudomonas sp. VEM90. The sequence continues at coordinate 65,307 of NZ_JBTRAR010000006.1, read as the reverse complement.
GACCGGCCTTGAGCGTGTGGTAGTTTTGCATCCTGGGGTTGATGAACGCACGGGCTTCAGACATGGCGACCCCTCATGCGTACTTCTTGTTACCGATCCGGTCCCACCCGCCAGCAATGTTGCCGCCGCCGGAGCCGTCGGTGCGTTTTTGCTGGGTATAGGTGGTCTTGATTCGGCCGTAGTCGAGCTGAACCACCTCGATCGGCACGCCATCGGCGGCGCTCTGGGTGTAGTCGGCGATGATCACTTCTTCGAGAATGATTTCGTAATACTTGAGCTTGTCGCCGCCCGCGCGGCACAGCGCGAGTTTCACTTCCTGGAAATGCTGGCCTGCACAACTGGCCTCCATCAGTTTGCAACTGGCGCTGTCGAGAAACTTAGTGAAGGTGAAGTTGCTGGCTGCGGTGCGGCCAGAGCTGGCGCCGCCGGCGGAGCTTGCGGTGGCGGAGGTGCTTTGGCTTACACCGAAGTCATAACCGGTCACTTCAATCCACTTGCTGTACTTTTCGTCCAAGGCTTCGCCTGGGATATCGCTGATTTGCAAATACGCGTCAAAAGCCATGTTTACCGCTCCTTGGCAAGAATGTGGGTACGGAATATTGATGTGACGACGGGACTTACCCCGTCAGTGATTGGCAAGGCTAGGCGCGGAAAGGGGGGAGGGCAACAGCTGGGCATATATTTGGGAAATGGACTACAAGCTTGTGGAAAAGTCCTCTGGAAATATTTAGGAGTTTTTTCGCTTTGGTCGGCTTAGTTGGCCTGGGCGATATTGAAACTGGCCGGCCAATTTCGCGACCAGCAGGCTATCGAGCGTGTCTTTCTTGAATGAACCATGCATTACGGTTTTTCCAACTTGCTCTTGCTCTTGCTCTTGCTCTTGCTCTTGCTCTTGCTCTTGCTTTTGCTTCTAAGCGCGCGATAGATCAGGCGACGCAGATTGCGACTTCAGGAGGCCGAGCGCAGGGCTTGCGGAGGGAGGTGACGGGCATGGATGCCCGTCAAGCGCTGGGCCCCAGGATGGGGCCTGCAGCGCGGTCGCTCCCGGGAGCAAGGCCGGAGCGAGGGGACCCCGGAGCGCAGCGTAGGGGCCGGATGATGGGAGCCGACGGTTTTGGTTACTTTGGCCACGACCAAAGTAACCCGCCGGAAGGGCGGAAAGGTGACTACGCGCCACCTTCGCGAATGAATACCTACTTGATGTGGATGCTCACATCCAAGAAGCAAGAAGCAAGAAGCAAGAAGCAAGAAGCGAAGTGGTCTGTTTTGACTCGGCGAACCGTCATTTGCGATGGCGACGCTGACTCACCTTTTCGCAAAAGGCTTAAGGCAGTTAGCTCTGTAGCCAGCTTCTTGGCGTCCGTTGTCACGGGGCAAGCCCACCAAAAAACGCTGCGCTCCCATCATCCGCCCCCTGCGCTGCGCTCCGGGGTCCCCTCTCTCCGGCCTCCTGAAGTCGCGAAGATCAAAAGCGGGAGTGAAACCTGAAATCGACGCTGATGCTCGGCCGCGAGCGGCGATAGCCGCAGGACTATCAGCACAATAGCGAACGGTGGTTGTCCTGAAACCTGCGAAAGAGGACAATTATCGGCTTCCCGTCACAACCAGCGACCTTGCATGGCCTTTCTTGCACTTGGTATCAACCATAAGACTGCCTCGGTAGACGTACGCGAGCGCGTGGCGTTTACCCCAGAGCAGCTGGTAGACGCCCTGCAGCAGCTCTGCCGACTGACGTCCAGCCGCGAGGCGGCGATCCTGTCGACCTGCAACCGCAGTGAGCTTTATATAGAGCAGGACCACCTGTCCGCCGACGCCGTGCTGCAGTGGCTGGCCGACTATCACCGCCTCAGCCTCGACGAGCTGCGCGCCAGCGCCTACGTGCATGAAGAGCACGACGCCGTGAAGCACATGATGCGTGTGGCTTCGGGCCTGGACTCGCTGGTTCTGGGCGAGCCTCAGATCCTGGGCCAGATGAAGTCCGCCTACGCCGTGGCCCGCGAAGCCGGTACCGTCGGGCCGTTGCTTGGGCGCCTGTTCCAGGCCACCTTCAGCGCCGCCAAGCAGGTGCGTACCGATACGGCCATCGGTGAAAACCCGGTTTCGGTTGCGTTCGCCGCGGTCAGCCTGGCCAAGCAGATTTTCGCCGACCTGGGCCGCAGCCAGGCCCTGCTGATCGGTGCCGGCGAAACCATCACCCTGGTCGCCCGCCACCTGCACGAGCAGGGCGTACGCCGTATCGTGGTGGCCAACCGCACCCTGGAGCGCGCCAGCATCCTGGCCGAGCAGTTCGGTGCGCATGCCGTGCTGCTGGCAGACATTCCACAGGAACTGGCCAACAGTGACATCGTGATCAGTTCCACCGCCAGTCAGTTGCCGATTCTGGGCAAGGGCGCGGTCGAGAGTGCACTGAAACAGCGCCGACACAAGCCGATTTTCATGGTCGACATCGCTGTACCTCGCGATATCGAAACCGAAGTCGGCGAGCTGGATGATGTCTACCTGTACACCGTCGACGACCTGCACGATGTAGTGGCGGAAAACCTCAAGAGCCGCCAGGGCGCGGCTCAGGCGGCCGAAGAGCTGGTATCCGTGGGCGCCGAAGACTTCATGCTGCGCCTGCGCGAACTGGCTGCGGTGGACGTGCTCAGGGCCTATCGCCAGCAAAGTGAGCGCCTTCGCGACGAAGAACTGCAAAAGGCCCTGCGCCTGCTGGCCAATGGCGGCAACCCCGAAGACGTGCTGGCCCAGCTGGCCCGGGGCCTGACCAACAAACTCCTGCATGCGCCCAGCGTGCAGCTGAAAAAGCTCTCGGCCGAGGGCCGCCTTGATGCGCTGGCCATGGCCCAGGAACTCTTTGCCCTCAACGAGGGCTCCACGGACAAATCCCCGCAATGAAAGCGTCGCTGCTGAACAAACTGGAAATCCTCCAGGACCGTTTCGAAGAACTCACCGCCCTGCTCGGTGACGCCGAGGTTATTTCCGACCAGACGCGTTTTCGCGCCTACTCACGTGAGTATGCCGAGGTCGAGCCGGTTTACGCTGCCTATAAAGAGTGGCGTAAAGTCCAGGACGACCTCGAAGGCGCCCAGGCGCTGCTCAAGGACAGTGACCCGGACCTGCGTGAAATGGCCGTGGAAGAGGTGCGTGAAGCCAAGGAGCAACTGCTGACGCTGGAGGCGCAACTGCAGCGCATGCTGCTGCCCAAAGACCCCAACGACGGCCGCAACGTATTTCTCGAAATCCGCGCCGGTACGGGTGGCGACGAGGCAGCCATCTTCTCTGGTGACCTGTTCCGCATGTACTCGCGCTACGCCGAAAAGCGCGGCTGGCGCCTGGAGATCTTGTCCGAGAACGAAGGCGAGCACGGCGGCTACAAGGAGATCATTGCCCGCGTCGAGGGCGAGAACGTCTACGGCAAGCTCAAGTTCGAGTCCGGTGCACACCGGGTTCAGCGTGTGCCCGAGACCGAGTCCCAAGGCCGTGTCCACACTTCCGCGTGCACGGTGGCGGTGCTACCCGAGCCGGACGAGCAGGCTGCCATCGAAATCAACCCGGCCGACCTGCGCGTGGATACCTACCGTGCCTCCGGTGCCGGCGGCCAGCACGTCAACAAGACCGACTCGGCGATCCGCATCACCCACTTGCCCACCGGTATCGTGGTCGAATGCCAGGAGGAGCGCTCGCAGCACAAGAACCGCGCCCGTGCCATGTCCTGGCTGTCGGCCAAGCTGAACGACATGCAGACCAGTGCGGCGCAGAACGCCATTGCCAGTGAGCGCAAGCTGTTGGTGGGTTCCGGTGACCGCTCCGAGCGCATCCGTACCTACAATTACCCACAGGGCCGGGTGACCGATCACCGCATCAACCTGACCTTGTATTCGCTGGACGACATCCTCAGCGGTGGCGTAGACGCGGTGATCGAACCGCTGCTGGCCGAATACCAGGCCGATCAACTGGCCGCCTTGGGGGACTGATGACTGTCATCGCCAGCCTGTTGCGCAACGCGCAGTTGCCCGAATCGCCCACTGAGCGCCTGGATGCCGAGTTGCTGCTGGCTGCGGCCATCGGTAAGTCGCGCAGCTACCTGCACACCTGGCCTGAGCGTATCGTCAGCAGCGAAGATGCCGAGACCTATGCCAGCTACCTGCAGCGCCGCCGTGGCGGCGAGCCAGTGGCCTATATCCTTGGGCTGCAGGGCTTCTGGAAGATCGACCTGGAGGTTGCACCGCATACCCTGATCCCGCGGCCGGATACCGAGCTACTGGTCGAGACGGCCCTTGAGCTGCAACCCGCTTCGCCAGCCAAGGTTCTCGACCTGGGTACCGGTACGGGTGCCATCGCTCTGGCGCTGGCCAGCGAGCGCCCGGCCTGGCAGGTGACAGCGGTTGACCGGGTGGAGGAGGCTGCCGCCCTCGCCGAGCGCAACCGCCAGCGGTTAGGCCTGGCCAACGCTCGGGTAAGGCTAAGCCACTGGTTCGACAGCCTGGCCGGGGAGCGTTTTGACCTCATTGTCAGCAACCCGCCCTACATCGCCGCTGAAGACCCGCACCTTGTGGCCGGCGACGTGCGCTTCGAACCCAGCAGTGCCCTGGTGGCCGGTGCCGATGGCCTGGACGACCTTCGTGTGATCGCTACCCAGGCCCCAGCGCACCTGTTGCCTGGTGGCTGGCTACTGCTGGAACATGGCTACGATCAGGCGGCAGCGGTACGCGCTCTGCTGGCTGAACATGGCTTTATCGAGGTGGCCAGCCGCACGGACCTGGGCGGCCATGAACGCATTACCCTGGGGCGACTGCCATGCTGAGTGATCAGGAACTGCTACGTTACAGCCGCCAGGTGCTGCTGGCTCAGATCGACATTGATGGCCAGCTGCGGCTCAAGCAGAGCAAAGCGCTGATTGTCGGGCTGGGTGGCTTGGGCTCGCCAGTGGCCCTTTACCTGGCCGCGGCCGGAGTGGGTGAGCTGCACCTGGCCGACTTCGACACCGTCGACCTGACCAACCTGCAACGCCAGGTAATCCACGACAGTGCCAGCGTCGGCATGAGCAAGGTCGACTCGGCCTTGCAGCGCTTGCAGGCAATCAACCCGGAAGTCAGCCTGGTTGCTCACCGCCAGGCACTGGACGAGGACTCGCTGGCGGCTGCGGTGGCGGCGGTCGACCTGGTGCTGGACTGCTCCGACAATTTCTCAACCCGCGAGGCGGTCAACGCTGCCTGTTTCGCCGCTGGCAAGCCGCTGGTCAGCGGTGCGGCCATCCGTCTGGAAGGTCAACTGTCGGTGTTCGACCCGCGGCGCGACTACAGCCCGTGCTACCACTGCCTGTACGGGCATGGTAGCGAAGCTGAACTGACGTGCAGCGAAGCTGGCGTCATTGGCCCTCTGGTGGGGCTGGTGGGTAGCCTGCAGGCGCTGGAGGCGATGAAGCTGCTGGCTGGCTTCGGTGAGCCGTTGGTCGGCCGCTTGCTGTTGATCGATGCCCTCGGCACCCGTATCCGCGAGCTTCGTGTCAAGCGCGACCCGGCTTGCACGGTCTGTGGCAAGCGCGATGGCTGAGCGCTCGGCGCCGGTCGGCGTCATGGACTCGGGGGTTGGCGGTTTGTCGGTGCTGGCCGAGATCCAGCGCCTGCTGCCCAACGAGACGTTGCTGTATGTGGCCGACTGCGGGCATATACCCTACGGTGAGAAGTCGGCGGACTATATCCGCGAGCGCTGCCGGCACATTGCCGGGTTCTTCCATGAGCAAGGCGCAAAGGCCATGGTGTTGGCCTGCAACACCGCCACGGTTGCGGCAGTGGCCGACCTGCGTGAGCTGTATCCGACCTGGCCGTTGGTGGGCATGGAGCCGGCCGTGAAGCCTGCTGCGGCCGCCACCCGCTCGGGCGTGGTCGGTGTGCTGGCCACTACCGGTACCCTGCAGAGTGCCAAGTTCGCAGCCTTGCTCGACCGCTTCGCCAACGACGTACAGGTTATTACCCAGCCTTGCCCGGGGCTGGTCGAGCTGATCGAAACCGGTGACCTTGCAAGTCCGGCGTTGCGCCAGATGCTGCAAGGTTACGTGCAGCCGCTGCTGGCAGCAGGGTGCGATACGCTGATCCTCGGCTGCACCCATTACCCTTTCCTTCGCCCATTGCTGTCCGGCATGGTGCCGGACGACGTGGCGATTATCGACACCGGTGCGGCCGTGGCGCGTCAATTGCGACGACTGCTGGGTGGCAATGATCTGTTGGCCGAAGGCCCAGCCGGCGCTGCACGCTTCTGGACAAGCGCTGATCCCGAAACCTTAAGAAAAATCCTACCTGTGCTGTGGCATAAGTCCGACGATGTGCAAAGCTTTGCGTTGTGAAAAAAACGTGAAGAACGGCTGAACTATCGTTCCACTTCTGCTTTCTACCGCTTTGCCTGAGGTGAGGCGGACACTAACAACAGCATCAGGAAGGATGTTTCTTATGAGGAAACTGCTCGGCTTGGCAGCGGCTGCTGCCTTTGTTATGGGTCAAGCGATGTCGGCACAAGCTGCCGACGCTTCGTTTTCGGTGGGGCAGACCGGTGATTCGACCATGGTATATCGTCTGGGGTTGCAATCGAACTGGGACGCGAGCTGGTGGCAGACCAGCGTTGGCCGGCTGACCGGCTATTGGGATGGGGCCTACACCTACTGGGATGGCGACGAGACCGCGAGCAATCACAGCCTGTCCTTCGCACCAGTGTTCGTCTATGAATTTGCCGGGGAGTCGGTGAAGCCTTACATCGAAGCGGGGATCGGGGTGGCGGCATTCTCCAGCACCGAGCTGGAAAGCAACGAGCTGGGTTCGGCTTTCCAGTTCGAGGACCGCGTCGGCTTTGGTTTGCGCTTTGCCGGCGGGCATGAGATTGGGGTGCGGGCGATTCACTACTCGAACGCCGGCATCAAAGAGCCCAATGATGGCGTAGAAAGCTACAGCCTGCATTACCGAATGGCGCTCTGAGTTCACCAGCATTCACCCCTTCGCGGGCAATGCCCGCGAAGACGGTAGTGCTGATTTCAGGTGTTAGCGCGTCAGCGGCCACAGGCTACTGACGTCCAGAGTCTCCAGAATCAGTTCCGGCTCTCGCTGAGGCCACCGCCGCAATAACTCCTCAGCGGCACTGCCGGGCGTCCACGCCTCCGGTATCGCCTGTGCCGACGTTACCGTTACCTTCAGTGATTGTGGCCCAACAATGGTCAGTGCTACCCCTTGCTCCTCAAGGGCCTTGCGCTGCTCACGCAGCCATTGCGGCAAGTTGTTCCAGCCCGCAGTCACCTGTGTCGGTGCAAACAGCTGCAATGCCGAATAGCGGTTGAAAAGCGCCATCACCTGCGGTGACTGCCCCTTTGCCAGCAACGGCAGCGCTTTGCTCAGGCAATGCTCTGCGGCCAGCTGGTTGGTGGTGACGATCGCTTCGATCAGCTCACTGTCACTGACATTGTCTGGCAGGTAATCGGTGGTGCCGGTGTTGAGGATCAGCCCGTCCAGCGAACACCAGGCATGGCAAATCTGTTGGCACGCATCGGTGACGTGTTGTTCTTCATGCAACTGCCACGGCAAACGCAACAATTGGCTGCCGTAGCGTGACCCCAAATCATCCAGTGCATCGCTATCCTTGCCACTCGCGGCAACGCGATGTCCTTCATCGAGCATCCGCTCCACCAAAGCCAAGCCAAGTCCGTTGCTTGCGCCTGTAACCCAAAAACTACGCGAGTTAATCAAGACGTTATCCCCTGATTCTGCCGGCGTGGCAGCCCTTTGAATGCTTCCAGGGCCCGCTGGCGACTGCTGCTGAGATCTACGATTGGACTTAGGTACGAAGTATTACCGAAAAGGTCCGTCGATTTAATGGGGTGATGGATGGCTTTTTCATCGAGCTCCCGTAGTTCCGGTACCCAGTGCCGAATGAACTGCCCCTGTGGATCGAAGCGCTGCGACTGTGAAACCGGATTGAAGATGCGGAAATAGGGCACCGCGTCGGTGCCGGTGGACGCACTCCACTGCCAACCCCCGTTGTTGGCGGCCAGGTCGCCGTCTATCAGGTGGCGCATGAAGTGCCGCTCGCCTTTGCGCCAGTCAATCAGCAAGTTCTTGCTGAGGAACATGGCCACGACCATGCGCAAGCGGTTGTGCATCCACCCGGTGTGCAGCAGTTGGCGCATGGCGGCATCGATGATCGGGAAGCCGGTGCGGCCCTGCTCCCAGGCCTCCAGGTCTGCCGGAGCGTCACGCCAGGGCAGGGCTTCGGTCTGGGCGCGGAAGGCACGATGGCGCGAGACCTGTGGATAACCGCTCAGGATGTGCTTGTAGAACTCGCGCCAGAGTAGCTCGTTGATCCAGGTTTGCACGCCCGTGCTGCCACTGTCGAACTCGCCCCGGTTGCCGGCCAGTGCACCGTGCAAGCATTGGCGGGGCGAAATCACGCCGGCGGCCAGGTAGGGGGAAAGCTGGCTGGTGCCGGGCTTGGCAGGTATGTCGCGCAAGTGGTGGTAGTCGTCGATGGTTTCGTCGAGGAAGCGTGACAGACGGGACTGTGCCTCAGCTTCACCGGCTGGCCAGTGGTCGCGCAGTGCGTGCGTGGTTTTTCCGAAGCCCTCTACATATTGCGGGACCGGGTCGCTGTCGATGTTCAACGGTGCCTGGCGCTTCACCCGTCGTGCCAGGGCCGGCAGGCTGCGGTGCAGATGCTCCAGGCAGGTTTTCTTGAACTGGCTGAACACCTGGAAGTAATCGCCACTGCGAGTCAGTAGGGTGCCCGGACGGAAGAACAGCTGGTCGAGGTAACTGTGCGCCTGGATGCTCGACTTTTCCAGCAGTGCCCGGGTGGCATCATCCCGGCGCTGCTCATTGATGCCGTACTCCTCGTTCCAGTGCACGCTTTGCACCTGATGTTGGCGGCAGACATCGAGCACCGCCTGTGGCGCCTGGTCCCAAGTCTCAATTCTACGGATCAGCAGGGGTATGTTCAGCTTTTCCAGTGATTGGCGCAGGTCATGCAGGTTACGCAGCCAGAAGTCGACTTTGCAGTCGGCATCATCATGGGCTTGCCATTGTCCGGGGCTGACCAGCCACAGGGCGATGGTCGGGCCGCGCTCGGTGGAGGCGCTGAGTGCAGTGTTGTCATCGATACGCAGGTCGCTGCGCAGCCAGGTCAGGTGCATGGGGGATTTATCTCTACAGGCTGTCGATCATGGGCTTGAAGCGCGCGCAATGCCGCCTGCGGGGTGTCGAACAGGAAAAGGTCGGGCAGCTCAAAAGCCTTCAGGCGGGCTTCATGCAGCGCTAGCGTGGTACCGCCCAGTAGTTTGGGGACCGGCAAGCCTTGCAGGGTGCGCTGCAACGCCTTGTCGTCGATGCGTGGCCCCAGGTGCAGGAGCAAGGCGCGTGGTTTCAGGGCATTGACGGCGCTTAGCAATTGCGAGCCTGCGACGGGCTGCTCGAGCACCTCCACCGGGAAGCCGTTGCTGGTAAGCAGCCAGGCGCACAACCATAGGCCTGGGCTGAAGGTGCGTTCGCTGTCTTCGGCCAGCAATACTGCAGGACCTTGCAGCAGCTGGTTGTCGTGGTACACGCGGGCACCGAGCTTGCTGCGCAGCCAACTGTGAAAAAACACCTGCTCCAGCCGAGCGTTGAAGTAATTGCGCCAGCGCAGGTCGAGCATGTCGAGTAGCGGCAGCAGCAATTGCTCGCACAGGGTGACTGCCGGGTACAGCGCCATGGCCTGGTTGAGTTGCTGGTCGAGGGCGCGCTGTGAAAGGCTGGCGATGGCTTCGATCAGCTGGAATTGCCGGGCTTGCCAGTCACCCTTCGGTGGGGTGCTGGTGGGTTTGTCGAGCAACTCGCGGACTTGGCCGACCGACGCGCCACGCTGCAGCCAGGCCAGGACGGCCTCGACGCGTTCGACCTGCTCAAGTGGGTACAGGCGATGCCCCTTGGCGGTGCGCTGTGGTTTGAGCAACCCATAACGCCGTTCCCAGGCGCGCAGGGTGACCGGGTTCACGCCAGTGCGACGAGCCAGTTCGCCGATGGGCAGCAAGTCCTCAGACCGCATTGCGCAAGCCCAGGCTCTCGGGGTGAGGCTGCAGGTAGGCTTGTTGCTGCAGGTAGGGGTCTGGGTGCTTGCGCAAATGGTGTTTGAGCAAGGTCAGTGGCACTACCAGTGGTACCACGCCTTGTTGGTATTGGCCGATGACTGCCTGCAACTCAGCCTTGTCCTGCTGCGTCAGGGCATCCTTGAAGTAACCGCTCAGGTGCTGCAGCACGTTGCTGTGGGTGCCGCGGCTGGCGCAGCGGCGCAGAGCCTGCATCAGCTGGCTGAAATAGCGCGGGCCGATGCTCTGTGGTTCGTCATCCTTGCTCATGCTGCCAAGCAGGCGGCCGAGGGTGCGATAGGCCTGAGGGTTGTTGGCCATCAGCAAATACTTGTAGCGCGAATGAAAGCGCACCAGAGCACCACGGTTCAGGCCTTCGGCCAGCAGGCGCTGCCAGTCGGCGTAGGCGTAAACGCGGCTTATGAAGTTTTCGCGCAGCACGGGGTCATGCAGGCGGCCTTCTTCCTCTACTGGCAGGTCCGGGCGCAGCGCGCAGAAGGCCTGGGCATAGACACCACGGCCGCCATGCACGGCCGGGTGGCCATTGTCCTGATAAACCTTTACCCGTTCCAGGCCGCAAGAAGGAGACTTCTGCATGAAGATGTAGCCACAGATGTCGTCAAGTTCGTCGGCCATCTGCTCGCCATAGGTGCGCAGCGGGTCGGTCAGGTCTTTGCCGGGGTCACGGGTGCCGACCACTTCGGGCTGCTCGGGGTTGCCGACCAGCCGAATCGGGTCGCGCGGAACGCCCAGGCCGATTGCCACTTCCGGACACACGGGTAACCAGTCGAAGTGATGCTCCAGCTGTTTACGGCACAGGTCGGAGGCCTTGTGGCCGCCGTTATAGCGCACGCTGTGCCCGGTCAGGCAGGCGCTGATGGCGATACGCGGCTTGCTGTGGGCTGAAGGGTCGTGCATGGCTGCCTCCGAAAATAAACCTGTACGCGACTAAAAACTTGTACAGGTTTATTTCAGCACAGCGCTGAAGTTATGCAAACTAGTATTTTTGTACAGTTCTGCATCACTCAAGGTGTTCGAGCAAGCGCCGCGCTGCTTCCTGGCCACTGAGCCATGCGCCCTCGACACGCCCGGACAGGCACCAGTCCCCACAGGCGTACAAGCCCTGGTCAGCATCGGCCAGTGCCCCCCACTCATGGTTGCTGCTGGGGCGGGCATAGAGCCAGCGGTGGGCGAGGGCGAAGGTAGGCGGCGGTACCACGCAGCCGACCAGTTCGGCGAATTCGCCCCACAACTGCTCGATGACTTCTTCCTTCGGCAGGTCGATGTGCTGCCGGCTCCAGTCTGACGTGGCGTGGAGTACCCAGGTGTCCAGGTGCTCGTCGCGGCCAGGCTTGCTGCGATTGCGGGCCAGCCAGCCCAGCGGGCTGTCCTGCACGAAGCAGCCTTGCATCGGTGTATCCAGTGGTGCCTCGAAGGCGAGGGCGACGGCCCAGGTAGGTTCCATTTGCACCCCAGCGGCCACCGCAGCCAGCTTTGGTGTAGCGGCCAGAAGTGGCGTGGCCTGCGGTGCCGGGACGGCGATGACCACACGGCTGTAGGGGCCGTGGCTGCAACCTTCGGTGTCCTGCAGGTGCCAGTACTGCTTGCCGCGAAACACTTCCGCTATGCGGCAGCCGAAGTTGACGGTGACGTCCTTGAGCAAGCCTCGGGTGATGGCGCTCATGCGTGGCACGCCTACCCAGCGCGTTTGCTCATCGGGGGAGGGCGTGAGTTCGTCATCACGGTAGTTGTACAGTTGGGGCTTCCACTGCTCGGCCCAGCCGGCAGCCACCCATTGCTGCACCTGATCGACAAAACGTCGGTCACGGGCAGTAAAGTACTGTGCGCCCAGGTCGAGCGCGCCGGCCTCGCTGCGCTTGCTGGCCATGCGCCCGCCACTGCCGTGGCCTTTGTCGAACAAGTGCACGGATTGCCCGGCCTTCTGCAAGGCCTGGGCGGCTGACAAACCGGCAATGCCGGCCCCGATGATGGCGATAGGTACTGTCATGATGGCCTCTTCAAACCTTGCTGTGAGCAGACTACGCTGTCAGGCAAACCTGTACAATGCAATAATTCTGTATAAGGTTATTCCGTGTTGGCGGGCAGGTTGGCCTATGTTTATACGAGAGCGTCGGGTCAAAAAAGTGCCTTGATGTTAAAAATAGACCACCGCCGCATTCTGCGAGGACACAGCCATGCATATATTGCTGACAGGTGGCACCGGTTTGATTGGCAAGCATCTGTGCCAGTACTGGCTGGGCCAAGGGCATCGGCTTACGGTTTGGAGCAGGCGTCCTGAACAGGTGGCGAAAATCTGCGGTAGCGGCGTACGTGGTATCGCGCGCCTGGAGCAGCTGGAGGCCAACGATCATCTTGATGCGGTGGTCAACCTTGCGGGTGCGCCAATTGCCGACAGGCCCTGGACAGCCGCCCGGCGCAACTTGTTGTGGGCCAGCCGTGTCACCCTTACCGAGCAATTACTGGCTTGGCTGGGCACCCGTGAGCAGCGCCCGCACGTGTTGATCTCCGGCTCTGCGGTAGGTTGGTACGGAGACGGTGGCGAGCGTGAACTGACCGAGGCTTCACCCCCAGTGCGCGCAGATTTCGCCAGCCAGTTGTGTATTGCCTGGGAAGAGACCGCCCAGCGTTCGCAAGCACAGGGGATCCGCGTGGTACTGGTACGTACCGGCCTGGTGCTGGCCAGCGACGGCGGCTTTTTGTCGCGCCTGCGCATGCCTTTCAAGCTGGGGCTGGGCGGACCTTTGGGCAACGGGCGGCAGTGGATGCCCTGGGTTCATATAGATGACCAGGTCGCCCTGATTGATTTTCTCTTGCAGCACAAGGATGCCAGCGGTCCTTATAATGCCTGTGCCCCGGAGCCTGTGCGCAACCGTGAGTTTGCCAGGCGACTGGGCCGCGCCCTGCATCGGCCGGCGCTGTTGCCAGTGCCGGCATTGTTGCTCAAGGCGGGCCTTGGCGAGATGTCGACCTTGCTGCTGGGAGGCCAGCGGGCGCGCCCGGTACGCTTGCTGGAAGCCGGCTTCACCTTCCGCTTCAACGATCTGCAATCGGCGCTGGACAACCTGTCCAGTCGCCTCTGACATAGGACGCTGCATGACCGATCACGCCCTGCTGCTGGTCAACCTGGGTTCCCCGGCCTCCACCTCGGTGGCCGATGTGCGCCGCTACCTCAACCAGTTCCTCATGGACCCGTACGTGGTCGACCTGCCGTGGCCGGTGCGGCGCTTGCTGGTGTCACTGATCCTGGTCAAGCGCCCGGAGCAGTCGGCACACGCCTACGCTTCGATCTGGTGGGAGGAGGGCTCGCCTCTGGTTGTGCTGACCCGTCGCCTGCAGGCAGCGATGGTCGAGCACTGGCCCCATGGCCCGGTGGAAATTGCCATGCGCTACGGCCAGCCGGCCTTGCCTGAGGTGTTGGCGCGGCTGGCCGCCCAAGGTGTGCGCAAGGTGACTTTGGCACCGCTTTATCCGCAGTTCGCCGACAGTACGGTAACCACTGTGGTCGAGCAGGCGAAACAGACGGTCAGCGAGCGCCAGTTACCGTTGCAGATGCGCGTGCTGCAGCCGTTCTACGAGCACCCGGCGTACATCGAGGCGCTGGCAGCCAGCGCCCGGCCGTACCTGGAGCAGGGTTACGACCACCTGCTACTGAGCTTCCATGGCTTGCCGGAACGGCACCTGAAGAAGCTGTTTCCGAAGGGGGTCAAGCACGACCTGCGTGCTGCCGATTGCTGCCACGGTGCACCCGCCGAAGTACGTTCGGTTTGCTATCGCGGGCAATGCCTGGCTACGGCCAAGGCCTTTGCGCAGAGCATGGGCATTCCTGATGGCAAATGGTCGGTATCGTTCCAGTCGCGGCTGGGGCGGGACAAGTGGATCGAACCCTACACCGAGACGCGGTTGGATGAGCTGGCCAAGGCCGGTGTGAAGAAGCTGCTGGTGATGTGCCCGGCGTTTGTGGCGGATTGCATCGAGACACTGGAAGAGATTGGCATGCGTGGCAGCGAGCAGTTTGTCGAGGCTGGTGGCCAGGAACTGGTGCTGGTGCCGTGCCTGAATGATCACCCGGCGTGGGTCAGGGTGTTGGCTGATATGTGTGAAAAGGCCTGAATCGAAGGGGCCGTGTTGCGGCCCCTTCCGACCGGTTATACATCCAGCTTCTTGTGCTTCCAGCCATCATTGCCCGGCAGAATCAGGTTCAGGGCAATAGCTACAATGGCGCACAGGGCGATGCCCTTCAGGCCCCAGTCATCCGGGCCGTCACCGCTGCCGATCAGCACGCCGCCGATACCGAACACCAGTGTCACCGAGACGATCACCAGGTTGCGTGCTTCGGCCAGGTCGATCTGGTGGCGGATCATGGTGTTCATGCCCACCGCTGCAATCGAGCCGAACAGCAGGCACAAGATGCCGCCCATCACCGGCACCGGGATGCTTTGCAGCAGCGCGCCGAACTTGCCGATGAACGCCAGGGTAATGGCGAAGACCGCCGCCCAGGTCATGATCTTCGGGTTGTAGTTCTTGGTCAGCATCACCGCGCCGGTCACTTCGGCGTAGGTGGTGTTGGGCGGGCCGCCGAACAGGCCGGCTGCAGTGGTAGCCAGGCCGTCGCCCAGCAACGTCCGATGCAGGCCAGGCTTTTTCAGGTAGTCACGGCCGGTCACGCTGCCCACTGCGATCACCCCGCCGATATGCTCGATCGCCGGCGCCAGCGCAACCGGGACGATGAACAGAATGGCCTGCCAGTTGAACGCAGGGGCGGTGAAATTGGGGATTTCCAGCCACGGTGCGGCAGCGATCCTGGCGGTGTCGACCACGCCAAAGGCGAACGACAGGGCAAAGCCCACCAACACACCGGAAATGATGGGAACCAGGCGGAAAATGCCCTTGCCAAATACGGCAACGATCAGGGTTGTCAGCAGCGCAGGCATCGAGATCAGCATGGCCGTCTTGTACGGCATCAGCGCTGTACCGTCCCCACCTTTGCCCATCGCCATGTTGGCGGCGATCGGTGCCATGGCCAGGCCGATGGAGATGATCACCGGGCCGATCACCACCGGCGGCAGCATGCGGTCGATGAAACCGGTGCCTTTGACTTTGACCATCAGCCCCATGAAGGTGTACACGAAGCCGGCAGCCATTACGCCACCCATCGTCTCGGCAAGGCCGAACTGGCCTTTGGCGAGGATGATCGGCGTGATGAAGGCAAAGCTCGAGGCCAGGAACACCGGTACCTGACGACCGGTGACCAGCTGGAATAGCAGCGTGCCGATGCCGGCGGTGAACAGCGCGACGTTCGGGTCGAGGCCGGTGATCAGGGGCATCAGCACCAGCGCGCCGAATGCCACGAAGAGCATCTGCGCGCCCGAAACGACCTGGCGCCAGAGCGGGTCGTTGAAGCCGTCCTGCATGGTCAGGCGTCCTTTTGCTTGGTGCCGAAGATCTTGTCACCGGCATCGCCCAGGCCAGGCACGATGTAGCCGTGTTCGTTCAGGCGCTGGTCGATCGAGGCGGTGTAGATCTTCACGTCCGGGTGGGCTTTTTCCACCACCTCGATGCCTTCTGGCGCGGCGACCAGGACCATGGCGCGAATCTCTTTACAGCCGGCCTTTTTCAGCAGGTCGATGGTGGCAACCATCGAGCCGCCGGTGGCCAGCATCGGATCGATGATCAGGGCCAGGCGCTGGTTGATGTCCGGCGCGAGCTTTTCCAGGTAGGTGTGGGCTTCGAGGGTTTCTTCGTTACGGGCAACGCCGACGGCGCTGACCTTGGCACCCGGGATCAGGCTGAGCACGCCGTCGAGCATGCCGATGCCGGCGCGCAGGATCGGTACTACAGTGATCTTCTTGCCGGCGATTTTTTCAACCGAGACCTTGCCACACCAGCCGTCGATCTCGTAGGTTTCGAGGGGCAGGTCCTGGGTGGCTTCATACGTCAGGAGCGCGCCGACTTCCTGGGCGAGTTCGCGAAAATTTTTGGTGCTGATATCGGCACGGCGCATCAGGCCGAGCTTGTGGCGGATCAGCGGATGGCGGATCTCACGAGTGGGCATAGGGGGGCTCCGAAAGGCGGGCAAAAAAACCGCGCTAGATTAATCTATTCAGCCTGTGCTGTCGTCTGGTCATTCTGGACGTTAGTCCATAAATGCTTGATCTGTGACGAGCGGATGCGTACCTTTGCCCGCTTTTCCAAAATGCCCCCCCGGAGAGCGCCATGTCCGCCGATCTCGAGCATATCCGTCAAGTCATGCGTGAAGCTGACTGCCTGTACACCGAAGCCGAAGTCGAAGCGGCCATCGCCAAAGTCGGCGAGCAGATCTGCAAGGACCTGCATGACAAGAACCCGGTTGTGTTCTGCGTGATGAACGGCGGCCTGATCTTCTCCGGCAAACTGCTGACCCACCTGCAGTTCCCGCTGGAAGCCTCGTACCTGCACGCTACCCGCTACCGCAATCAGACCAGCGGCGGCGAGCTTTTCTGGAAGGCCAAGCCGGAAGTGTCGTTCATCGACCGTGACGTGTTGATCGTCGACGATATCCTCGACGAAGGGCACACCCTCAGCGCCATCATCGAGTTTTGCAAGCATGCCGGCGCCCGCTCGGTGTACACCGCTGTGCTGATCGACAAGGACCACGACCGCAAGGCAAGCCCTGACCTCAAGGCCAACTACGTGGGCCTGCCTTGTGTTGATCGCTATATCTTCGGTTACGGCATGGACTACAAAGGTTACTGGCGCAACGCTAACGGCATCTTCGCCGTAAAGGGGCTGTAACCGTGCGCCAGCCTGCGTTCATCGACCAATCGCTGTTCGCCGGGCTGGCCGAAAAGGCTGCTGGCAACCCGCGTGGGCGGCAGCACCATAACTTTCACGAAATGGAAGAGCCCTGCCACCGCATGGCGGTCGGGCTGCAACCGAGCACCTATATTCCGCCGCATCGCCATTTGAGCGCCGACAAGGCTGAAACCTTGATAGCGCTCAAGGGGCGCTTTGGCCTGTTGATTTTCGATGAACAAGGCGCGGTGACTGACAAGCGGGTGCTGCAGGCCGGGGGCGACTGTCTGGGTGTGGATCTGGCGCCTGGTACCTACCATGGTTTGGTGGTGCTGGAGCCGGACAGTATGCTGTTCGAGTGCAAGGCTGGGCCATACCGACCGGTGGGCGAGGGCGAACACGCACACTGGGCGCCGCGCGAGGGTGAAGCTGGTGTGGCCGATTACCAGGCCTGGATGCGCGCGCAGTTCGATTGATATCGGCTGTACCCGGCGTGCTAGAGTGCTCCTTCATACAAGGAGCCTCACATGCGTGCGATTCTTCCCCTCCTGCTGGCGGTCAGCCTGCCGCTCGCTGCCGCACCGCTGCACAGCCAGTTCCTGCCTCCTGATGACCAGTCCCTGCGCCAGGAAGCGCCGACCAGCCAGCAATTGCTGCAAGTGACTGACTATTCCGTGGTCGTAGGGGCTCAGCGCCAGTCCGATCAGCAGCCGATCCCGATCACATCGTCGTTGCAGGTGCGCCTGAAGGGCAAGCCGCTGAGCAAGGGGGCGACCATTGCCCAGGTGCTGCTGACGTTCGATGGTGAAGCGGCCAAAAGCCTGAAAAAGCCTGTGTATGACGCTAAAACCCGCACCTTGAGCCTTAATTACCCGATCAGCAACTACCGGGTGGTCATGGACCTGCTGCGTAACGAAACCTTGTACGTGCAGTTTCTGACTTACGGCAACGGCCACATCTGGGCCGACCTGCACACCGGGACGGTACGTACGCGTTGAGGCACGCAGCCTGCGGGGGGTAAACTGCCGGCCTTCGAAATTCCGTGATGGTCCAGTTGGAGTCGGCAATGCGTAAAGACAAGAAACAGGTAATCGGTGACGAAATCAGCGACGACTACATCAAGTCGTTCCTTCAGTTCGAGCCGGCCGATGGTGTGACTTCGCCGTCACTGCACAAGCTGGTCAAGGCCTACCGCGGCCTGCGTGTCGACGACTTCGAGCGCTTTGTAGGTTTCTTCGTCGAAGCTGGCCTGGACCTGGATGGCAAGGACGAGCACGGCAAAACCTTCGTCGAGCAGATTGCCGACCAGCGCAATGCACCTGAGTACATCGAGATCATCGATAAAGCCCGTGGCTGATTGGTAACCTGTGCCGGCCCTTGCGCGGGTAAACCCGCTCCTACAAAGGATATGCGGTCCTTGTAGGAGCGGGTTTACCCGCGAAAGGGCCGGCACAGGCTGACAAACGCCCAGGCACAAAAAAACGCCCCGAGGGGCGTTTTTGCGTTTCAGGCCGGCTTAGGCGTAGTGCTTGGCCGCCGGGCTGCTTTCTGCCAGGTCCAGGGCCGCGTCGTTATCGGCACTGATCTTGTGGTACAGCGCAGCATCGGTTGCCAGGGTCTTCTCGCGAGCCGGGAAGATTTCCTTGAGCTTGGCAGCCCAGGCACCCTTGGCCTGCTCGGGGAAGCAGCGCTCGATCAGTTCCAGCATGATCGACACGGTCACCGAGGCACCCGGCGATGCGCCGAGCAGTGCTGCCAGGCTGCCGTCCTGGGCCGAGACCAGCTCGGTACCGAACTGCAGTACGCCGCCTTTTTTCGGGTCTTTCTTGATGATCTGCACGCGCTGACCAGCCACTTCCAGGCGCCAGTCTTCGGCCTTGGCCTGCGGATAGAAACGACGCAGGGCTTCCAGACGCTGCTCCATCGACTGCATCACTTCGCTGACCAGGTACTTGGTCAGGTCCATGTTGTCGCGGGCCACAGCCAGCATCGGGCCGATGTTGCCCATGCGCACCGACAGCGGCAGGTCCATCAGCGAGCCGTGCTTGAGGAACTTGGTAGTGAAACCGGCATACGGGCCGAACAGCAGCGAAGTCTTGCCGTCCACGACGCGGGTGTCCAGGTGCGGCACCGACATCGGCGGGGCGCCGACAGCGGCCTGGCTGTAGACCTTGGCCTGGTGCTGCTTGACGATTTCCGGGTTGTCGCAACGCAGCCACTGGCCGCTGACAGGGAAGCCGCCGAAGCCTTTGCTTTCCGGGATGCCGGACAACTGCAGCAGCGGCAGGGCCGCGCCGCCGGCGCCGAGGAAGACGAAGCGGGCGTCGACTTCACGGCTGCCGCCGCTGTTGACGTCCTTGATGCTCACGGTCCAGCCGCTGCCGTTACGGCGCAGGCCGACAACCTTCTTGCTGTACTTGACTTGCGCGTCCGGCGAGTCGCCCAGCAGCTTGAGCAGCTTGTTGGTCAGTGCGCCGAAGTTCACGTCGGTGCCTTTGGCCACGCGGGTAGCAGCGATGTGCTGGTCGGCCGGGCGGCCAGGCATCATCAGCGGCATCCAGTCGTTCATCACGGCCTTGTCTTCGGTGTATTCCATCTCGGCGAAGGCGTGGTGTTGCTTGAGCAGCTCGAAGCGCTTCTTGAGGAAGGAAACACCCTTGTCACCCTCGACATAACTCAGGTGTGGGACAGGGTTGATGAAGGCACGCGCCGAGCCGAAGTTGCCCTTCTTGCTCAGGTAGGCCCAGAACTGGCGCGAAACCTCGAACTGGGTGTTGATGTGCACGGCCTTCTTGATGTCGATGCTGCCATCGGCGGCCTGCGGCGTGTAGTTCAGCTCGCACAGGCCGGCGTGGCCGGTGCCTGCGTTGTTCCAGGGGTTGGAGCTTTCCGCGGCCCCGGAGTCCATCGCCTCGACGACCTCAAGCTTCAGGGTCGGGTCAAGCTCCTTGAGCAGTACGGCCAGGGTGGCACTCATGATGCCCGCGCCTACCAGTACCACATCAACCGATTCGTTCTGCGCCATTTAACGCGTCTCCACAATCTACAGCTACCTAATTGACAGCATAGGACCTGGGGTTGCCAGGGTCGCCATGTCCGACTTTTCGCAGTTCTTGCAACTTCCGCGGACACCGCCAATCAGTCTTCGGGTTCGTGTATTGAACGCCGTTTGCCACAGGTGCGGCAATTCGACTTATGGTCAAGGTGTCGTGCGTGCGTTATGGAACGGTTCAGACACTCATACGGGATGAGCGCATCTGCCGCCTGTTCAGGGCTGTTCGGGACACATCTGCCGCTTTTGCACATGCCAGACTGTTCATTTGCTCGCCACACTCTTGTGAAGTTGTGAAAACCGTTTTTTCACGCTCTTTTGGAGACGTGAACCTCAAAAGGGGACTGCGCGATGGCAACCCGCAGGTTCATGCAGTGTGAAGGGCCGGAAAAACAGGCACGACAGCCGATGCAAGACCTGAGTGGAAGGCTCTCTGTGGGCGAAGCGGTGAAGTTGCCGGGGTCAATCGGCGAGTGCGGGGCCCGATCAGGAGACGTCCTTATAATCGGGGGGAGATTATAGCGATGTCGCGGGCAGAAATGTCGCCATTCGTGGTTTTTATTGCAGCGTTTGTCAGGCAGCGAGGAGGCGCTGGTGCCAACGGCGGTTTGCGCGGGCGCAAACCCGGGCTTCGATGGGCAGCTCGCGGCCCAGCCAGGCCAGCTGAATTTCGCGGATCTGCACCCAGTCGAGGCCGCTTGGTGCCTGGCTGCATTGCTTGAACGCCAGGCATTTGCCATCAGCGTCAAGGCGGGCATAAGCGTTGTGGCGCGGCCGTTGGAAGAGCTGAGTCCAGAGCGAGGTCATGGCGGCGAGTCCTTTGCGTTAGGGCTTGGCGCAAGGATAAGGGGGTGGCCATGAAACGATTGTGACAAGCGGGCCGGGCCGATGACTGGTCTGTGCCTGGCTAGGTATACTGTGGGCCTTTGCCGCATTTTCTGGAGAAACGCGCATGTTGCAACGTCTGTTGTTCGGTTTGATCGCCGTGGCCAGCCTTAGCCTTGTCGGTTGTGCCCACAGCCCGCAACAACTCAACCCGCAACCCACGCTCAAGGCCCAACTGGCCCCGGTTGGCCATGGCCAGCCGGTGGTGGTCCGGGTAGTCGATGGCCGGCCTTCGCAGTCTCTGGGTACTCGCGGTGGCATGTACCCCGAGACCAGCACCATCAGCGTCAGCGGTAATGACGTGGTACCCAAGCTGCAGGCCCAGGCTGAAGCCGCTGTGCGCCTGCTCGGCTTCACCCCGACCCCGAACGCCGGCAATGCACCGCAGCTGACCGTGACCTTGGCCGAGCTGAAGTACCAGTCGCCGAAAGACAACCTTTACGTGACCGAGGCCACCATCGGCGCCACTTTCCGTGCTGATGTGACCAATGGCGGCCGCCGTTACAGCGGCCGTTATGGCGCTTCGCTGGACCAGCGTTTCGGCATGGCGCCGAATCAGGACACCAATAACCAGCTGGTGGGGGATGTGCTGAGCGATGCCCTGACCCGCCTGTTCAAGGACCCGAGCATCGGGCAGGTGCTGGGTCAGTAAGCTTCAGGTTATGCCAGAAACCCGCTGCCTGAGTGACAGGCAGCGGGTTTTTGCTGTCTGGCCAGCACAGATTCACGCAGCTTCTATGTGGAAATCCAGCAAGCTGAACCCTGTGCCTGCATCCACTTCGGGCAAGTCCTCATGTACATGCCCGCCAAGCGCGCAGTAGACCAGCCACTGGCGGTCCTGCACATTGATCGCAAAACCATCGATCAGCGCCTGTTGCTCATCACTCTGGGCAACGAGGTAAAGGCGGTCCTGGTTTTCGGCGTGCAACATGAAAAAGCTCCGGGTCATCAAAAGGCCGACAGGGTCGCCTGTATTGATGACGAGCGGATGACAGATGAAATTTAATGACAGTTTGTCGCCAAGACCGGGCGCCAAGGTGCGACTTGGGTAGAATGCTGGCCTTTGCCATTGCTCACATCGAGGTTGCGTGATGTCCTTGCAAGTGCTCTGGGGGTTCCTGGCCGCCCATCCCACCAAGCTGATCAACCTGCTGGCGCTGCTGCTGACCTGCCCGGGCGGTTTGCTGCTGCACAGCGCGCGACGGCGCGAGGCCGAAACCCGCGAGTACATGGCGGCAGACGAGGGGGTAGTGAACGCTTTCGACCTTCGTGTGCCGAAATACTTCTACATTCTTGGCTTTTCGTGCCTGGCGATGGCACTGCTGCTTTCCTGGTTCAGTACCTGGATCTGAGAAGCATCGGGGCTGCAACGCAGCCCCAAACCTGATCAGGCTACAGGTGCCTGCTGCCTGACCTGATACTGGTTGCGCACTGGCGTCGCATACTGCAACACCAGGTACGGCCGCTGCTCTTGCGGGCAGGCATCCAGACGCCGTTGCCATTCTTCCTTGGCCTTGGCCAGTTCATCCGCGGGGAACACCTTCTCGGCGCTTGGCACCTGCAGGGCTTCGTCCTTGCCCTCCCACATCGCATACGCCAGGTAATGCACCGGAAACAGTCGGTAGCCCCCCAGGATCTGCCGGTCGATCTCCGCCGCCAGCTGCTTGGTGTCTTCGTGGTACTCGGTTACCGGCGGCGCAAAGTTGATGTGCACGCGGCCCTTGTAGCCGGTGATGCCTTTGGCGATGCTGTTGTCATCTTCGCCGGGCGCCTTCTGGTAGGTGCCGGTGGTGGCGCGGATGTACAGCTCGCGGGCCTTGGCCTGGTCGCACGGGTCGTATTCGTAGCTGATCGATACCGGGGTCAGGTTCAGGCTCTGGATCACTGCACCGAACGGTTCGTCCTTGCGGCTCATGTGGAACATCTTGAGAATCGCCGAGTCGGTACGGTCGTCACCGTCCTTGGCCCGACCTTCGGCCTGGGCGATCCAGATCGAGGTGGCATCGTTGCGGATCGAGTGGTTGATGTAGGCCGACAGCAGTTGGTAAGCAGCCAGTTTTTCGCGCCGCCCGCTGATCGAACGGTGCACGATGAAGCTCTTGTTCAGGCGCATCATGTCGCTGACAAAGGGCTTCTGCAGCAGGTTGTCGCCAATGGCGATACGCGGCGTGGGCAGGCCGGCGTGGTACACCGCGTAGTTGACGAAGGCCGGGTCCATGACGATGTCACGGTGGTTGGCCAGGAACAGGTAGGCGGTGCCGGCCTTTAGCTGTTCCACACCCGAGTAGGTGACGCCGTCGGTGGCGCGATCGATGGTCTGGTCGACGTAGTACTCGACTTTGTCCTGCAAGGTCGAGACACAGGTAACGCCGGCGAATTCCTTGCGCAGGCGGCGTGCGATCAAGGGCTTGAGCAACCAGCCGAGAGCACCGGCCGCACGCGGAAAGCGGAAGTGGGTGAGGATATCGAGGAATGCCGGGTCGCTGAGCAGGCGTGCCAGAACGGCAGGGACCTCAGCGTCGTCATACGGTCGGATGGCATCGAATTCGCCCATCATGCTCTCTTGTTGGAAACGGCTAGGGTAATAAGGTAGGGACGGGCTCCGAAAAACGGCTCGGACGCACACAGACCCTGTAAACAGACCGGCAATTATACGCATAAGTCACTGCGGAGGCCGCGATGCTGGAAACCGACTTCTATGATTGCCCTTATTGTGGCGAACGTGTGGAAACTACCGTCGATCTGTCTGCTGGTGATCAGGTTTATACCGAGGATTGCCAGGTGTGCTGCCAGCCTGTGGTGTGCATTCTGCAGGTGCACGGTGACGAATGGATGCTCGAAGTCCGACGCGAGGACGATACCTGATGCAGCGCATCTACGAACCGGAAGGCCTGCTCGAAGCGGAAATGCTGGCAGGCATGCTTGCCAGCGAGGGGATCGAGGTACATGTGGTCGGCCGTGACCTGGTCGGTGCCGCCGGCGAGCTGCCCTTGCAGGGACTGCTGGGGCTCGTCGTGTCTGATGAGCAGGCCGAATGCGCACGACAGCTGATCGATGCGTACAATGACGCCCAGCCACTGGTTGGCGACGAACCGGAGAATGTCCCCGGTACCTTGATCTGCTAGGTTCTGAATTCGCCCATGTGTGGACGTTATGCCCTGTTTCGCTGGCCCCAGGCCCTTGCCAGTCTGCCAGGTTTTCCCGTCGGCCAGCCGGCCCAATGGAATATATCGCCTGGGGCGTCGGTGCTGATCCAGCGTCAGCTTGACGGCCAGCAGCAACTGGCCAAGGCGCGCTGGGGGTTGACCCCGGCCTGGCTCACCGACCTGTCCCGTACCCCTGCCCATGCCCGCGCCGAAACGCTGGCCGAACAGCCGATGTTTCGCGATGCATTTCGCCAGCGCCGCTGCCTGATGCCGGCCAACGGCTTTTACGAATGGCGTGGCAGCGTGCGCAAACGCCCGTACTGGTTGACCCCGGGGGAGGGCGCGGCGCTCTACTTTGCGGCGGTGTGGGAGGCCTATCCGGTGCAGGATCAGGTTTGGCTGAGTTGCGCGGTGGTGACCCAGGCCGCCATGAACCAGCGTCGGCCGCTCATCCTCGACGAAGCGGGGCAGGCGGCCTGGCTTGACCCGGACACGCCGGTAACCCGCTTGCACGAGCTGCTGGCCAGCCCGCCGGCGACGTTGCGTGAGCGGGCCTTGGCCAATTTCGTCAATGACCCGAAGCTGGATGCGCCGGAGTGCCTGACCCCGGCTTGATGGGTTGTCTGCGCCGGCCCTTTCGCGGGCAAGCCCGCTCCTACAACGGTCGTGTTCCCCTGTACGGGCGGGCTTGCCCGCGAAGGGAGCGGTACAGGCGACGAAAATCTTCCCAGCGGCCAAGGCGGCCATTTTCGGCAATGAGCCGAAGCGGGATTGATGGGGTGCCTGCGCCGGCCCTTTCGCGGGCAAGCCCGCTCCTACCAACGGTCGTGTTACCCGTGTAGGAGCGGGCTTGCCCGCGAAGAGGCCGTTACAGCGACGAAAATCTTCCCTGCGGCTATGGCAGCCACTGGCGACTCGGCCTAGGATACGGCGCATGTAAAAAGGGAGTGTTTTCATGCGTAAGTCTTTTGTCGTCAGCCTGCTGAGCGCTGGCATTCTGCTGGCCGGCTGCCAGGCGGTGAATACCACCAGCGGTGGTGCTGTTGGCGTCGAGCGCCAGCAATACATGTTCAGCATGCTCTCGACCGATGAGGTCAACAAGATGTACGCCCAGTCGTATCAGCAGACCCTGGGTGAAGCATCGAGCAAGGGTGTGCTCGACAAGTCCAGTGCCGATGCCAGGCGTGTGCAGGCAATTGCCAGCCGCCTGATCGCCCAGGCGCCCAAATTCCGCCCGGATGCCGCGCAGTGGGACTGGCAAGTCAACGTGATCAAGAGTGACGAACTGAACGCCAACTGCGGTCCGGGCGGCAAGATCATCGTCTACACCGGGCTGATCGATCAGCTCAAGCTCACCGATGCGGAAATTGCCGCAGTGGTGGGGCACGAGATTGCCCACGCCTTGCGCGAGCACAGCCGCGAGGCCATGTCCAAGGCATACGGTGTGGAAATGGCCCGCCAGGGTGCCGGTGCCATCTTTGGCCTCGGCCAGGGCAGCATGGCCATGGCCGACACGGTGGTGAACTACGCCATGACCTTGCCCAACAGCCGGGCCAACGAGAACGAGGCCGACCTGATTGGCCTGGAGCTGTCGGCCCGTGCAGGCTACGACCCGAATGCCGCGATCACCTTGTGGAACAAGATGAGCAAGGCTTCCGAAGGTGCACCGCCTGAGTTCATGAGTACTCACCCGGCGTCCGAGAGCCGCATTGCTTCGCTGCAGGCGGCGATTCCGAAGGTGATGCCGCTGTATCAGGCTGCAGCCAAGCCGTGAATGCCTGAATCCTGGGGCTGCATGGCAGCCCCAGCTTTTCCCTTTACCCAATCCAGCCACTGGCCTTCATCGCCGAATAGACGGCCACGATCGCCAGCACGAAGAACGCCGTTGCCGCCAGGCGACGAATCAGCGTCAACGGCAGTTTGTCAGCCGCGAAGTTACCCGCCAGTACCACCGGCACGTTGGCAATCAGCATGCCCAGGGTAGTGCCGATAATGACCATGATCAGGTGCGGGTACTGTGCAGCCAGCATCACGGTGGCGACCTGGGTCTTGTCACCGATTTCGGCCAGGAAGAACGCAATCAGCGTCGTCAGGAACGGCCCGAAACGGCGAGCCGGGTTCTCGTCGTCATCCATCTTGTCCGGTACCAGCGTCCACAGTGCGGTGGCGGTAAAGCTCGCAGCCAGGATCCAGTGCAGGGCCGAATCGCTGAAGAAGCTGCCGACCCACGCCCCCACGGCACCGGCTGCGGCATGGTTGGCCAGGGTGGCGGCGATGATGCCGGCGATGATCGGCCAGGGTTTGCGGAAGCGGGCAGCGAGAATGAGTGCGAGTAGTTGCGTCTTGTCACCGATCTCGGCCAGGGCAACGATAGCGGTGGGGACCAGCAGTGATTCCAGCATCAGGATTCCTACGGGGGCGGGTCGACACGGCTATGACACGTACAGCCTCCCCGCCCCGGGTAAGGTGTGCGTGTCATAGGTCTTGTCAAACCCTCGATCCGTCTATGCGGATCTCGCCATGCAGGCGTGCATGGTGGGTCGCACGCGCCATGGTCTGTGGACCAAGTATGTTGACGCGTACCGGGCGAGCTGGGTGCTCGCGGGAGACTACTCCCCTAGGACGGTGCGGATTCTGCCTAGGCAAAACGTTTTCGGCAAGCGCTGTTTTTTATCCGCGAGTTGCCTGGTAGATGCGGAAACCATCGGCCTCGTCACGTACCTGGCAGTTGCCCAATGCCCCTTCGATGAGTGGCTGGTAGCGCAGGAAACTGTTGGCGACCAAGCGCATTTCGCCACCTTTTCGCAGATGAATGGCGGATTTTTTCAGCAAGTTTTCCGAAGCCTGGTAGTTGGTATGTACGCCGGTGTGGAACGGTGGGTTGCTCAGGATAAGGCTCAGTTCAGTAGGGGCTGCGTCGATGCCATCGCCGCTGATCACTTCGCCTTCCAGGCCGTTGGCCGCCAGCGTCAGGCGGCTGGCGGCCACGGCGAAGGCATCCACGTCCAGCAAGGTCACCCGGCTTTGTGGGTAACGGCGTTTGAGCGTGGCACCCAGTACCCCGGCACCGCAGCCAAAGTCCAGCATGTGGCCACCGGGCAGGCCGTCAAGATGCTTCAGGAGCAGGGCGGTACCTCGGTCGAGTCGGCCATGGCTGAATACCCCAGGCAGGCTGACCACCTGCAGCGGGCCGTCTTCCAGGGCCAGCTCGAAGCGCTCGGCCAGGCTTTCCAGCGGTTTTGCCTGCGGCGCCTGGTCGATGGTCACTTGCCACAGCTGGCAGTGCCGGGCGCTGTCGAGTTTGCGTGGCTTGCCAAAGGCCTGCAGCTGCTTGGCCGCGCCCTCGATGCCACCGCGCTTCTCGCCGACCAGGTACAGCTCGCGGCCAGCCAGTCGCGACGCCAGGGCGTTGAGCAGGTAGGCGGCCAGCTCGCGGGATTTGGGCAGGAACAGCACGGCGCTGTCGAATGCTGCTTCAGGGGCCTCGACGCCGTAATGGCTGCGGCCTGCGAAGCGGCTTTCGAGCATGGCCTGATCACCGGCATGCCAGGTCCAGGCCTGGGCCTGAGGCAACTGGCCGAGCAGGTCGTCGGCGGGGGCGCCGGCGACCAGCAGCGGCCCCTGAAACAGCTCAGCCTGACGGAGCAACACTTCACTGCGCGGGTCCATGGACGACGTCTCCTGGAAAAAAGTGGCGCAGTGTAGCAGAGGCGGGCGCCAGGCTCAGCTGACCACACGGCGTGGCTGCCCGGCGAAGAAAGCCTGGGCGTTCTCGCTGAGCTGGCCGACGATGCGCTGGCGCGACTCCACGGCACCCCAGGCGCTGTGCGGGGTGATGATCAGGCGCGGGATGCCGGGCTCCAGCAGCGGGTTGCCGTTGACCGGCGGCTCCACGCTCAGCACGTCGGTGGCCGCGCCGCCCAGGTGACCACCGCGCAGGGCATCGGCCAACGCCTGTTCGTCGATCAGGCCACCACGGGCGGTGTTGACCACCAGCGCGTTGGGCTTGAGCAGGGCCAGTTCGCGGGCACCGAGCATATGCCGGGTGTGCTCGTTCAGCGGGCAGTGCAGGGTCAGGGCGTCGACTTGCGGCAGCAACTCGTCCAGCGACAACCGGTCGGCGCGCTCCGGTCGGCCAGGGATCTGCCCGCTCAGTACCCGCATACCGAAGGCTTCGGCCAGCCTCGCCACTGCGCCGCCCAGTTCGCCGTGGCCGAGCAGGCCGAGGGTTTTGCCCTCCAGTTCGACGATAGGAAAGTCCAGCAGGCAGAACTGGCTGGCCTTGGCCCACTGGCCATCGGCCACCGCCTGGTTGTAGTCGCACAGCCGGGTGGCCAGGGCCAACAGCAGGGCCAGGGTATGCTGGGCGACAGACGGCGTGCCGTAGCCCTGGCAGTTGCACACCGTGATGCCCTGGGCGCGGGCGGCAGCCAGGTCGACATTGTTGGTGCCGGTGGCGGCCACCAGGATCAGCTTCAGTTGCGGGTTGGCGGCCAGGGTTGCGGCGTCGAGCATGACCTTGTTGCTAACCACTGCCATGGCGCCCTGCAGGCGTTCCGCAACCTGTTCCGGGCGGGTGGCGGCGAACAGTTCGAACGCGTCGAACTGCTGCTTCAGGGGCGAAAGGTCGAGGTCGCCAAGGTCCAGGGACTGGTGATCGAGAAACACGGCGCGACGCGGGCTGGACATGAAGATCTCCGGTGGCAGGGAGGGATAAGGGCGTTGTGGCCATTCGCGGGCACGCCCGCGCCCACAAGGTCACCACAACCCTTGCAGGAGCGGGCTTACCCGCGAAGAGGCCCTCAGCTTCGGCGCAAACCTGAAGCCGCCGCCGCAGTGTCTAGCTCAACCTTGCCGCCAGTCAACGCCCGCCACTCATACCTCTGCCACGCAAATCATTCCTTCGGCTGATTTGGCCGTCACATTGGCGAACTACAGTAAACCCAGACTTGTCCGGCCCGCTTTTCAGAAAAGGGATCCCCATGTTGCAGACACGCATCATCAAGCCCGCCGAGGGCGCCTATGCCTATCCATTGCTGATCAAGCGCCTGTTGATGTCCGGCAGCCGCTATGAAAAGACCCGCGAAATCGTCTACCGCGATCAGTTGCGGCTGACATATCCACAGCTCAACGAGCGCATTGCTCGCCTGGCCAATGTGCTGACCGAGGCTGGGGTGAAGGCCGGTGACACCGTGGCGGTGATGGACTGGGACAGCCATCGCTACCTGGAATGCATGTTCGCCATTCCGATGATCGGCGCTGTGGTGCACACCATCAACGTGCGCCTGTCGCCCGAGCAGATCCTCTACACCATGAACCATGCCGAAGACCGCGTGGTGCTGGTCAACAGCGACTTCGTCGGCCTGTACCAGGCCATCGCCGGGCAGCTGACCACTGTCGACAAGACCTTGCTGCTGACCGATGGCCCGGACAAGACTGCCGAACTGCCCGACCTGGTCGGCGAGTATGAGCAACTGCTGGCTGCTGCCAGCCCGCGCTACGACTTCCCGGACTTCGACGAGAACTCGGTGGCCACTACCTTCTACACCACTGGCACCACCGGCAACCCGAAGGGCGTGTACTTCACCCACCGCCAGTTGGTACTGCACACACTGGCCGAGGCCTCGGTCACCGGCAGTATCGATAGCGTGCGCCTGCTGGGCAGCAACGATGTGTACATGCCCATCACCCCGATGTTCCACGTGCATGCCTGGGGCATCCCCTACGCTGCCACCATGCTCGGCATGAAGCAGGTGTACCCGGGGCGCTACGAGCCGGACATGCTGGTCAAGCTTTGGCATGAAGAGAAGGTCACCTTCTCCCACTGCGTACCGACCATCCTGCAGATGCTGCTCAACTGCCCGAACGCCCAGGGGCAGAACTTCGGCGGCTGGAAGATCATCATCGGCGGCAGCTCGCTCAACCGTTCGCTGTACCAGGCCGCCCTGGCGCGCGGCATCCAGCTGACCGCCGCGTATGGCATGTCGGAAACCTGCCCGCTGATCTCCGCCGCACACCTGAACGATGAACTGCAGGCCGGCAGCGAGGATGAGCGCGTCACCTACCGTATCAAGGCCGGTGTGCCGGTGCCGTTGGTCGAAGCGGCCATCGTCGACGGTGAAGGCAACTTCCTGCCCGCCGATGGTGAAACCCAGGGCGAGCTGGTACTGCGAGCGCCTTGGCTGACCATGGGCTACTTCAAGGAGCCGGAGAAGAGCGAGGAGCTGTGGCAGGGCGGCTGGCTGCACACCGGTGACGTCGCCACCCTAGACGGTATGGGTTACATCGACATCCGCGACCGCATCAAGGATGTGATCAAGACCGGTGGCGAGTGGGTTTCCTCGCTCGACCTGGAAGACCTGATCAGCCGCCACCCGGCCGTGCGCGAAGTGGCGGTGGTGGGGGTGGCCGACCCGCAGTGGGGTGAGCGCCCGTTTGCCCTGCTGGTGGTACGTGACGGCCACGAGATTGACGCCAAGGCGCTGAAGGAACACCTCAAGCCGTTCGTGGAACAAGGTCATATCAACAAGTGGGCGATTCCAAGCCAGATCGCCGTTGTTACTGAAATTCCCAAGACCAGTGTCGGCAAGCTCGACAAGAAACGCATCCGCCAGGACATCGTCCAGTGGCAGGCCAGCAACAGCACGTTTCTTTCCACGTTGTAATCGTTGTGCGGGTCGCGTACGTAAGAGCGCGACCCGCATGTTAGAGAGCCCGCCGTCTTGCCAAACGACAGAAATGCGCCATCCTTGAGCAGTGCCAGCCCGCAACCGAGACAAAACTGCAGCGTGATGGTGGCATGGAGCGCAAATCACACTTTAGAGGGATCAAGCGCCTGTGCCTGCTGGCTATAGTCGGGGCCAGGGGATTTTCAGGAATGGGGGAGGGCGACATGCGCAAGCTGTGTCGCCGGCAGGTGAAAGCCTGTCATCCGGTCGCTCGGGCCGTTCTTGAAAGGACTCACTGCCATAACAAAAAAGTACATGGAGTAGCGTCGATGAAATCTGCAAACCTGTTCTGGCGCCGGGCCAAGCTGCCCTTGGCCGTCAGCCTTGCTTCCACGCTCGCAAGTCCTGCTTTCGCTGTCAGTTTCAACATTGGTGAAATCGAAGGCCAGTTCGACTCGTCGCTCTCCATCGGCGCCAGCTGGTCGACAGCCAACCCCAACAAGAACCTGATAGGGGTGAACAACGGCGGCAAGGGCCTGTCACAGACATCCGACGATGGCCACCTGAACTTCAAGAAGGGCGAAACCTTCTCCAAGATCTTCAAAGGCATTCATGACCTGGAGCTCAAGTACGGCGACACCGGTGTGTTCGTCCGCGGCAAGTACTGGTACGACTTCGAACTGAAGGACGAAAACCGCGAGTTCAAGGACATCAGCGACTCCAACCGCAAGGAAGGCGCCAAGTCGTCCGGCGCCGAGCTGCTCGACGCCTTTGTCTACCACAACTACGCCATCGGCGATCAGCCTGGCTCGGTGCGTTTCGGCAAGCAGGTGGTGAGCTGGGGCGAAAGTACCTTCATCGGCGGCGGCATCAACGCGATCAACCCCATCGACGTGTCGGCGTTCCGCCGTCCCGGGGCCGAGATCAAGGAAGGCCTGATTCCCGTCAACATGTTCTACATCTCGCAGAGCCTGACCGACAACCTGTCGGCCGAGGCCTTTTACCAGCTCGAGTGGGACCAGACGGTCGTCGACAACTGCGGCACCTTCTTCTCCCAGCCGGACATCATTGCCGACGGCTGTACCGACAACTTGCGTGTGCTCAATAGCAGCCGCACGGTGCCGGGCGCTGCGCAGCAGTTCCTCGCCACGCAGGGCGTGAACATCAACGAAGAGGGTGTGATGGTGCGCCGTGGTGCCGACCGCGATGCGCGTGACAGCGGCCAGTTCGGTGTGGCCTTGCGCTATATGTTCGAGCCGTTGGACACCGAGTTCGGCGCCTACTTCATGAATTACCACAGCCGTGCTCCGATCTTCAGTGCCACAGGGGCCCCGCCGTCCGTGTTCGCCGGGCTGAGCGCCCTGCCTGCACAGTTGCGCGCATTGGCACCTTTGATCGTGGCAGGTAATTCCGAGTACTTTGTGGAATACCCCGAGGATATCCGCCTTTATGGCTTGAGCTTCTCCACCACGTTACCCACTGGCACCGCCTGGAGCGGCGAAGTCAGCTACCGCCCCAATGCGCCAGTGCAGCTCAATACCACGGATATCCTGTTCGCCGGTGTCCGTCCAATTGGCGGCGCGTTGAGCAACGCATCGCTGCTGACCGGTACGCCAGGGCAGGACCTTCACGGGTATCGCCGCAAGGAGATCACTCAGTTCCAGACCACCCTGACCCACTTCTTCGACCAGGTGATGGGTGCCAGCCGGATGACTGTCGTCGGTGAAGTGGGTGTTACCCATGTCGGCGGCCTGGAGAATGCCCACGATACCCGCTACGGTCGCGACCCGGTGTTCGGCCCAGGTCCGTTGCCATCCACCGGTGGCGCCGATACCTGCCAGGCGCTCAATGGCAGCACCATCGCCGGCGCCGGTGCGGGGGCGTCCACCGCCAACCTGAACCGCAAATGCGAGAACGACGGCTACACCACCAGCACTTCCTGGGGTTACCGCGCCCGTGTCATCTGGGACTACAACGACGTTTTCGCAGGTATCAACCTGAAGCCGAGCGTGGCCTGGTCGCATGACGTGTCCGGTTACTCGCCGGGCCCTGGCGCCAACTTCGAGGAAGGCCGCAAGGCTGTCAGCCTGGGCCTGGATGCCGAGTATCAGCAAACCTACACGGCGAGCCTCTCGTACACCAACTTCTTCGATGGCAAGTACAGCACCGTGGATGACCGCGACTTCGTCGCCCTCAGCTTCGGCGTGAACTTCTAAGCATACAGATCCAGGACGACACGACATGAACAAGACCAGAAGTCTGCTGCAAGCCGGTGTACTGGGCCTGTCCCTGCTGGCGACCAGCGTCATGGCTGCGGTATCCGCCGACGAGGCGGCCAAGCTGGGCAGCACCCTGACCCCGATGGGTGCCGAGAAGGCCGGCAACGCCGACGGCTCCATCGGCCCTTGGGAGCCGCTGTCGAAGACGGCAGGCAGCGTCGACGGCAAGGGCTTCCTGTCCGACCCGTACGGCAGCGAAAAGCCGCTGTTCACCATCACTGCGCAGAATGCCGACCAGTACAAGGACAAGCTCTCGCCCGGCCAGTTGGCCATGTTCAAGCGCTACCCGAACACCTACAAGATCCCGGTGTTCAAGACCCATCGCGGCGCAACCGTCCCTGCCGATGTGTTCGCGGCCATCAAGGAAAACGCCACCAAAACCACCCTGGTGGAAGGCGGCAACGGCCTGAGCAACTTCCGCACGGCAGTGCCGTTCCCTATCCCGAAAAGCGGCCTGGAGGTGATCTGGAACCACATCACCCGCTACCGCGGCGGCAGTGTCAGCCGCCTGGTGACCCAGGCCACGCCGCAGCAGAGCGGCTCGTTCAACCCCGTGTACTTCTCCGACCAGTTCGTCTTCCGCGACAAGATGAAGGACTACGACCCGAACAACCCAGGCAACATCCTGTTCTACTTCAAGCAGGAAGTTACTGCGCCTGCGCGCCTGGCCGGGACTGTGCTGCTGGTGCACGAAACCCTTGACCAGGTGAAGGAGCCGCGCAAGGCGTGGATCTACAACGCAGGCCAACGCCGTGTGCGCATGGCACCGCAAGTGTCGTATGACGGCCCGGGCACCGCCGCCGACGGCCTGCGTACGTCGGACAACCTGGACATGTTCAACGGTGCACCCGATCGTTATGACTGGAAACTGGAAGGCAAGAAGGAGCTGTACATCGCATCGAACGCCTTCAAACTGGATGATCCGAAGCTCAAGTACGCCGACATCATCAAGGCCGGGCACATCAACCAGGACTTGGCCCGTTACGAGCTGCGCCGCGTCTGGCACGTAGTTGCAACCCTCAAGCCGGGCCAGCGGCACATCTACGCCAAGCGTGACTTCTATATCGATGAGGACACCTGGCAGGCTGCAGTGATCGACCAGTACGACGGCCGTGGCCAACTGTGGCGTGTGTCCGAGGCTCACGCCCAGCCTTATTACAATGTGGAAGTACCTTGGTACACCCTGGAAGCCATTTACGACCTGCAGTCCGGTCGTTACCTGGCCCTGGGCATGAAGAACGAAGAGAAACGCGCCTACGACTTCGGCTTCAGTGCCAGCAAGGCCGACTTCCAGCCAGCGGCGCTGCGTCAGTCGGGTATTCGCTAAGCTGAGATCACTGAACGCCGTGTGATCCCCAGAACGCCCCGGCTCGCCGGGGCGTTTCTATTTCCTGAAGCGGCCTCTTCGCGGGTGAACCCGCTCCTACAGGTTCCGCCCTGTAGGCGCGGGTTTACCCGCGAAGAGGCCGGACAAGGCAATAAACCTCCTGAATACCTCCCCAAACCCCCCGTCCCAGCCCCTGTCCATCAGTCATGTTGCTTTTTGTCGCAGTCTTTTCCACGCCAATTGCGCCCATTATCTTCAAATGCGCAGCGTTAACGGCTAGTCTCGCAAACATCCATACCGCCGTTGTCTTCCAACCAGAATGAGCCGGCCATGACAGATCTGTCCCGTACCCATGGATTCGCAAGTCAGGCCCTTGGCCTGCGGGACGGGCGTTTCTTCCGGCCGCCGCTGCCGGACGGCCATGTACCGCGCCTGCGTTTGTGCCAGCGGCTGGAGGCCGGCTTGGGCGGGCGGCTGCTGCTGGTCAATGCGCCGGCGGGTTTCGGCAAAAGCTCCCTGGCCATCGAGTTTTGCGAAACGCTGCCCGAGCACTGGCGCAGCCTGTGGCTGGGCCTGAGCCAGCGGGATGCCGACCCCGGCCGCTTCCTTGAGCGCTTGCTTGAAGGCCTGCAGCAATACTGTCCGGCACTGGGCGGCCAGGCCATGGGCCTGCTGAAAATGCGCCAGCGCCATCAGCCGTTTGCCTTTGAAGAGTGGCTCGACGGCCTGCTCGACGAGCTGGCGCTGTACCTGCAAGCTGATACGCCGCTGCTGCTGGTGCTGGACGACTATCACCTGGCCCAGGGGCCGGTGCTCGACCGTTGCCTGCAGTTCTTCCTCAATCACCTGCCCCCCGGCCTGGTGTTGCTGGTGACCAGCCGCCAACGGCCAGACTGGCACCTGGCGCGCCTGCGCCTGTCCCGGCAGTTGGTCGAGCTTAACGAACAGGACCTGCGCCTCACCGCGGATGAGGCACTGGCAGTGATCGGTCGCCAGCCTACCGGCCTGCGCGGCCAGGCGCTGGACAACCTGATCCAGCGCAGCGACGGCTGGGTGGCCGGGTTGCGTTTCTGGCAGCTGGCTGCCAGCGACAGCGCTGACGAGCAAGCCTTGCCCCAGGCG
Organism: Pseudomonas sp. VEM90; assembly: GCF_054611535.1. NCBI lineage: Bacteria > Pseudomonadati > Pseudomonadota > Gammaproteobacteria > Pseudomonadales > Pseudomonadaceae > Pseudomonas > Pseudomonas sp. VEM90. The sequence goes on along the minus strand of NZ_JBTRAR010000006.1, from coordinate 29,940 downwards.
CTGCATGGTGGCGAGGGCCTGATCCGCGACTACCTGCTTGAAGAAGTCATCGACAGGCTACCCGCAGACGTGCAGGCTTTCTTGTACGAAACCGCCTGCCAGGAGCGTTTCTGCGCTCCGCTTTGCGATGCGATGCGTGGCTGCCAAGACAGTGCCGCCGTCCTGAGCTTCCTGCAGGCGCATCAGGTGTTCCTTGTGCCGCTGGACGAGCATGGGCACTGGTTCCGCTATCACCATTTGTTCTCCGACCTGCTGCGCAGTCGTCAGGCCAGCGAATCGCAGGTCGCTCTGCATTTGCGGGCCTGCCGCTGGTTTGAAGCCCAAGACCTGCTGGACGAGGCGGTGGAGCAGGCTTTGCGTGCAGGCCACCTCGATGTTGCCGCCGACCTCGTGCAGAGCCTGTCCGAGGAGCAATTGCTGGCCGAGCAGAACGTCGGCATGTTGCTGCGCTGGAAGATGGACCTGCCCGACAGTCTGTTGATCAGTACGCCGCGGCTTATCGTGCTGTACAGCTGGGCGTTGGGCCTGGCTTGCCAGCTGGATGCTGCCGAAGAACTGGCCGGCTACCTCAGTCGCTTTCTGCCCGCGCCTTCGGCGACTGCGCAGAAGTCGATGCTGGCCCAATGGTTGGCACTCAGTGGGGTCATTGCCCGCGGCCGTGGCGACCGCGAGCGCACCTTGGCCTATTGCGGCGAAGCACTACAGAGCCTGCCGAGCAAGCGATATGGCCAACGCCTGGTGTGCTTGTCGACCCTGTCCAACCTGGCCATTGCCGATGGTGACTTCTGGCGTGCCCGGGGCTGGAACCGTGAAGCCCTGGAGCTGGCCCAACGGGTTGGCAACCCCTTGTTCGAGGCGCTGGCTCATTACGACCGGGCGCGGGTGCTGCATGCCCGTGGCGAGGTGCTGCGCGCACTGGACGAAGTGCGACAAGGGTTGCAACGTCTGCAAGGGCTTTCGGCGCAGCGGCTGTATGCCGTGCGTGCGCGGCTGACGCTTTACGAAGGTTACCTGCTGGTCTCGCGCCTGCAGCCGGCTCAGGGCCGGGCGCGTTTGCGCGCGGGGCTGGGCGAGGCGCGAGCGTGCCGGGACATCAGTGTGCTCATCGGCCATTGCGTGATTGCCACGCTCGATGGCCGGGAGGGTCACTTTGCCGAGGCCTTTGCCGAACTGGCCGAGGCCGAACGCTTGATGCATATCTGGGATGTGCCCCCGGTCTACTACCTGGCCATGATTACCCTGGTCAAATGCGAACTGTGGCTGGCCCAGGGGCGGATCGACCTCGCGGAGTCCTGGCTGCAGCGCCTGGGTCAGACCTATGGCGGCGAGCAGCCGGCGATGCCACCGGAATTCCATCCGCTGCTGCCGTTGCACATTGCGCTGCAGCAGGCATTGCTCGATCGCATCCAGTTGCGTAGTGACGATGCCGTGCAACGCCTGGCCTGCCTGGTAGAGCGCGGCCGGGCCAGTGGCGGCATGATGCTCGCCGTCAGCGCTCTGTGCCAATGGCTTTCGCTGTTGCTGGACGAAGGCAAGGAAGGGCAGGCCGCGCATTTGTTGCCCGGCTTGCTGGAGGCGGCTCACGGCGGCGTGATACAGCCGATGCAGCCACTTCTGGAAAAGCACCCGCAATGGCTTCATGAACAACTGCAGGCAGGTGCCACTTGCCCGGTTCAGGCTGAACTGCTCAAGCAGCTGCCGCCAGTGCCAATCGCCAGTACGGGCAATGGCGAAGCGCTGAGTGGTCGCGAGTTGGCCGTGCTCGAACTGATTGCCCAGGGCTGTTCCAATCAGCAGATCAGCGAGCGGCTGTTCATTTCCCTGCACACGGTGAAGACCCACGCCAGCCACATCAACAGCAAGTTGGGCGTGGAGCGGCGCACCCAGGCGGTGGCCAAGGCCAAATCCCTGGGGTTGCTGGCGTGATACTGGCCCTGTAGGTCATTGCTCGTTAAAGTGATGGCCTGACGCCATGGTTCGTGGCCGGCAATGCTCTACCCTCATCTTTCCCGACCAGCTGCCGATACAGCTATCGGTGGCATCGCCTCGCGCGATTTTTCAATCATTCCAAGGCAGGTCGTGTTGATGCTGCAGTACGGGCAAAAGAGCTTTCTGATCGTCGACGACTTTACCGACTTTCGTACGTCGACCCGTTCCATGCTGCGCGAGTTGGGCGTGCGCGACGTGGACACCGCTGACAGCGGCGAGCAGGCGCTGCGCATGTGCGCGCAGAAGCGCTATGACTTCATCCTGCAGGACTTCCACCTGGGCGATGGCAAGAAGAACGGGCAACAGGTGCTTGAAGACCTGATCATCGACAAGCACATCAGCCATGAGTGCGTGTTCATCATGGTCACCGCCGAGAGCAGTCAGGCGATTGTTCTCAGCGCCATCGAGCACGAGCCCGATGCCTACCTGACCAAACCGTTCAACCGGGTTGGCCTGGCCCAGCGCGTCGAGAAACTGTTCCAGCGCAAGACGCTGCTAAAACCGATCCTGCAGGCGCTGGACCGCAACCGTCCGGCCGAAGTACTGGCGGCCTGCGCCGAGCTGTGCAAGAAGGATCCGCGCCTGGCGCCATTGTGCTTGCGCTACCGGGCCGATGCCCTGCGCAACCTCAACCGTTTCGAGGAACTGGAAAAATTCCTCAAGGCCATCCTGGCCAGCCGCCCGCAGCCGTGGGTGTACGCTGCATTGGGCGCACTGATGCACAAGCGTGGTCAGAATGCCCAGGCCCAGGGTGTATACGAGCAGGCGCTCAAGGCGTTCCCGATCATGCCAGGCCTTTACGATGGCATGGCCGAGGTGCTGGTGGCTCAGGGCGATACCCGGCGCGCGCAGAATTTGCTTGAAGAAGCCGTACGCTTGTCGCCATTGTCGGTGCGTCGGCAGTCGACGCTGGGCAAGCTGGCGCTGGAGAACGAAGACTTCGAGAGCGCATCGAAAGCGTTCCGTCATGCGGTGAACCAGGGGCAGAGTTCGCGTTACAAGGATGCCGAAAACAACCTTGGCCTGGTGCAGGCGTTGATGAGCAAGAATGCAGGCTTCGGCCTGGACGCCCGTACCCGGGTCGAGATCAACACCACGCTCAGTGAAGTGGCCAAGGAGAACCCTGAGGACCAAGGCCTGCAGGTGCGTGCGCGGATGATGAAGGCTGCCAGCCTGCAGCAGGCCGGCGACCCGGAAACGGCCGGCAAGCTGACAGAACAGGCGATTCAGCGCCTGGACAAGATGAACCAGTTCTTCTCGGTCGATTCGGCCCTTACTGTCGCTGCGCAACTGCAGGCGATGGGGCAGGAAGCCGCCGCCATCGGCGTGCTGAAGAACTGTGTGGAAAGTTATGGCGATGACCCCAAGGTCATGGAGAAAGTGGGCAAGCTGACGGATGACCCCAGCGTGCTCAACGCCATTACCGAAGCGGTCACCCTCAATCGTCAGGGTGTGCGCAGTTACCAGGGAGGGCAGCTTGGCGAGGCATTGCAGCTGTTCCGAAAGGCATTGGGTTTACAGCCGAAGAACATCAGCATCGCCCTCAACACCGCCCAGGCGCTGCTGCGCATTGGCGGTGACAACCCTCAGCCTGCGATCATGCAGGAGTGCCGCGATGCCTTGACCAGCGTGGCCGGTATCCCTGCCAGCGATAATCGCTATGACCGTTACCGCAAACTGCACATCCGAGTGTTCGGCGCATGAATCAAGACAATCAGGGGCTGGATTTTTCCACGGTGATCGCCTCCACCGTGCACGACCTCAAAAGTTCGTTGTCGGCGCTGATCCAGTCCCACAGCCAGTGGGTTGAGCGCTTGCCAGAGGAACTGCGTGGCGGTGCCGAACAGGGGATCATGGAGCATGAATTTCGTCACCTCAACGGCATGCTCGTGCAGTTGCTGGGCTTGTACAAACTGGGTGTGAACCAGTTGCCGGTATGCCCGGACTACCATGAGCTGGATGATTTCATCGAAGCCCAGCTGGCGGCGCACGAGGAAGTGCTCAAGCACAACGACATTCTCGCCACCTGGCGTATCGACACCGATAACCCGCTGGGTTTCTTCGACCGCGAACTGGTGGCCTCGGTGATCTCCAACGTCATCACCAACGCCACCCGCTTTGCCGGGCACGCCTTGCTGATCACCATCGAAGAGGCCGATAACCAGTTGGCCATTTGCGTCAACGATGACGGCCCGGGTTATCCAAAGCACATGCTCGAGCGCCAGGAGGAGTATATCCAGGGCATCGACTCGACCAGCGGCAGTACCGGCCTTGGGCTGTATTTTGCGGCGCGGATCGCCGCGTTGCATGAAAGCGGCGGGGTGCGCGGGCGGATCGAGATCTCCAACGGCGGGGCGCTTGGGGGTGGGTTGTTCAGGTTGTTTTTGCCTTGAGGTCCGGCTGAATCTACGTTTGAAATTTTTGCAGTTGGAGAGTGGCTTCCCAAAGTGATGTAGGGCATTTCCTTCTTGAGATTGCAGGGCTTTTGTCCGGTCAGGGCAGATGACAGTGTAGATACGACGTTTCTACATTTCGCTTGCAATCATTTGGAGGGTTTCTACTATGTATCTACCTTGGGAGATACTCATGCAGATCAAGATTCAACAGTGGGGTAACAGCGCCGCGATCCGCCTGCCCGCCGCAGTACTCAAGCAGATGCGTCTCGGTGTCGGCTCCACCCTGAGCCTTGACACAACGGGTGAGACGATGGTGCTCAAACCCGTCAGGTCGAAACCCAAGTACACGCTTGAGGAACTGATGGCCCAATGTGACCTGAGTGCACCGGAGCCAGAGGACATGGCCGACTGGAATACCATGCGTCCAGTGGGACGTGAAGTGTGAAACGGTTGAAATTCGCCAGGGGTGATATTGTTCGCGTCAACCTGGACCCAACAGTCGGCCGGGAACAGCAGGGCTCCGGCCGACCTGCACTGGTACTTACTCCGGCTGCGTTCAATGCTTCAGGCCTGGCTGTAATCATCCCGATCACTCAAGGTGGGGATTTCGCGAGGCATGCGGGTTTCGCTGTCACGCTCAGCGGTGCGGGCACGCAGACTCAGGGGGTGATGCTTTGCAACCAGGTGCGCACAGTCGACCTTGAAGCACGATTTGCCAAGCGCATAGAGTCGGTGCCTGAAGTTGTCATCCTGGACGCACTGGCGCGTGTGCAAACCCTATTCGATTAACCGGTTCCCGTATTCACAATGCATATCCCATCGTCAGCTCTCATCCGCGAAACCTTCCCCGTCGGCCCCTTGCAGTGCAACTGCACGCTGATCGGTGACCCTCTGACCAAGAAAGCCATAGTCGTCGACCCGGGTGGTGATGTGGACAAGATCCTTGCTCGCCTGCAGGTCCACGGCCTGACGCTGGTGAGCATCATCCACACCCATGCGCACTTCGACCACTTTCTCGCGTCAGGCAAGCTCAAGGAACTGACGGGGGCCACGTTGCACCTGCACAAGGACGACCAGGTGCTGTGGGACAACCTCGAGATGCAGTGCCAGACGTTCGGTGTACCTTACACCCCGGTACCGGCACCGGACCGCTGGTTGGGCGATGACGAAGAACTCGCCTGCGGCTGCGGTGTGGCGCTGCATACGCCTGGCCATACCCCGGGCTCGATGAGCTTCTGGTTTGCCGATGCCAAATTGTTGATTGCCGGTGACACCCTGTTCCGTCGGGGTATTGGCCGCACTGATTTGTGGGGGGGCGACCAGCGGGCAATCGTGCGCTCCATCAAGGAGCGGCTGTACCGGCTGGACGAAGAGGCCATCGTGGTGACCGGCCACGGGCCCGACACCCGTCTGGGCGACGAGATGCGCGAAAACCCGTTCGTGCGTGCCTGATGGCACATGAAGGCACTTTCATGGAATTTTTCGTTGCCGATGCAATCCAAGGCTGGCATAGATCCCTTCGAGATCTGCCGCATTTATGAATTTCAGTAGGAGCTTGTCCATGTTCACCATGCGTCGTCTGATTATCGTCGCAACCGCCGCAGCACTGATGACCGGCTGCGCCGGCCAGAATCCTTACGACAACCAGGGTCAGGCGCAGGGCTCCACAGGGATGAGCAAGACCGCCAAGTACGGCGGCCTGGGGGCGCTGGCCGGTGCCATCGCCGGTGCTGCGATCGACCACAACAACCGTGGCAAGGGTGCACTGATCGGTGCTGCCGCAGTGGGTGCTGCTGCAGCCGGTTATGGCTACTACGCCGACAAGCAGGAAGCCGAGCTGCGCGCGCAGATGGCCAACACGGGTGTGGAAGTGCAGCGTCAGGGTGACCAGATCAAGCTGATCATGCCGGGCAACATCACCTTCGCCACCGACTCGGCCAACATCGCCCCAAGCTTCTACTCGCCGCTGAACAACCTGGCTGGCTCGTTCAAGCAGTTCAACCAGAACACCATCGAAGTGGTCGGCTTCACCGACAGCACGGGCAGCCGCCAGCACAACATGGACCTGTCCCAGCGCCGTGCGCAGGCGGTCAGCACCTACCTGACTTCGCAGGGTGTGGATGCTTCGCGTATCTCTGTTCGTGGCATGGGCCCGGACCAGCCGATCGCCAGCAACGCTGACGCCAATGGTCGTGCGCAGAACCGCCGTGTGGAAGTGAACCTGAAGCCGATTCCGGGTCAGCAGTATGAGCAGCAAGGTCAGGTTCAGCAGTATCCCTGATCGACCTTAAGGGCCGCTTTGCGGCGCTGTGGGGGCGGGTAGTCCCGCTCCCACAAGGCTTGCAAAGAAGCCTCTGCTTTTAGCGCGCCACGCTGGCCTGAATCGCCGTCAGGGCAATGGTATGCACGATGTCGTCAACCTGCGCCCCTCGCGGCAAGTCGTTCACCGGCTTGCGCAAACCCTGCAGCATCGGCCCCAGGCTGACCCCGTCGGCACTGCGCTGTACCGCCTTGTGCGTGGTATTGCCGGTATTCAAATCGGGGAACACGAACACCGTGGCGCGCCCGGCCACCGGGCTAGCCGGCGCCAGCTCTCGAGCGATCGCCGGGTTGGCCGCTGCGTCATACTGCAACGGCCCATCGATCAGTAGCTCCTGCGCCGCGTCCTGTGCCAGGCGTGTCGCTTCGCGCACTTTCTCGACTTCTTCATCGCTGGCCGAATCGCTTGAATAACTGATCATCGCCACCCGTGGCGCGATGCCGAAGGCCTGCGCCGAGGCAGCACTCTGTTGGGCAATCTCCGCCAGCTCGGCAGCGCTTGGGTGCGGGTTCATCACGCAGTCGCCGTACACCAGCACCTGCTCGGGGAACAGCATGAAGAACACTGAAGATACCAGGCTCGAGCCGGGTGCGGTCTTGATCAGTTGCAGGGCCGGGCGGATGGTGTTGGCCGTGGAGTGCACCAGGCCCGAGACCAGGCCGTCCACTTCGTCCAGGGCCAGCATCATGGTGCCGATCACCACGGGGTCTTCCAGTTGCTGCTCGGCCATCGGCGCGTTGAGGTTCTTGCTTTTGCGCAGCTCGACCATGGGTTCCACGTAGCGCCCGCGAATCAGTTCGGGGTCGAGAATCTCCAGCCCCGGCGGTAACGTGATGCCCTGGGCGCGGGCCACGGCGTCGACGTCTTCGGGTTTGGCCAGCAGCACGCAGCGGGCGATGCCGCGGGCCTGGCAGATGGCTGCAGCCTGCACCAGCAGTGGCTCGGCGCCTTCTGGCAGGACGATGCGTTTGTTGGCTTGCTGCGCACGCTGGATCAGCTGGTAGCGGAACACCGCCGGCGACAGGCGCAGTTCACGCGGCGTGCCGCAGCGTTGGTGCAGCCAGGCTGCGTCGAGGTGGCTGGCGACGAAGTCAGTGATGAACTCGGCACGCTCGCGGTCGTCCACCGGGATTTCGCGGTTCAGCGAGTTGAGCTGGTTGGCGGTGTCGTACGAGCCGGTGCTGACCGATAGAATCGGCAGGCCGGCCTGCAGTGCACCGCGGCACAGGCCAAGGATACGCTCGTCAGGCTTGCTGTCGCTGGTCAGCAGCAAACCGGCCAGTGGCACGCCATTGATCGCTGCCAGGCTGACAGCGAGGATGATGTCGTCGCGGTCGCCCGGGGTTACCACCAGGGTACCCGAGGTCAGTAGCGGGACCGTGTTGGCCACCGTGCGTGCACAGATGATGATCTTGCTCATGCGCCGCTGCTCGTAGTCGCCGGCATTGAGCACCTGGGCGCCAAGCAGCTCGGCCACATCGCGGGTTCGCGGTGCGTTCAGCTCGGGTTGGTAGGGTATGCAGCCAAGCAGGCGGAAGTCATTACCGCGCAGCAATGGCGAGTGCTCGCGCAGGCGGGTGGCGAAGTCCGCCATGCTCTCGTCGGTACGCACCTTGTTGAGGATGACCCCGAGCACTTTCGGGTCGCGTGGGCCGCCGAACAGTTGGGCCTGCAGTTCGACCCGCCCAGACAGCTCGCTGAGCACTTCGTTTTCCGGGGCCGATACCAGGATCACCTCGGCATCCAGGCTCTTGGCCAGGTGCAGGTTGACCCGCGCTGCATAGCTGGCGTGGCGTGTGGGCACCATTCCCTCGACCACGACCACGTCGTTGCCGACGCAGGCTTGCTGGTAGAGGCGGATGATTTCTTCAAGCAACTCGTCCAGTTGGCCATCGCCGAGCATGCGCTCGACGTGGGCCAGGCTCAGTGGGACCGGTGGCTTGATGCCGTGGGTGCGGGCAACCAGTTCGGTGGAGCGCTCGGGGCCGGTGTCACCCGGGTGGGGCTGAGCGATAGGCTTGAAGAAGCCGACCTTCAGGCCGGCACGCTCCAGGGTGCGCACCAGGCCCAGGCTGATTGAAGTCAGGCCGACACCGAAGTCGGTCGGCGCAATGAAAAATGTCTGCATGCGTGCTTCTCGAAATAAGCGGTGCAAGAAATTAACGGTCAAGGGTAGCGCTATCGGCCCCTTGTGCGCACCAGCCGCAAGCGAAAGGCTGGCCGATGTGTTGCGCACGTTGTGCCGGGTCGAGCACCCAAGGGCGTGCCTGCCACGGCGGCTGGTGGCGAAGGTGCTGGGTATGGCCGCACGAAAGTTGCACCACCCAGTGGCCTTCTGCGTCTTGATGAAAGCCATCGATCCGACTGGTGGGCCGTTGCTCGTCTGCAGTTCGTTCGCAATCGGGCGATGGCTTGGTTACACTTGTACGCTCTACATTCTTTTGCAAAAGGTCTTGCCCCATGCTGATCGCCGCCAACAAGGCTGTCTCCATCGACTATACCCTGACCAACGACGCCGGGGAGACCATCGACAGCTCCGCCGGTGGCGCGCCGCTGGTTTACCTGCACGGTGCCGGCAACATCATCCCGGGCCTGGAAAAAGCCCTGGAAGGCAAGCAGGCTGGTGACGAGCTGAACGTTTCCATCGAACCTGAAGAGGCCTACGGCGAGTACCTGGCCGAACTGGTCAGCACCCTGAACCGTAGCCTGTTCGAAGGTGTCGACGAGCTGGAAGTGGGCATGCAGTTCCACGCTTCGGCACCGGACGGCCAGATGCAGATCGTCACCATCCGCGACATCGACGGCGACGACGTTACCGTTGATGGCAACCACCCGCTGGCCGGTCAGCGCCTGACCTTCCAGGTCAAGGTTGTGAACGTGCGTGACGCCAGCGACGAAGAAATCGCTCACCGTCACATCCACGGTGAAGGTGGCCATCACCACTGATTTTCTGCGCTAAGCTCAGAAAGTCGCCAGGCGCTCGGGCAAGCCGATTTGCCTTCCTACGGGAGGTGAACGGTTTGGACGAGCGCCTTTTTAGTGGGCGAAATTCGCCTGCACGGCAATCGGGAACCTGAGAGGGGATTTCAACATGAGTGCATTTCACGACCTGAAACTGGAAGCGCTGAACGGCGGAGAGCTGCCCCTCGCACCCTTCAAGGGCCAAGTGGTGCTAGTGGTCAACGTTGCCTCCAAATGTGGCCTGACGCCGCAATACAAGGCTCTGGAAAACCTCTACCAGATCTACAAGGACAAGGGCTTCAATGTGCTTGGCCTGCCGTGCAACCAGTTTGCCGGGCAGGAGCCGGGCACCGAAAAGGAAATCCAGGACTTCTGCAGCCTCAACTACGGGGTGAGTTTCCCGCTGGGGGGCAAGCTGGAGGTCAACGGGCCGCAGCGCCATTCGTTGTACCGCCTGCTGGCAGGTGAGGGGGCCGAGTTCCCCGGTGACATTACCTGGAATTTCGAGAAGTTTCTGGTGGGCAAGGATGGCCGTGTGCTGGCGCGTTTCTCGCCGCGCACTGCGCCGGATGACCCAGCGGTGGTGCAGGCCATCGAGAAAGCCCTGGCCTGAAGGGTGCCTGTCGCGATGTTTTTGCAGCGCCTGTGAGATCGAGCGCCGCGCGGGCGGCGCTCGATCTCACAGGCGCTGCAAAAATTGCGCAGAACGCCCAGCCGCAGCACCAGGTTGCCGGCAGGCGCTGTTCAGATACCCCTCGAACTGCTCGACAATCGCAGGCCAGCCCTGGCGGCTGGCATGCTGTCGCGCATTCAGGCGCACCCTGCGCAACGTCTCCACTTCTTCCAGCAACCAGCACGCTGCATCGACAAACGCCGCCTGGTCCCCTGGCATGGCCAGCGCGCCATTGTGGCCATGGCGAATATGCTGCGCTGCGGCTGCCTGGTCATAAGCAACCACCGCCAACCCTGAGGCCATGGCTTCGAGCACTACATTGCCAAAGGTCTCGGTCAGGCTCGGGAACAGGAACAGGTCGCCGCTGGCATAGTGCTCGGCCAGTCGTTCACCGCGCTGGACCCCGCAAAACACGGCGTCTGCAACCTGGTGTTCAAGACTGGCGCGCTGAGGCCCGTCGCCGACCATGATCAGGCGCAGGCGCTTCTGTGGATACGTCTTGCGTAACGCCTCAAGGCAAGGCCGTAGCAAGCCAAGGTTCTTTTCCGCCGCCAGCCGCCCGACATGCAATACGGCGATATCCTCCGGGCCTAACCCCCAGCTTTCGCGCAAGGCCTGGCTGCGTCGGGCCGGATTGAACAGGCAGGCATCGACCCCTCGGGCCAGCAGCTCCAAGCGTTCGAAACCGCGACGCTCAAGCTCCAGGCGCTGGCTGGCACTCGGCACCAAGGTGATTGCCGTGCGCCGATGGAACCAGCGCAAGTAGTGGGTGAGCAGGCGCGCCAGCAGGCCAAGGCCGTACTGGCCGGAATACTGCGGGAAGTTGGTGTGAAAGCCACTGACCACTGCCACCCCCAGGCGTCGGGCCGCGCGTAGGGCGCTGAGCCCCAGCGGCCCCTCGGTGGCGATATACAGTACATCCGGGCGCTGCCGGCGCCAGCGGCGCAACAGCTTGTGCATCGACACCTCGCCCCACTGCAAACCCGGGTAGCCAGGCAGCGCCCAGCCACGGCACAGCATCAGCTGCGGGTCGTTGTGCACGTGCCCTTCGCCGGCCTGGCGCGGGCGCACCACCTCGACCTCATGGCCGCGCTGGCGCAACCCTTCGCTGAGGCGGCCAAGGGTGTTGGCCACGCCGTTGATCTCGGGTGGGAAGGTTTCGCTGACCAAGGTGATGCGTAGGGCGGGTGTATTCATGACAAAAAGTTTCCGCCTACCGGGTTGCGCTAATGTGACTGCCTTATGACGTAAATGTGACGCCTGATCGCCGGCATTTTTGCCGCTATGAATATTTCCTCGCACAGCACTCAAGAAGGTGTCGCCGGCAGCCGATGAAGATGCATTCGACTACGTGATGCGCTCCAGGAGAGCGGTGATGTTCAACAACAAGCTCAAGCAAGAAATCCGGCAACTGCGCGAAGACCTGATGTCCATCGAACAGGTCAAGAGTAGTCTCGACAGCGAGATGCTGGTGCTGCAGCTCGACCCTCAGGGACGGATCGAGATGGTCAACGGCAACTTCGAGAGCGAGATGCTCTACCGTGCCGAACAATTGCTTGGACGCAATATCGAGGACATCGTCCCCGCCCACGTAAAGTCGCTGGACTTCTACCAGCGCATGAAAAGTGCGATCAGCCGTGGCGAACACCTGAACGGTGCGTTTCGTCTTCTGCGCGGCAATGGTCAGGAAGCCTGGCTGCGCTCGATCCTGCAGCCGGTGAAGAACAGCGAGGGGCGCATCAAGTACTTCACCCTGCATTCCAGCGACCTCACCCGAACCATCGAGACCTCACGCGAGCACGAAAGCCTGATCAAGGCGCTGATGCGCTCTACTGCGGTGATCGAGTTCGACCTCGACGGCATCATTCTCACTGCCAACGAGCGTTTCCTGGCCACCGTCGGCTATCGCCTGGAGCAGATTCGCGGTAAGCACCACCGCATGTTCTGCGAACCGCAGGAGGTCAACTCGGCTGGCTACCAAGCGTTCTGGGACAGGCTGCGGCGTGGCGAATATGTTGCCGAGCGCTTCAAGCGCATCGATGCCCATGGCCGGGTGATCTGGCTGGAGGCCTCGTACAACCCGATCTTCGATGCCCACGATGTGCTGTACAAGGTGGTCAAGTTCGCCACCGTGATCACCGATCAGGTCAATCAGGAACTGGCAGTGGCTGAGGCGGCAGATGTCGCCTACAACACCTCGCTGGGTACCGATGTCAGTGCTCGCAAGGCCACCGAAGTGGTCACCCAGACTGTCACCGTAATGCGTGGCCTGGAGGCTTCGATGCAAGAGGCCGCCGACGGCATCCAGGCGCTGGATACCCAGTCGCGGGTGATCGGTTCGATCATCAAGACCATCAGCGACATTGCCGGGCAGACCAACCTGCTGGCCCTTAACGCGGCCATCGAAGCTGCCCGCGCGGGGGAGCAAGGGCGGGGCTTTGCCGTCGTTGCCGACGAAGTGCGCCAACTGGCCTCCCGCACCAGCACCGCCACCGAAGAAATCGCCCGGGTGGTACAGCAGAACGAACAACTGGCGCAGGCGGCGGTGGCGATCATCGACACCAGCAAGCGCCAGGCCGAACAGGGGCTGGCGCTGGCGGATGAGACGGGCAGCGTGATTGTCGAGATACAGGACGGGGCGAAGCGGGTAGTGGACGTAGTGGGGCAGTTTTCCAGCCGGCTGAGTCTTTGATATGGCTTGGGGTTTGTAATGGCCATGGGATCGAGCTTCGCCTGCGCGGCGCTCGATCTCAAGAACGATAAAAATTTCCAGCCTTACCCACAGCAACAACTGAACAGCTGAACTTCGCCGAGCATGCCGGAAACGAAGTCGCATTTTCCTACAACTGACTCAGAAACCTCCGATCCGAATCCATGATGGGATTTCCCCCTGCACACGTTGTCAGGGAGACACCTCATGTACCTGGATTACCTCGTGCCCTCCTGGCACGAGATCGAGTCACGTGTCATCGCCATGGTGGGCTACCAAAGCGGTGGCCAGTTCCGCACCAGCCTCAATGAAGAGGTCGCCTCACTGGGCCTCAACCTGCGCCGGATCGAAGCTGTCCGCACAGCCTTCTACCACGCCGAATGGCAGGCGGCGCAGAGGCTGCGCCAGCGCTTCGCCGACCTCGACATCAACAGCATCGTCGACGAACTGCTGAGGGTCGTGCAGCAGATGGCGATGATCGTCGCCGGCAGCACCATTACCGGTGGCCTGCTTGGCGCGGGGGTAGGCGCATTCGCCGGCGGCGCCGGAACCATTCCGTTCGCCGGCGCAGGCGCGGCCATGGGCCTCAAGGTCAGCGGCTGGATCCTCGGTGCGCTGGGGCTTGCTTCCATTGCCGAATTCTTCATCGACGGCTTGCCGCGGATCGGCGAGTACTACGTCGATGGCATCCGCTTCGCCTGGGAAGGCACCTGCGGCAATGAAGGCACCGGCCCGTTCTGCCGGGACGACCCCTATGCGATATCCCGGGCCACGCATCAGATTGCCCAAGGCCATGTGGAAGTCGTGGTGCTGTTGTTGGGGGCAATCGTGTCGTACCTCACCCGCGGGCGCGGCGATGCCCGGGTGCTGGCCCAGGAAATGGCGGCCAGCCGCAAAGGCGCGCGGCTGGGGCAATGGATGCTCCAGCATGAAGAGGGGTTGAAGAAACGGCCGGATCTGCAGGTGCCGGAGCGGCGCAAGGGGGCGATGGATGATCCGCAGCCAGTTCAGCCGAACCGGCAGGCAGGAAAAGACAAGGAGCACTCGACAGGTAAGCCCGGTAGCATGCCTTTGCATACGGTGGCATGTTTCAAGGCTGATAAATTGCCAGCATCGAAGCATGGCGAGTTTGAACGGCAGCTGAAGGGACAGCAGGATGGGTTGAATCGGCTAACGGTTGAAGAGTTTCTCGAAAATATCGCTAATCCGGCGAAGCGAGATCCGCGCATTGCAAAAATAGCGAGAAAGTAACTTTATGATAAGTTACAGGAGAGAATTCAGAGAGATTTGATGAAAACTATGAATGCCATTGAAGCTAGAAAGCTCTCGGTGAAGCAGGCAAAGGAAACCCTGTCATCTCTCGCAGCTTTGCATAATCCTGACTTGATCGCCGGTGGACGGGATACTATTTCTGATTTTGGCGACAGGCAAGTTAACTCGAGCATAGGCCCACAATGGAAAAGCAGAGTCGAGGGCTTGAAAGCTGCTGCCGAGAAAGCTTCAAAATCGGGCTTGGGATCAGGCCTGTTAAACGTAAAACTTCATAAATGCTAGTCGCTTGAGGGTTTCGCCGTGGATGAGGTTTTTTCCCTGTTTGTAGAACAAGTTGGTGAGCCGTTTTTTCGACAGGAGGTTCCTCCCTCAAGTCTGGATCGATACAGAGGCATCTTGCCGAACAAATTGTTAGAGTATTGGAGTGAGCACGGTTGGTGCGGGTATGGTGACGGGATATTTTGGACTGTCAATCCCCAGGAATATGAAGGGGTAACTGCCTCGCTTATCGAAGGCACAATATTGGAGAAGCGAGATAGATACCACCTTATCGCTCGCGGCGCATTTGGTGACCTGTATCTCTTTGGAGAGCAAACGGGTTTCTCAGTAAAGATTTTGGCTCATATTTCACGATACAGGGGCAGTGAATATGAGTTGACGGCGGCGGATATGGACAGGGAAGTGCAAGGTTTCTTCCTTGGCAAAGAAAAGGCGTCTGTTGACTTTGATGGCATGTTCGAGCCAGCAAAGAAAAAACTGGGTATGCTAAAGCATGATGAAATGTATGGGTTCGTTCCAGCCTTGGCGTTCGGCGGGTCAAGCGACCTTGCTAACCTCGAGAAGGTTAAGGCAGTGGAGCATCTAATACTGCTTTCTCAGATTGCCACCCTCGAACCCTACAGTTTCTCCGACTTCTAAAAAAACAATCTGCAAAAAGGGGCTGCCCTGCAGCCCCACGCTCCTTCAGCTCCGCTCCCGCACCCAGAACAGCGTAGCCCCGGCCACCGCCGCCGGCATCATCAGCACGTTCACGCCTGGAATCATCAGCGCCAGGTAGGTAATCCCCCCAAAGCCCAGCGACTGCCAGCGCTTCTGCCGCAGCCAGGCCAGCATGTCCTGCCAGCTCATCTTGTTGTTGTCCGCCGGGTAGTCGATGTACTGGATGGCCATCATCCACACGCCGAAGATCAGCCACAGCGGCGCAGCCACCACGTTGACCACCGGGATCAGCGACAGGACGAACAGGCCGATGGCGCGTGGCAGGAAGTAGCCCAGCTTGCGCATTTCGCGGCTGAGGGTGCGCGGTACCATGGCTGCCAGCTCGCCCCAGCTGAAGGCTGGGAAGGTGTCTTCGCCACGCACTACCACCTCGACCTTTTCCGCCAGAAAGCCGTTGAACGGCGCGGCAATGATATTGGCCACCAGGGTGAAGGTGAAGAACACCATCAGCACCAGCAAGGCAACGAACAGCGGCCAGAGGATGTAGCTGAGGAAGCTCAGCCAGTCAGGCAGCGTGGGCATCAGGGCATCGAGCCACAGGCCGAACTGGTGGCCGGCGAAGTAGATCAGGCCACCGAACAGCAACAGGTTGACCGCCAGTGGCAGCAGCACGAACAACCGCAGGTTGGGGCTCAGCACCAGTTTCAGGCCTTCGCGCAGGTATTGGGGGCCAGAGAGGACAGGGGCTTGCATCTAGATACTCCGCAGAGAAGGAAAACGCGCTGACCTTACCGAGTTTGCCGCGCCGACGAAAGGCACGCAGTGGGCGGGAAACGGGATGTAACAAAAGCGCCCGGCGCGTGTTTATCGATGAAATCGCAGCATAGGCGATGCCTATGAGGTGGATTGTCTAAGGATATTTCCTTAATCTTTGCGACCTCGCTACAGTGCGCTCAACTTTTCGCTTTGCGGACCTGCGCGTTTTAGCCTTCCCCAAGCGCTGCGTGGGTCCTTTTTAATTTCTTGGCTGGCGCAGCCGGTACACCGATGCCGGCCCTGCAGCCCGCTCGACAGGAGTTCGACATGTCTGAAGTACGTCATTCGCGCGTCATCATTCTCGGTTCCGGCCCTGCCGGTTACAGCGCTGCGGTGTATGCCGCCCGTGCCAACCTCAAGCCGCTGCTGATCACCGGCATGCAGGCTGGTGGCCAGCTGACCACCACCACCGAAGTCGACAACTGGCCGGGCGACCCCCACGGCCTGACCGGCCCGGCCCTGATGCAGCGTATGCAAGAGCACGCCGAGCGTTTTGAAACCGAAATCGTCTTCGACCACATCAACGCGGTCGACCTGGCCAACAAGCCGTTCACCCTGCAGGGTGACAGCGGCAAGTACACCTGTGATGCGTTGATCATCGCCACCGGAGCCAGCGCTCGCTACCTGGGCCTGCCGTCGGAAGAGACCTTCATGGGCAAGGGTGTTTCGGCCTGTGCCACCTGTGACGGTTTCTTCTACCGCAACAAGCCGGTCGCCGTGGTCGGTGGTGGCAACACGGCTGTGGAAGAGGCACTCTACCTGGCCAACATCGCCAGCAAAGTGACCCTGGTACACCGTCGCGAAACCTTCCGCGCCGAGAAGATCCTGGTCGACAAGCTGAACGCCCGTGTGGCCGAAGGCAAGATCGAGCTCAAGCTCAACGCCACCCTGGACGAAGTGCTGGGTGACAACATGGGCGTAACCGGTGCGCGTCTGAAGAACAACGACGGCAGCAGCGACGAAATCAAGGTCGACGGCGTGTTCATCGCCATTGGCCACACCCCGAACACTTCGCTGTTCGAAGGCCAGCTGACCTTGAAAGACGGCTACCTGGTGGTCAACGGCGGCCGCGAAGGCAATGCCACCGCGACCAACGTCGAGGGTGTGTTTGCCGCTGGCGACGTGGCTGACCACGTTTACCGCCAAGCCATCACTTCGGCCGGTGCGGGCTGCATGGCGGCGCTGGATGTCGAGCGCTACCTGGACGGTTTGGCCAACGCCTCGTTCTGATCTGAAAACCGGGGCTGCTTTGCGGCCCATTCGCAGCACAAGGTTGCGCCTGCAAGGATATGCAGCCTGTTGCAACTGTGAATGGGGTGCAAAGCGCCCCCAATAAAAAACCGGCCAAGCGCCGGTTTTTTATTGCCTGCAATCAGTTCACAGGCTCAGTCGCATCGACAGGTCCACCGCTTTCACATCCTTGGTCATGGCGCCAATCGAGATGTAGTCCACCCCTGTCTCGGCAATTACCCGCAAGGTCGTTTCGTTTACGCCGCCGCTGGCTTCAAGCTTGGCTTTGCCAGCGGTAATGCGCACGGCTTCGCGCATCTCGTCCAGGTTCAACTCGTCGAGCATGATGATGTCCGCGCCAGCGGCCAGCGCCTGGCGCAGTTCATCCAGGCTTTCGACCTCGATTTCAACCGGCTTGCCCGGCGCAATGCGGTGCGCTGCGGCCACGGCCTCGGCTACGCCGCCGCTGGCGGCGATGTGGTTTTCCTTGATCAGGAAGGCGTCGTACAGGCCTATGCGGTGGTTGTCGCATCCACCGCAGGTAACCGCGTACTTTTGCGCCAGGCGAAGGCCGGGCAGGGTTTTGCGGGTGTCCAGCAGGCGCACCTGGGTGCCTGCTACCAAGTCGGCAAGGAAGCGCGCACGGGTGGCGACCCCCGAAAGCATCTGCAGGAAGTTCAGTGCGCTGCGCTCACCACTCAGCAGCGAACGGGCCGGGCCTTCCAGGTGGAACAACGGCTGATTGGCAGTGGCCTGCTCTCCGTCGGCCACCTGCCAGTGCACTGCAACGCGCGGGTCAAGCTGGCGGAACACGGCATCGACCCAAGCGGTACCGGCGACCACGCAATCTTCGCGGGTGATGATGGTCGCCTTGGCCAGGCGCTCGGCCGGGATCAGTTGCGCGGTGATATCGCCACTGCCGATGTCCTCCAACAGCGCGCGGCGCACGTTGGCTTCAATTTCAGCGGTCAGGTCGGCAAGGCGTAGGTTCGGCATGGTCGGCTCCACAAGCTAGGTGCCCGCGATTATAGGGCAGGGGGCCGGTGTGTACAGCCGCCTTGGTGCTGACCTTTGGTCGGGCGTCATGAGTAATCCGAGCAGATCAGGGTCATTAGCCAGTCAGCGAAACGGCGCTGGCAGGCATACGGTTTTTTACCGATAATGGCGACTGGTATTTGGCGCCATGGCTTTGACGATTTTCAGCCCTTTCGGGCAAGACACCCTGCAAGGAGTCCAGGATGCAAAAGGAAGGCAAGGTGGTGCCCCTGGCGGCAGCCATCGACCGAGGGGGGCTTACGCCTCTGCCTTGCCTTCCGGTCGTGCTGCTGCAGGTGCGCGACAAGGCCGCGTTGCAGTTGCGTCAGGGCCTGCAGGATCTGTTCGACAATGCCGATGACACGCTCTTCGAAATGGCCGACAAGGCCTTGGACCGCGGTGACCAGAACCTGTACTTCGAGGCCATGCGTGACCTGCGCCTGAAGCGCAAGAGCATTGAGCGTGGTTTTCTGGATACGTTCCAGGATGCTTTCCTCCGAACCGGCCAGGTCGACTTGCTGGCAAACCTGGCCCAGCCGGGCCCCCCGCGTAGCAAGGCTCAAATGGAGCGGGCCGCCGCCATCGAGGGCATGGTGGCGCGGGTGTTGTCACGCGATGGCATTGCCCTGCAGCAACTGGGTTTGCGCCTGCAGGCGCTGCTCGACCGCCCCCTGTACGAGCAGCACAACCCGTTGGGGCCAGCCGCGCTGTGTCGTTACTTCCTCGATGCCGGGCGTAATCTGGGCGTTGGCCTGCGGGTCAAGCTGGTGCTGCTGAAGCTGTTCGAGCGTTATGTGCTGCGCGATGTCGATGTGATCTATGGCGAAGCCAACCAGTTGCTGGCCGCTGCCGGCGTACTGCCCGAACTGCAACCGGCGCCGCGCCGGCGTGCCGAAGACCGGCGCATGCGTGCGCGCCCAGGACCGGCGAATCTCGGCCAGGACGTGGGGGCGGATGCCGCAGGGCAGGCGTTGTTTGCCTCGTTACAGGTACTGCTAGCGCCGGTGCGCGGGCAGTTCGCGCCGCGCTTGCACGCGGTGGCTGCCGCCCAGCCGATCAGTACCGCCGACCTGCTCCGGCTACTTTCGCATTTGCAGCGCTACGTGCCCGCCACCCACGAGGCCGATGACTTCGAGCTCGGCCAGCAGCTTGAGCAACTGCTGTTGCGGGTGAGTGTGCGCAGCGGTACGCGTCGGCGTCTTGAAGTGGATGACGAAGACATGATCAACCTGGTTGGCCTGCTGTTCGCGTTCATCCACAACGACGACAACCTGCCGGCCAGCCTGCGGTCGTTGATTACGCGCCTTCATATTCCCCTGCTCAAGGTGGCATTACTGGACAAGGGGCTGTTCAGCCGAGGTAACCACCCGGCGCGTCGGCTGCTCAACGAAATCGCCGGCGCCGCGATTGGCTGGGAGTGCGGCAGCGAAGGCCGGCGTGACAGCTTGCATTTGCGGGTAGAGCGTGTCGTTCAGCGCCTGCTCAATGATTTTGCCGACGATGCAAGCCTGTTCGCCGAGTTGCTCGACGACTTCCTCGCATTCAATCAGGACGAACGGCGACGCAACGAGTTGCTCGAACAACGCACTCGCGACGCCGAAGAAGGCCGTGCCCGGGCACTGCAGGCCAGACAGCAGGTGCAGCACGTGCTCAACCAGCGCCTGCGAGGCCGGGTGTTGCCGCAGGTGGTGGTACAAATGCTGGTGCAGGCCTGGAGCCAGGTACTGCTGCTGGCTTGGTTGAAACAGGGCGAGGCCTCTGCGGCCTGGCGCGGCGCATTGCAGACGATGGACATGCTGCTGGCCAGCATTACCCCGCCACATGAGCCGCAAGCCTTGCTGCAGCAGGTGCCAGCCCTGCTCAAGGCGCTGCGCGATGGCCTGGCCAGCGTAGCCCTGGACGCGGTGGCGACCCGCGAGTTCTTCCTGCAACTGGAACAGTTGCACCTGCGCGCCTGCGCAGGTAAAGACGAAATGCCGGGAGGGGAAGGTCAATTCTTGGGCGATGTGCGGGTGGCCGAAGAGATTGTGCTGGCGATTGCCGAAGAGCCCGCCTGCGTGCCCCTGCACGCTGCCGATGAGCAGGCTGCAGCGCTGCGCCAGGCGCAACGCTTGCGTATCGGCACCTGGGTCGAGGTTCTCGATGAGGATGGGCCACTGCGCTGCAAGCTGGTCGCGCGCATTGAAAGCAGCGATAGGCTGGTGTTTGCCAACCGCACCGGCATGAAAGTGCGCGAGTGGAGCAGCGCCAGCCTGGCCCAGGCACTGCAGCGGCATGAAGTGCGCGTGCTGGATGACCGCCTGTTATTCGAACGGGCGCTGGAGGCGGTTCTTGAGAGCTTGCGGCAAGGGCAGGCGCAATAGGCTGACGCATTACAATCATTCACATGCACACGGCGTTGGCCGCAGGGCATACTGTGGGCATGTTCACGGCGTTTTTCAGGATCTGCCCCATGCAATTGGACCGTGCCACTGGCTGGTTCCACGGAATCGGAATCACCCATTGCCCCTCGCCGAACTTCAATGCGCGCCCCGAAGGCGAATCGATTTCCCTGCTGGTGATTCACAACATCAGCCTGCCCCCGGCCTGTTTCGGCACGGGCAAGGTGCAGCAATTCTTCCAGAACCGCCTGGCCCCTGATGAACATCCGTATTTTGCCAGCATCAACCACCTGACCGTGTCAGCGCACCTGTTCGTCGAGCGTGACGGCGCGGTGACTCAGTTCGTGTCGTTGCATGACCGTGCCTGGCATGCGGGGGTGTCGAGCTTTGACGGGCGCGAAGGCTGTAACGACTTTTCCATCGGCATCGAACTGGAAGGCACCGACGACCTGCCCTATACCGATGCCCAGTATGCGGTGCTGGAGCAACTCACCCGGCACATCCGCAGTGCCTGGCCGGCCATCGACCTGAACCGCATTCAGGGCCACAGCGACATTGCCCCGCAGCGCAAGACCGACCCCGGCCCGGCCTTCGACTGGCCGCGCTACCGCCAGGCGCTGCAGCACAACGAGGACAAGGCATGAGTTTTCTGGTGTTGGTGCTGGCGCTGTGGGTCGAGAAGTTTTCGGCGCTGCGTCATCAGGTGCAGCGCGACGGGTTCTTTATTGGCGAATTGGTGCGTCTGGAGCGCAGCGGCAAGGTGCACCCATGGTGGACGTTGGCCATCCTGGTGTTGGCACCGGTAGCGTTGCTTGTGTTGTTGCTGCATGTGCTGGAGCCAGTGGCCTATGGCTTGCTGGCTTTGCCGGTGCACCTGCTTGTGCTGATCTACAGCCTGGGCCGCGGCGATGCCAAGGCATCGCTGGGGCCGTTTCGTGACGCCTGGCGGCGGGGGGACGATCAGGCGGCGCTGCACGTGGCCGAGCGCGACCTGGGCCTGGTGGCCGATGAACCGCACACCCTGCTGGTGCGGGTGCAGGGTAATTTGCTGTGGCAGGTGTACCAGGGCTTTTTCGCGGTGATCTTCTGGTATTTCGTACTGGGCCCTGGCGCTGCGCTGGCTTATCGACTGTTGGCGCTGTGTGGTGAACACAGCAGGCAGCCGGCGCTGAAGGTGCGTGCCGAGCAGTTGCGGCACATCATGGACTGGTTGCCGGTGCGGGGGCTGGCGTTGAGCTTTGCCCTGGTGGGCAACTTCCTTGCGGTTACAAGGGTGATGCTGCACGAGGTGCTCAACTGGCACATCAGTGCCGGGCACCTGGTGGCTCGGGTCGGGCGCATTGCCGATGACATTCCCGAGGAAGAGGACAGCCAGCGCGGGCTGGGGCGGTTGGACAGCCTGTGGGAACTGCTGTTGCGCTGTGCAGTGCTGTGGTATGCAGGGTTCGCGCTGTGGACCGTGCTGGTCTGAATCGGGACCAGGCGCATCCCACGGGAATCCCGTTCACCTGAGTTTCACCAGCCAAACAACGCGCAAGCATTGCGGGTGCTGGCCTGTGCCAGCACCTCGACATCCAGCCCCATCACTTGCGCCAGTGCCGCGGCAATGTCCGGCAGATGCTCCGGGCTGTTGCGTACCCCCGGGTACATCACCGGTGCCATGTCCGGTGCATCAGTCTCCAGCACCACGCTGTCCAGTGGCAGCCGCGCCAGGGTCTTGCGCAGCCGCAGTGCCTGCGGCCAGGTAGCCGCACCGCCCAACCCCAGCATGAACCCCAGCTTGATGTACTCGCGGGCCTCTTCGTAGCTGCCGGCAAACGCATGAATCACCCCCGCCCGCGCAGGCTTGTAGCGCTTGAGCGTGGCAATCACCTGGGCATGGCTGCGGCGCACGTGCAACAGGGCCGGTAGTTCGAAGTCGCAAGCCATCTGCAGTTGCGCTTCGAACAGCGCCTGCTGGCGGGTCTTGTCGAGGTCTGTGAGGTAATAGTCCAGGCCAAACTCACCCACGGCACATAGCCGCGGGTTGTCGCGCAGGCGCTCCAGCCACTCGCGCAGTTGCAGCAGGTGCTCAGGTCGATGCTGGTCGAGGTAGACCGGGTGCAGGCCAAGCGCTGCGAACAGGCGCGGCTCGGTGCAGGCGAGTTCCCACACCCGTTGGAAATTCGCCTGGTACACCCCCAGCACCACCATCCGCTCCAGCCCACGCGCCGCCGCGTTGGCCAGCAGGCGCGGGCGGTCGGCGTCGAAGTCGGGGAAGTCCAGGTGGGTGTGGGTGTCGATCAGGCGCATGTTCAGGCCGCTGAGATGCGTTGCTTGAAGGTGCGGCCAACAGCATGAACGCCGGGTTCATAGCGTTTTTCCTCGATGGCGGCCAGTGCCAGTTCAAGCGCGGTGGCGGCAATCTGGCCGTGCTGCTGGGCCATGGCATTGACCGGCAGCGGCAGGAAATCGAGCAACTGGTTGTCGCCAAAGGTACCCAGCTGCAGTTGGCGCGAGTCGACCGGGCGCGCCTGTAGGGTGTCGAACACGCCCTGCAATAGCACGTACGACGTGGTCACCAGAGCATCCGGCAGGCCGCCCAGGTCGTCGATCAGTTGTTGCATCAGGCGTTGGCCGCACTCGCGGCTGAACGCTTCGCCCTGATAGCGGCGCACTTCGCCGGCATAGCCTTGCAGGGCCTCGTCGAATCCGCCGGCACGCGCCTGGCTAACCGACAGCTCGGGGCGTGCGCCTATCAGGGCGATGCTGCGTGGGGCCGCGCTGAGCAGGCTGGCGGCCAGCTGGCGGCTGGCATCGCGGTCGTCGCTGATCACTGAGCAGAAGTGTGCGGGGTCCAGGCGGCGGTCGATGGCTATCACCGGCAAGCCTTTGTCCTGCAGCTCGCGGTAGCTGTCATCTTCTGGCGGCAGGCAACTGGCAACGAACAGCGCATCGCAGCGCCGCGCACGGAACAGCTGCTGCAGTTGGCGCTCGCTGTCTGGCTGGTCGTCGCTGCTGGCGATCAGCAACTGGTAGCCGCGGGCGCGGGCGCCTTGCTCCAGTTGCTTGGCAATGCGGGCGTAGCTGGGGTTCTCCAGATCCGGGAGAATGAAGCCCAGGGTGCGGGTATGCCGGCTGCGCAGCCCAGCTGCCTGCGGGTTGGGGGTGAAGCCGTGGGCTTCGACCACCGCGCGTACCCGCTCGACAGTACTGTTGCTGATGCGCTGCTGTTCTGCCTTGCCATTGATGACGTAGCTGGCAGTGGTCACGGACACACCGGCCAGACGGGCGATATCGCTGAGTTTCACCGAATTTTCCTTGTTATTACCGGGGCTGGCTGTAAGGCCGGACCGGGTAGTTTGACCCGGTACAGGCATCACGCGCAGACGACCATTGTCGCAATTGTCCGACAGGATGGGGCTTTTTACTGGGCAGATTATCGAGTAACGTGGCCGTCTGGTCAGATTAAACGTTTCAGCTGCCGATTTTTCTGCCTCGGCTCCACCCGTGCAAGGTTGCTGAACTGGCCCTTTATGTGAATTTCACAACAATACTCCAGTACCCGAACGGGAACTGCAAAAGGAGAAGGTCATGCTCGAGCTCGCCAATGAGCAGATAGCCATGGGCCAGAAGGCCGCCGACAAGGATGAGGCATTGCGCCTTTTGGCGGATCGACTGGTTGCGGACGGCCTGGTCGCCGAGGGTTACCTGCAAGGGCTACAGGCCCGGGAGGCACAAGGCTCCACGTTCCTTGGCCAGGGCATCGCCATTCCCCATGGTACGCCGCAAACACGCGATCTGGTGTATGCCACCGGCGTGCGGCTGCTGCAGTTTCCTGAGGGGGTAGACTGGGGTGACGGGCAAATGGTCTACCTGGCCATTGGTATTGCCGCCCGCTCCGACGAACACCTGCGCCTGCTGCAGCTGTTGACCCGTGCGCTGGGCGAAACCGACCTGGCCGAAGCCTTGCGCCGGGCCAGCTCAGCCGAAGCGCTGCTCAAGCTGCTGCAGGGCGCGCCACAAGCGTTGGCGCTGGATGCGCAACTGGTGGGTCTGAACTTGCCGGCTGAAGACTTCGACGAACTGGCCTGGCGCGGTGCGCGCCTGTTGCAACGTGCCGACTGTGTCGACAGTGGCTTTGCCGCCGTGCTCCAGCAGGCCGAGCCTCTGCCGCTGGGCGAGGGCCTGTGGTGGCTGCACAGCGAGCGCCAGGTTCGTCAGCCGGGCCTCGCCTTCATCACCCCGCAGCAGCCGCTGCGTTACCGCGACCAGCCGCTCAACGGTCTGTTCTGCCTGGCCAGCCTTGGCGCCGCTCACGAGGCCCTGCTTGAGCGTCTGTGCGAAGTGCTGATCGAAGGCCGCGGGCAGATGCTCTACCAGGCCACCAACAGCCGTGCGGTACTGGAAGTACTGGGCGGCGAAGCGCCGGCGGACTGGCCCAGCGCACGTGTCGTGCTGGCCAATCCACATGGCTTGCATGCCCGCCCGGCCAAGGTGCTTGCACAACTGGCCAAAGGCTTTGAAGGGGAAATTCGTGTGCGCCTGGTCGATAGCGCGCAGCCAGCGGTATCGGTGAAGAGCCTGAGCAAGCTGCTCAGCCTCGGCGCCCGCCGTGGTCAGGCACTGGAGCTGGTCGCCGAGCCGAGCATCGCTGCCGATGCCTTGCCGGTGTTGCTGGCCGCTATCGAACAAGGCTTGGGTGAGGAGGTGGAACCCCTACCGCAGAGCGTCACGCCCATTGCCGATGACGTACCCGAAGTACTGCAAGCGCCTGCGGCCGGCAGTCGTATCCAGGGTGTGGGTGCCGCCCCCGGCATTGCCAGCGGCCCGGCGCATGTCTGTGTCGAGCGTGAGTTCGACTATCCCTTGCGGGGTGAATCGTGCGCCCAGGAGCGGCAGAAGCTGCGCGAAGCGTTGGCCATCGTCAATGGCGAACTGCAGGCTTTGGTCCTGCGCAGCGACAAGGCCATTGGCGAAATTTTCGTCACCCACCAGGAAATGCTTGCCGACCCGGCCCTGACCGACGATGTCGAGCAGCGCCTGGCCCAAGGCGAAAGTGCCGCGGCCGCGTGGATGGCCGTGATCGACGCCGCGGCCCGCCAGCAAGAGGCATTGCACGATGCGCTGCTTGCCGAGCGCGCTGCCGACCTGCGCGATATCGGCCGCCGCGTGCTGGCGCAGTTGTGTGGTGTGCAGGCGCAGGCTGAACCCGAGCAACCCTATGTGCTGGTGATGACCGAAGTCGGTCCATCCGATGTCGCCCGCCTGGACCCCAACCGGGTTGCCGGCATTGTCACCGCCCAGGGCGGCGCCACGGCCCACAGTGCCATCGTCGCCCGTGCTTTGGGTATACCAGCGGTGGTCGGCGCGGGTGCGTCGATACTGTTGCTGGACAGTGGCACGCCGCTGCTGCTCGATGGCCAGCGTGGTGTGGTTAGCGTCGCACCGCCTGCGGATGAACTGCAGCAGGCGCTGGCCGAGCGTGACCTGCGCGAGCAACGCCTGCAGGCCGCCTGGGCCAACCGCTTCGAGCCGGCCATCACCCGGGATGGGCATGCCGTCGAGGTGTTTGCCAACATCGGCGATAGCAACGGTATCGCCAAGGTGGTGGAGCAGGGCGCCGAGGGTGTGGGCCTGCTGCGCACCGAACTGATTTTCATGGCCCACCCTCAAGCGCCGGATGTGGCTACCCAGGAAGCCGAGTACCGCCGCGTGCTCGATGGCCTCGATGGGCGCCCGCTGGTGGTGCGTACCCTGGATGTCGGCGGCGACAAACCGCTGCCTTACTGGCCGATCGCTGCCGAGGAAAATCCCTTCCTCGGCGTGCGTGGCGTGCGTTTGACCCTGCAGCGCCCGCAAGTGATGGAAGACCAGTTGCGCGCATTGCTGCGGGCCGCCGACCAGCGCCCGTTGCGTATCATGTTCCCGATGGTTGGCCAGGTGCACGAGTGGCGTGAGGCTCGGGCCATGGTGGAACGCCTGCGCGCAGAAATCCCGGTAGCCGACCTGCAACTGGGCATTATGGTCGAGGTGCCTTCAGCGGCCCTGCTGGCAGCGCAATTGGCGCGCGAAGTGGACTTCTTCAGCATCGGCACCAACGACCTGACTCAATACACCTTGGCCATCGACCGTGGCCACCCCAGCCTCTCGGCACAGGCCGATGGCCTGCACCCGGCGGTGTTGAGCCTGATCGACATGACCGTGCGCGCCGCCCATGCCCACGGCAAGTGGGTGGGCGTGTGTGGCGAGCTGGCGGCCGACCCGCAGGCGGTGGCCGTGCTGCTGGGGCTGGACGTGGACGAACTCAGCGTCTCCGCGCGCAGCATCGCCGAAGTCAAGGCACTGGTTCGCCAGGCCGATCATCAGACAGCCCGCGCCCTGGCGCGCGAGGCCCTGCAACAGGACAGCGCCGCAGCAGTTCGCGCGCTGGTGGAGCGTTACTGAATGGCCAAGATCCTCACTCTCACCCTGAACCCGGCACTGGATATCACCATCGGCCTGGACGCTCTGCGCCCAGGGCAGGTCAACCGTAGCCAGGCGCAGCACAGTCACGCCGCGGGCAAGGGGCTGAACGTTGCCCAGGTACTGGCCGACCTGGGGCACAGCGTAACCGTTGGCGGTTTCCTTGGGCGCGACAATCTGCAGCCCTTCGAGGCGCTGATCGACGGTCGCGGTTTTACCGACTGCTTCGTCCGTGTGCCGGGCGAAACCCGCAGCAATATCAAGCTGGTCGAGGCCGATGGCCGCGTTACCGACATCAACGGGCAAGGCCCGGAGGTGGACGAGGCGGCACGCAATGCCTTGCTGCACAGGCTGCAACAGGTTGCCCCAGGCCACGATGCCGTGGTGGTGGCTGGTAGCCTGCCGCGCGGAATCAGTACTGACTGGTTCCGCCAGTTGCTCGAACTGTTGAAGGCTCAAGGCCTCAAGGTCGTCCTGGACAGCAGTGGTGAAGCCCTGCGTGTCGGTTTGCAGAGCGCGCCCTGGCTGGTCAAGCCCAATACCGAAGAACTGGGCGAAGTGCTGGGCCTGCCTGTGGATAACCTGGCGCAACAGACGGCTGCCGCCAAGCGCCTGCTGGCCAGTGGCGTTGAACACGTGGTGGTGTCTGCGGGCGAGCAGGGCGTCAGTTGGTTCAGTCGTGACCTGGCCATGCACGCCCGCCCACCCAAGGTGCGGGTTGCCAGCACGGTGGGGGCGGGGGATTCGCTGGTGGCCGGCATGGTCCACGGCCTGCTGCTGGCCGAGGCGCCTGCGCAGACGTTGACCCGAGCCACTGCCATTGCCGCCCAGGCCGTTACCCAGGTTGGCTTCGGTATCCGTGACCGCGAGCACCTGGTGCAACTGGAAGCGGCCGTGCAACTGACAGAACAACAAGAGGGTTGCCGATGAACATTGCCATAGTCACCGCCTGCCCCAATGGCCAGGTATCGAGTGTACTGAGCGCACGCTTGCTGTCCGCCGCTGCCCAGCGGCGCGGCTGGAGCACCAGCGTCGAAGTGCAGAATACTGAACACCCCGAGCGGCAGCTGAGCGCCGCACAGATCGCCGAGGCTGACTGGGTGCTTGTGGTCAGCACCGGTCCGGTGGACCTGGCCCGCTTCGTCGGCAAGCGCCTGTACCAAAGCACGCCATCCCAGGCGCTGGCTGATCGCGAAGGCTTTCTCGACGAAGCGGCGGCCAACGCCGAGCTGCTGGCCGCAGTGACAGATGGCCCGGCCGCCGCTGGCAGTGCTGGTACCCGCATCGTTGCGGTGACTGCTTGTCCGACCGGCGTAGCCCATACCTTCATGGCCGCAGAAGCCTTGCAGCAAGCCGCACAGCAACTGGGCTACCAGTTGACCGTCGAGACCCAGGGCTCGGTCGGTGCGCGCAATCCCTTGTCTGCTGAAGCCATCGCTGCGGCGGACGTGGTGTTGCTGGCCGCCGACATTGAAGTTCCCACTGCACGTTTCGCCGGCAAACGTATTTACCGTTGTGGTACCGGCATTGCCCTCAAGCAGGCCCGCGCCACTCTGGACAAGGCCTTGGCGCAGGCCACGGTGGAAAACGGCGCCGACGCCGCAGCGGCATCCACGCCGACGAAGGGCGAGAAAACCGGCGTGTACAAGCATTTGCTTACCGGCGTGTCGTTCATGCTGCCGATGGTGGTGGCCGGCGGCCTGCTGATTGCCCTGTCGTTCGTGTTCGGTATCGAAGCCTACAAAGAGGCGGGCACCTTGCCGGCGGCGTTGATGCAAATTGGCGGCGAAGCCGCCTTCAAACTGATGGTGCCGCTACTGGCGGGTTATATCGCATGGTCCATCGCCGACCGCCCCGGGCTGGCCCCCGGCATGATCGGCGGCCTGCTGGCCAGCACCTTGGGTGCCGGCTTCATCGGTGGCATTGTCGCCGGCTTTCTTGCCGGCTACAGCGCCAAGGCCATTGCCCGGTGGGCGCGCTTGCCCAGCAGCCTGGAGGCGCTCAAGCCAATCCTGATCATTCCATTGCTGGCCAGTCTGTTCACCGGCCTGGTGATGATCTACGTGGTTGGCCAGCCGGTAGCGGCGATGCTCGAAGGGTTGACGCACTTCCTCGACAGCATGGGCACCACCAATGCCATCCTGCTGGGGCTATTGCTGGGCGGCATGATGTGCGTCGACCTTGGCGGGCCGATCAACAAGGCCGCCTATGCGTTCTCGGTGGGGCTGCTGGCCTCGTCGAGCTACGCGCCAATGGCGGCGACCATGGCCGCCGGCATGGTGCCGCCGATCGGCTTGGGCATCGCTACTTTCCTGGCCCGGCGCAAGTTCGCCCAGAGCGAGCGCGAGGCGGGCAAGGCGGCGCTGGCGCTGGGGCTGTGCTTCATCTCCGAGGGGGCGATTCCGTTTGCCGCCAAGGACCCGTTACGGGTGATCCCGGCCAGTATCGCCGGTGGTGCGTTGACCGGGGCATTGTCGATGTATTTTGGCTGCAAGCTGATGGCGCCGCATGGCGGCTTGTTCGTGTTGTTGATCCCCAACGCGATCAACCATGCGTTGCTGTATTTGCTGGCGATTGTGGCGGGTAGCCTGGTGACAGCGGTGGTGTATGCGGTTATCAAGAAGAGCGAGCGTGTGGAGTTGGCCGTGGCGCCTGCTA
This sequence comes from Pseudomonas sp. VEM90, assembly GCF_054611535.1. Classification (NCBI taxonomy): domain Bacteria; kingdom Pseudomonadati; phylum Pseudomonadota; class Gammaproteobacteria; order Pseudomonadales; family Pseudomonadaceae; genus Pseudomonas; species Pseudomonas sp. VEM90. The sequence continues at coordinate 116 of NZ_JBTRAR010000006.1, read as the reverse complement.
AAAGTGTATGAGCAGACCTCGTTCTGTGGGAGCGGCCTTGTGTCGCGAAAGGGCTGCGAAGCAGCCCCAGATTTTCAGCTTCGCAACTTAGATTGCCGGGGCCGCTTTGCGGCCCT
>NZ_JBTRAR010000005.1:0-213913 GCF_054611535.1 Pseudomonas sp. VEM90 | reverse complement strand
TGGAAAGCGCCGAAGGCCTGCTGCCGCTGCTGGAGCACTGCATCAAGACCCCGGGTGTGCACGTGATCGACTGCCCGGTCGATTACAGCGAGAACGACCGCATCCTCAACAGCGAGCTGCGTGAGCGCGCCCTGGCGGTGTAAGCCCTGGCGCCCTGATCGCTGTAAGGCGGCACCCACAGGTGTTTCACGATCCTGTAGGTGCCGTCGGGTGGTGCATAGCAACCACTTTACGCCTCTTGCAATTGATCATTCTCAGGTTCTCTACTCATGGAGAACACGAGAACATGACTATTGGTTCAACACACAACCATCCTGCCGATCTGGCCATCGACCCATTACTGGCCACGCAGCCGTGGGCCGCGCGTTTCCCTAACCCCCCCGGATCTCTGCTTCGACTACCGCCGGCTTCTCGAACAAGAGGGCGGCGTCGCACGTGCCACACAACCCGATCACCGCATTTGCGTCGTCGGTGCCGGAGTTACCGGGTTGACTGCTGCCCGCGAGTTATTACGCTGTGGTTTCAACCGTATCACATTGATTGAGCAGTCCCGGCGTGTAGGCGGGCGACACCTGACGGTCGTGAACAGCTCAGCAAGCCACAAGCAACCTGCAACCCCTTTTGAAATGGGGGCGATGCGCATGCCGTTCTTCAATAGGACTGGAGAGTCGCCTAAAGAGGGGCGCTCGCTTATGGCCTATTACGCAAAACTGTTCGAGCTGCGGATTTCTGACTTCCCTAACCCAGGTACACCTTGGGTGAATGCCACGGGGATTTATCTTCGCGAAGGTCAATTAGAAGGGGAAGGTGACCCGGGTCTTTTGATCTGGCGTAATCCGTCAGGCGAAACCCCACCTCCTTCGGCAATCTTGCAACAGGTCTACGAGAAATGGCGCAATTTTGCTCAGCAATTTGCTGAACATGTTGCCGCGGTTTATGGAACGTCAAGCTGGGAGTCGCTATGGCGGGAAATCGTCGAACGCTATCATCGACTGTCGTTCAGGGATCTGGTGCATTTGCCCGCCCTTACTGCCTGGGACCCTGAAAACCCCGGTGACTTTGGCGGTTTGGGCATGAGCAGTGACGAGTCAGCCATTTTCTATGCAATCGGTATTGGCGATGGCAGCTGGGGAGCATTTTATGATGTTTGCTGCCTGTACCCGCTACGTACGGCAATCTTTGGCTTCAGCAGTCATTTGCAGTTGGTGCATGGCCGTGTGGATTCAAGAGGTGTGCCTTACACTGCGCCGCAACCTGAAGCAAACAATGTCCCTGATAGCAGGGGATTGCCGTTTCAAGGGCCTGCCTACCTCGGACTTGCGGCCCTCGACGAAAGCCTTTTGCACCTGGACGTCGGCATGGGTGGGATCTCGCTATATGAACATCTTCTGAAAACAAATGATGGGCTACTGACAGATACCTCCGTGTGTGCGGTGCAGAAGCTGAAAGATGGCCGTATTCGGGTCGGATACCGTTGGCGCTGCAGTGATCCGTTACACCAGAGCACCGAATATGAAGACTTCGACAGCGTGATCATGACCACTCCGTCATGGCTGATCGAAACCAACATCAGCCTCAACGGCTTCACTCGCCAGATGTTGCCGCAGCCGATTATCGACGCCTGGAAGCATGCCCATTGGGAGACCAGTTGCAAGGTCTATGCACCGTTGAAGAAAAGTTTCCTCGACCACAAGCCGATGCCGCAAATTCTGATCACCGATAGCTTTGTGCACGATGTCTATGCCTATCGGTACAACGATAGCTATCCAGATGACTGCATTCTCCTCAGTTATACCTGGGAGGATGACGCGACCAAACTGGCAGCCTTCTCTGATGCGGAGTTGGCGAGCAAATGCCTGAAGGAGCTCGATCGGATCCTTCTACGCTGCACCAATGTGGGGGAGGCTATTTCGCCTTACGTCGATACTCGAAATATTTGCATACAGCGTTGGATCACAGACCGAAATGCGCTCGGGTGCGCGAAGTTGTATAGGGCAGGTACCTACTTTGATGCTGTAAACCTGATGAAATACAACCGAGACCTGAGTGCGCGCTCAGGGCTGTATCTGGCTGGCGAGTCCTTTTCAGTTGACGCCGGATGGACCGAGCCGTGTTTGCGCACGGCAATCGATACGGTCATCAATCTCTGCCACAACACGTCAGCACAGTTCAATGGCGGCTTCACCCTTGAGTACTACCCACACTATCAGCTTGGGAAATAACGGCGTACGGGGCATTTTGTAGGGGGAGTCCTACTGCGATTATGTAGTTTTCCTTTGGCCCCATAGGACTCTCCTGACTGTCGCTCCCTGACCCAACATCGCTTTACTGGCGTCCTTCCAAAACAACCATAAAAAGGAAGCCGCCATGTCTGAATCCTGTTCCCCCGTCAGCCCCGTACGTATCGCTGTCATCCAGTACGACCCTCAGGTCGGTCTCGAGCACTGTGAGAACAACGTGAGCAGAGGCCTGGCATTGGCCCGGCGCGCAGCACGCGAAGGTGCCAACCTGATCGTGCTGCCTGAACTGGCCAACACGGGCTACACCTTCAACTCCCGTGCCGAAGCCTATTCCCATGCGCAGGTGCTGCGGGACGGCCCTTGCCTGAAAACCTGGGCAGACTTCGCCAAGCAATACCAGGTATACCTGGCTGCGGGGTTTGCCGAACGTGACGGGCTGAAGCTCTACGACAGTGCTGTACTGTTTGGCCCCGAAGGCCTGCTCGGGCACTACCGCAAGGCGCATCTGTGGAACCAGGAAAAGCTTTGGTTCACCCCTGGGGACCTGGGGTTCCCGGTGTTCGAGACGCCTATCGGCCGTATCGGCCTGCTGATCTGCTGGGACATCTGGTTCCCGGAAGTACCACGGGTGATGGCCGCGCAAGGCGCCGACATCATCTGCAGCCTCAACAACTGGGTATGGACCCCGCCGCCGTTGTTCGATGATGCAGGGCGTTGTATGGCCTCGTACCTGACCATGACGGCAGCCCATGTCAACAACGTTTATATCGCCGCCGCGAACCGTGTCGGCAGCGAGCGGGGCGGGCGCTTCCTGGGCTGCTCGCTGATCGCCGGTACCAATGGCTGGCCGATCGGCGAGGTGGGCAGTGCAGAAGCCGAGGAGATTATCTATGCCGATGTCGACTTGAGCAGTGCGCGCTCGGCACCGATCTGGAACAGCCTCAACGACCTGCCAAGAGACCGGCGCACCGACCTCTACGATGCCACCCTTGGCTATCGCTTGCATGCACCTATGCCACGTTGAGGAGTTGCGAATGAACACACTCCTCTTCTCACGACAGCAGTATTGGCTTGTGTTGATTTTCGGCTGCCTGCTGGTGTTTCTCGCTGCAAGCCTTGCCCATGGCCAATGGCTGGATTATGCGCATAGGGTGGCGACGCTCGATGAGCCGCTCAGCCGTTTGCGCTGGATTGTGGGTGATATCAGTGAAGTGGCTTTCTACAAGCACGAACTGCCCGCGCTGGGCTTGCTGCTGGGGGCGTGCCTGGCGCACTGGGCGCAGCTGCGAGGGTACCGGTGGCAGGGCTTTGCCATCTGCTATGGCAGCGGATTATGGCCATGGGTGTTTACCAGCTCGCTTTTGGGCTTGCTGCTCAGTCATGTGTTGTGGGGATGGACATTGGCCAGTGGCACCTGGCAACCCACCTTCGTTGCCTTCGTGTCATTGCCGGCAGCCATGGTATTGCTTTTTGGTGCGGGCTGGCGGGTGACGATCACGGGGGCACTACTGGGGGCGCTACTGGTAACACCGGCCAGCCTGCTGATGGTCAATTACCTGTGTTATCCCCTGCAGTTGCCAGTGGTAGTGGGCAATGTGAGTGGCATGGCAGTGGCAAGCGTGGTGGCCTTCATCCTGTGCAAGCGCTTTCCTTCATGGGTACGCCAATGTTGTGAACCCACCGTCGTGGAGCCGGTAGTCAAACAGCCTGATTACGGTGTGGTCTGGACTTTACGGCGGGTTCTGGCCGACTTCAGCGAAGCCCCATTCTTTGGTAATGAATTGGCCAGCCTAGGGCTATTGCTGGGTGTGTTGCTGGCTTACCTGTTGAGCCCGGCTGCCGTGTCATACGGTTCGATGCTGGTGATGCAGATGGTGGCCGGCCAGGCCCTGGCATCCCTGGTCGGGGTCGTATTCTGGCGTGGACAGTGGAAAGCCCGTGGGTGGTACCCTACCTACATTCCGATTGTGTCGATCGTCCCAGCCGCGGTGTTGACACATGGCGGCAGCTGGCAAGTGGTGGTGGCCAGTGCAGTGTTGGGGGCACTGGTGGCTCCGCCGCTGGCAGTGGCGATCACTCGGCGGTTGCCGGCCTATGTGCATGGCTACATCGGCAATGTGGTGTCGATGGCCGTCTGCACGCTGGGAATCGTGCCTGTAGTCGGATTACTTGTGGGGGGAGAAGCATGAGTGAACATTCGAGCCTGCCCAGGCTGTCGATCGCTACTCTGGGCGGCACGGTCAGTATGCAGGCCTGTGCTGTCGGGGATGGTGTAACGCCAAGCCTGGATTGTGAGCGGCAATTGCTTCAGGTTCCACAGTTGCGCGAGATGGCGCAGTTGAACGTTGCTTCATTGTGCCTGCTCCCCAGTGCATCGCTGGGTTTCGCGACGTTGCTGGAGGTGCTGGCATGGGCCCGTGGCGAGGTGGAGCGCGGAGCTCAGGCCTTGGTATTGAGCCAAGGGACCGACAGCCTTGAGGAAACGGCCTATTTCCTGGATCTGCTCTGGCCATTCGATGTGCCATTGGTGATGACCGGTGCCATGCGCTCGGCGAGTCAGCCGGGCAATGATGGGCCGGCCAACTTGTTGGCTGCGGCTCAGGTTGCATTGGCACAAGACAGCCGTGGGCGAGGTGTGCTTGTGGTCATGAATGATCAGGTCCACTGCGCGGCAAGGGTTCGCAAGACGGCCAGCCTGGCGATGGCGGCATTCGAGTCGCCCGGATGTGGCCCGTTGGGCGACGTTGTGGAGGGTGTTGTGTTGTATCGCCATCGGCCCGGGCGACGGAAAGTGTTGCCGTTACCCTATCGCACCGACCAGCGCGTTGCCCTGCTGGAAGCCTGCCTGGACGCAGACACGGCGCTGCTGCAGGCTGTGGCCACATTGGGTTATGAGGGGATGGTCATCGCCGGTTTCGGTGCTGGCCATGTTTCCGCCAGTTGGTCCGAAGTGTTGGAACACCTGGCGACCAGCTTGCCGGTCATGGTTGCTACGCGCACAGGTAGAGGGCCTACAGCCCGGGCAACCTACGGGTTTGTTGGTGCAGAGATCGACCTGCTGAAAAAAGGCGTGTACATGGCTGGGCAACTCTGCCCGCGCAAGTGCCGTATCTTGCTGTGGCTGCTGATTGGCACCGGCCGGCAACATGAGCTGCAGGACTGGTTGCACTCCTGAACGATCTGCCCGCGCGGTCGTTCGCGCGGGCAGCCCTTCCGGCGTTGCTGTGCTAGGGTGCACACACTTTTGCTTCCCAGGATTTTTACCCATGCTCCCCGTACTCAGCGAAAAAGAACTCGACCGCCTCGAAGACCTGCTGATCACCTATGGCAATGACTACTCGGTGCTGGACCTGGCCGAGCTCAATGGCTTTTTCGTCGCACTCGCCAGTTCGCCGATCACTGTCCTGCCGGAACAATGGCTGCCGGCGGTAGCGGGTGGCAAGGTACCGAAGTTCAAGAAACCCGCGCATGAGGAGGCCTACACGGCATTGATGCTGCGTTATGCCAGCCAGGTGGCAGAAGAACTGAGCAATGAGGTCGACCAGTTCGAACCGCTGCTCGAGGAACGCGAAGGCGAGCAGGGCACTGTGATCGTGATGGAGGAGTGGTGTTTCGGCTACATGCGCGGTACCCAGGTGGCCGGTTGGGGCGAGTTGCCACCGGAGCAGGCCCCGCTGCTCAAGGCCATTTCGCTACATGGGCTGGAAGATAACTTCGAGCTGCTGGACCAGATGAGCGATGAGGATATCCAGGCCTGTGTGCCGCAGGTAGTCGAGGCTGCGCGTGGGCTGTACCGACATTTCAAAAAGCTGCACTGATCGGATCGTTGGCTAGCGCTCACCTGTAGGCGCCAGCGCAAGTGTTTGGAAACCATTGTTCCGCCCCGCGAAATTATGGTTTCCCCTGCGCACTGATTCTGCTGCCAGCCGATCCAGTGCAGCATGTGCTCCATCAGCCCCATCCCGGCGCTGACCAGGAGCCAAGCCCATGTCGAACCCGATCAAGCTCTACAACTTCCCCAAGTCTGGCCATGCCCATCGCATCGAGTTGATGCTCTCGCTACTGAACCTGCCCACCGAGCTGGTGTTCGTCGACCTGGCCAAAGGCGCGCACAAGCAGCCGGACTTCCTCGCACTCAACCCGTTCGGCCAGGTTCCGGTCATCGATGACAACGGCACGGTGATTGCCGACTCCAACGCCATCCTCGTCTACTTGGCCAAAAAGTATGACAACGGTGCCTGGCTGCCCGAAGAACCTGCCGCCGCTGCCCGTGTGCAACGCTGGCTATCGGTCGCCGCGGGCCCGCTGGCATTTGGCCCGGCAGCCGCCCGCCTGGTCACGGTGTTCGGGGCTTCGTTCAATACCGACGAGGTGATTTCCCGTGCCCACACCTTGCTCAAGGTGATCGATGCCGAGTTGGCCAACACGCCATTCCTGGCGGGTAGCACACCCACGATCGCGGACATTGCCAACTACTCGTACATCGCTCACGCCCCCGAAGGCAATGTGTCGCTGGAGCCGTATGCCAATGTGCGCAACTGGCTGGCGCGGATCGAGGCGCTGCCGCGTTTCGTCCCCATGCCGCGCACCGTGATCGGGCTGCAAACCCACGCCTGAAACCCCGCCATCGCGAGGAACGCCGCCATGCAACAGTCTCCTGATCACCGCCCCTCACCCTGGCATGCGGGTGAAAAGACCCTGCAGGAAAAGGTCGGTGTAGCAGAACGCATGGAGGCGTTCGGGCAAAAGGTCATTCGTGACCACATGCCCGACCAGCACCGGACGTTCTATCACCAGTTACCGTTCATGGTCGCCGCCAGTGTGGATGCCCAGGGTCGGCCATGGGCCACGCTGCTGGAAGGGCCAGAAGGGTTCGTAAGCTCGCCCGACCCTTGTATGCTCAAGATCCACACCACGTTGCCAGTAGATGACCCCGCCACCCCCGGGTTGGCTGCCGGGCAGGCGGTGGGCTTGCTGGGGATCGAACTGCACACCCGTCGGCGCAATCGCATCAACGGGCAGATCCGCCACGCTGCCCAAGGGCAACTGCAAGTGGCCGTAGAGCAGGCGTTTGGCAACTGCCCGCAGTACATCCAGTTGCGTGACTACACCCGCGTCACCGAACCCGCCCTCGGGCGCATCGATGCGACAACACTGGATACCTCAACCGTCAGCATGATCCAGGCCGCCGATACCTTCTTCGTCGCCAGCTATGTCGAGCATGCTGACGGCCGGCGCTCGGTGGATGTTTCCCACCGTGGTGGCCGGCCAGGGTTCATCAAGGTCGAAGGCAATCGGCTTACCATTCCCGACTATGCTGGCAATCTGCATTTCAACACCTTGGGTAACCTGGTGGTCAACCCGCGGGCCGGCTTGCTGTTCATCGACTTCAATAATGGCAATGTGTTGCAACTGTATGGGCGTGCCGAGGTGCTGCTGGACAGCCCGGCCATCCAGGTCTTTGAAGGGGCTGAGCGGTTATGGACACTGCAGGTCGAGCAGGTGGTGAGGCGTCCGGCAGCCGTTGCCCTGCGCTGGGCTTTCAAGGAATACGCGCCGACCAGTCTGATGACCGGCACCTGGGCCGAGGCCGATGCGCGCCTGGAGCAGCGGCAACAACAGCGCCAATGGCTGGCCTGGCGGGTGCTGCGGGTGGAGCAGGAAAGTCGCGATATCCGCTCGTTCTATCTCGAATCACCGGCAGGCTGCCGTGTGGCCTTTGCCCCTGGCCAGCATCTGCCTGTGCAAGTGCCGCGTGATGGCGAAGCGGCGCTGATCCGTACCTACAGCCTTTCAAGTGCCCCGGCCGATGCATTCTTGCGCATCAGCGTCAAAGCCCAGGGCCCGGCTTCGCGGTATCTGCATGAGCACGTTGTGGCCGGCGATGTGTTGAATGTACGGCCGCCGATGGGCAGCTTCACGCTTGACCAGCAAAGCACGCGGCCGCTGGTGCTGATCGGCGCGGGCGTGGGCATCACACCGTTGCTGGCCATGCTGCGCCAACAGTTGAGCACGGGGCAGACTCGGCGCATTCATCTGTTCCATGGCGCACGCAGCCTGGCTGACTTGCCGTTCCAGCAGGAACTGGCGACCTTGCGGCAACAGGCTGGCGATCTACTGCATGTACACCGCGCTCTGAGCCAGCCTGAAGGGCACGCGCAGGTCGGCCGTGATTATGAGTTCGCTGGTCGGTTGGGTATCGATCAGGTCAAGGCAACGCTGGCGCTGGACGACTACGATTTCTACCTGTGCGGGCCGGGCAGCTTCACCCAGCAGCTTTACGAAGGGCTGCGTGGGGTGCATGTGCCGGATGCGCGGATCCACGCCGAAGCGTTTGGCCCGTCGACGCTGCGGCGGTACACCGACGCAGACCAGCCAACCTTGCAACAGCCACCTGCCGCTGACGAACCGGTGCCGGTGTATTTTGCCGCGTCGGCCAAGGAGGCACGCTGGGTTCCCGGTAGCGGCACCTTGCTGGAACTGGCCGAGGCGCGTGGGCTGGCCCCGGAGTTCAGTTGCCGGGGTGGTTCGTGTGCTACCTGCAAGACCCGGCTGGTGAGCGGCCAGGTGCATTATCCGAATCCGCCGGCAGAGTTGCCGGAGGCGGGTTCGGTGCTGATCTGTTGTGCTGTGCCGGCGAAGGTGGAGGAGGGGATGCAGGCGTTGGTGCTGGATGTCTGATTCAAGCCAGTCGCAGGTGCGGGCTTGCCCGCGAAGAGGCCGGCACAGCTAACACCAGGCATCCAGATGAAAGATAATCCCCACGCCTCTTAACCTTCAGGAGCCCGCATGGACCAGATCCACCTGATGAAGGTGTTCGTCGCCGTCGGCGAGCTGGAAAGCTTCGCCGCGGCTGCCCGCCGTCTGGACATTTCCCCGGCTGCTGTCACTCGCGCCGTCAGCGCCTTGGAAGAGCAGCTCGGGGTCAAGCTGTTGCTGCGCACAACTCGCAGCGTGCGCCTGACCGAGGCCGGCGGCCGTTATCTGGAAGACACCCGGCACATCCTCGCCAGCATCCACGAGGCCAATGAAGCCGCAGCCGGCATCAACGCGACCCCCAGGGGCGACCTGGCGGTGACCGCGCCGATCCTGTTCGGCAGGAAGTTCGTCATGCCGTGCATCGTCCGTTATCTGCAGCAGTACCCGGAAGTCGATGTTTCCGCGTACTTCCTCGACCGCGTGGTGAATATGGTCGAGGAGGGCATGGACGTGGCCGTGCGCATCGGGCCGTTGCCCGACTCCGGGTTGAAGGCGCTGCGGGTGGGCAGGGTGCGGCGCATGTTGTGTGCCTCACCCGACTACCTGGCGCGCCATGGTGTGCCGAAGCACCCGTCGGACCTGGCCGGGCATGCGGTAATCGGCACCACCAACCTGTCGCCGCGGGCCGGTTGGCGCTTCGGCGTGACCGACGAGCCGACCTTGGTGCGCATGAAGCCACGGCTGACGGTAACCAGCAATGACGGGGCAATCGCCGCTGCCAGCGGCGGGCTGGGGATTGCCCGGCTGCTGTCGTATCAGGTCGTAGACGAACTGGCCAGCGGGCAGCTGCAGGTGCTGCTGGCCGAGTACGAAGAGGCGCCCTGGCCCATTCATGTGCTGCACCGCGAAAGCAAGTACGGCTCGGCCAAGGTCAGGGCCTTTATCGACATGCTGGCGCAAGGATTGCGCGATCAGCAGCTGGATTGAGAACCTGCATCGTGTCGAGAAATGATGCTAAACAATGTTTGATACCGTGGCGGCCGTTTTTCAGGCAACCCGCTCACAACGCCTGATACTGCATCCTGAACGCCAGGTTCATTGCCTCCCCCCGGTGCAACAATCGCAACCCTGGCCGCCCTGGCAGGTGGTGCGCATTGATGGGGTGGCTAACCGGCTCAAAGCAGAAAAACCCTTGCCCTTGCGGGCAAAACAGCAAGAAGTGTCCAGCCTCGTTGGCACTGCACGCCAGTCGATAACCCGCGCTGGGCTGTTCGATCACGCACTCCCCTGGCCAGCCACTGAAGGCGTGATCAACCACTGTCTCGGGCAAACGCCCCATGGCATTGAAACGCCATTGTTCGGGCACCTCGGCCTGGTACGAGGGCAACCGCCCATCCCCGGCCAGCCACACGTTACGCGCAGTTGCGTACAACTTGGTATCGGGATACCGCGGAAAGTAGGGATGCAGCCCCAGGCCATACCAGGTAGCAGGCTCATCCTGGTGCATCACCTGCAGGTCCAGGTTCAGGCAACCCTCATGCAGGTGCACATCCAGCGTGGCCTGGTAGGCAAACGGCACGGCACTGTCCAGCGTCAACCGAGCCTGCTGTTCACTGTGGTGTTCTACCTGCCAGGCCTGCTGCCAGGCGCTGCCATGAATCGGGTAAGGGTCATGCCCGGTATTCGGTAACAGTGCCTGCCACCCCTCGGGCCGGGCAAAGCCACCCTCGGCAATGCGGTTGGACCACGGCGCCAGCGGGTAGCAGGCCAAGCGTCGCGGCGTACCACTGGCCAGCGCGGCCGCGTCGGTATGGCGCAGCAGTGCCTGCCCGGTCGCCTTTACCTGCCAGTTGACCAGGCTGGCGCCTATTTCCGGGGCCAGGCTCAGGTGTGTCAGGCGGTCTTGCAGGTGCAGTTCGGTCACAGCCATGCAAGGCTCCTTTATGGAAGATCAATCAATTGGCCCGGCGGTAGGTGAGCAGCACGATGCCACACACCACCACCGCAGCGCCGACCAGTTGCACAGGGCTCAGGTGCTGGTCGAGCAAGGCCCAGCCCAGCAACAACGTGGCGATGGGTTCAACGTTCATTACCGGTGCGTTCTGCGCCATGTTCAGGCGAGGGACACAGACGAACAGCAAGCTGAAGGCCAGGCCATACAGCACTACCAGGGTGGCCAGGGCTGCCCAGCCACTGCTGCTGCCTGGCAGTGACAAACCGGATGGGATCACGCCGCTTGCGCCTGCCACCAGCATGCTGGAGAACACGATCAGCAAGGTCAGCAGGCTGCGTACTGGGCCGCGCACGGCAGCCAGTTTGTGGTCGGTGACCCACAAGGCACAGGCAAAGGCACAGGCCGCGCCGAAAGCCAGGCTCACCCCTAATGCCCAGTGCGGGTTGGCCGCACCGCTGTCGGCCAGGTGTGCCGGTACATCCAGCGCCAGTACCAGGCCGCACAGAATCAGGCCCATGAACAACACCGTGCGGCCGGTGGGGCGTGCACCGCCCAGTGCCCAGGTGAGCAGCGCCAGCAGCATCGGGAACGTGTTGCCCACCAGCAGCGCCAAGGCTACCGGAATGCGTGCGACCGCCGAATAAAGGCACAGGCTTTGGGTGGCGATCAGCAGGCCGAGCAGTAGTTGCCAGTGCCGGGTACCGGCGGGCAGGCCCAGGGCCTGGCGTTGCCACAGCAGCAGGCAGGCAAGTACCAGCAAGGTAATACCTGAGCGGCAGAGAATGGCCAGCAGCACGCCGGTGCCGTCGTCGAATGCGATGCGAGCGGCAATGTGGTTGCCGGCGAATGAACAGGCCAGCAGGGCCAGTAAGGCGATTGCCAGTTTGCGTGGGAATAGAGGTACAGCCGAGGAGGGGGCAGCCATGTGCAGGATCCGTTGCAGGTAGGGCCAAGGGGGCTGCTTTGCAGCCCATCGCAGCCCCGATCTTATTTACAGCACCACACTGGGCAGCCACAGCGAGATGGCCGGAATGTAGGTCACCGCCATCAGCACCATGAACAGCGCCAGGTAGAACGGCAGCATTGCCTTGATCGTCGACTCGATGCTCACTTTGCCGATGGCTGAGCCGACGAACAGCACGGCGCCCACCGGTGGTGTGATCAGCCCGATCCCCAGGTTCACCAGCATGATCATGCCAAAGTGCACCGGGTCCACGCCGATACCGGTGATCACCGGCAACAGGATCGGCGTAAGGATCAGGATCAGTGGCGCCATGTCCATCACCGTGCCCAGCAGCAACAGCATGAAGTTGATGCACATCAGGATCACATAGCGGTTGTCCGAGAGGGTCAGGAATGCTGTGGTGATCTTTGACGGAATCTGCATCAGCGTCATCACATAACCAAAACTGGCAGCAAAGCCGATGAGGATCATCACGATCGAGATGGTCCGTACCGTGCGGTGCATCAGCTTGGGCAGGTCGCGCCACTTGTAGTCGCGGTAGATGAACATGGTCACGAAGAACGACCACACCACCGCCACTGCTGCCGATTCGGTCGCGGTGAACATACCCGACAGGATGCCGCCCAGGATGATCACCATGGCCATCAGGCCCCACAGCGCTTCGCCGGCTATCTTCAGCGCCTGGCGCATCGGGATCACTTCGCCCTTGGGGTAGTTGCGCTTCTTGGCAAAGATCAGGCACAGGCCCATCATCACGGCGCTCAACAGCAACCCGGGCATCACACCTGCCACGAACAGCGAGCCAATGGAAACCGTACCGCCCGCCGCCAGTGAGTACAGCACCGAGTTGTGGCTGGGCGGGGTCAGCAGCGCCTGTACCGAGCCGCTGACGGTCACGGCGGTGGAGAACTCGCGCGGGTAGCCCTTGCGCTCCATCTCCGGGATCAGCACCGAACCCACCGACGCGGTGTCCGCCACCGACGAGCCGGAGATTGCGCCGAAGAAGGTCGAGGCCATGATGTTGACCAGTGATAGTCCGCCACGTACGAAGCCCACCAGTACCCCGGCAAACGCCACCAATCGCCGTGACATACCGCCTTCGGCCATGATCGCGCCGGCCAGCACGAAGAACGGAATCGCCAGCAGCGAGAATTTGTTAACCCCACTGGCCACCTGGATCATCATCGCCTGCAGCGGGATGTCGATCCACCAGGCGCCAATCAACGCCGACAGGCCCAGGGCGTAGGCCACTGGCATGCCCAGCAGAATAAGCGCAATGAAGCTGCCCAACAGAATGAACGCATCCATTTATGCCGCTCCTTCGTTTTCTTCCAGGTGGTCGAGACGCACTACCTTGCGGTGGCTCTGATCGCCCAGCAGGAGCCTTTCCAGCACAAAGACCAGGGTCAGCACGCCACCGATCGGGATCGGCGCATAGGTCATGCCCACCCGCACACCCGGCAGTGACGCCAGAAACTGGTTCCAGGTGGTGATGCACAACTTGGTGCCGTAGTAGGTCATGAATACGCACACCAGAATCATCAGTACTTGCACCAGTAGCGCGGCCAGGCTGCGCTGCAGCGGTGGCAGGCGGTCGGTGATCATCGTCACCGCCATGTGTGCCCCGGCCCGGTAGCTTGCGGCGGCGCCGACGAAGGTGAACACCACCATCAGCAGGATGGCCACCGGCTCCGGCCAACTGGCGCCGGTGCCGAGCACGTAGCGGGCGAAGATGCCCCACGGAATGATCAGCGACATGGTCAGGATCGACAGGCCGGCAACCCAGGTGCAGGCGCAGTACAGCGTGTCATTCACACGCAGGAACAGGTTTTTCATGGGCATCACCAAAGCGGCAGTGCGACGGGGGCCGCGCTGCCGAGGTCATTCAGGAGGGGGCGCGGTTACTGGACAGCGTCGATACGTTTCATCAGGTCGGCGTACTGCGCGCCGTATTTTTCGCGTACCGCAGCGGTGGCGTCGTAGAACGGCTTCTTGTCGACGGTAATGAACTCGACACCGGCGGCCTTGAGCCTCTCTTCGCTGGCGGCGGTCTTGGCATCCCACAGCGCGCGCTCTTCCATCTGTGCTTCACGCGCCACCTTCTTCACCAGCGCCTGCTGCTCGGGGCTGAGCTTGTTCCAGGTGGTCTTGGACATCACTACCGGCTCCGGGAGGATCAGGTGGCCAGTGAGGGTGTAGTACTTGGCGCTCTGGAAGTGGTTGTGTTCGAGCAGCGTGGGCGGGTTGTTCTCGGCACCATCGATCACGCCAGTCTGCAGGGCACTGAAGATTTCCCCGGTGTCCATGGCGATGCCGTTGCCGCCCATGGCGTTCATCATGTCGATGAACAGCGGGTTGCCCTGTACGCGAATCTTCATGCCCTTGAGGTCTTCCAGGCTGCGCACCGGCTTTTTCGTGTAGATGCTGCGCGAGCCGCCATCCATCCAGGCCAGGGCTACCAGGTTGAAATCGGAATTGGTGATCTTGTCGAGAATTTCCTGGCCGATCTCGCCGTCGATGATCTTGCGCATGTGATCATGGTCGCGGAACACGAATGGCATGTTGAATACGTTCACATCCGGCACCACCGGGCCGACGATCCCTAAGCTGACGCGGGTCATCTGCACGGCGCCGATCTGAGCCTGTTCGATCACTTCCTTCTCCGATCCCAGCACGCCGCCGGCGAACATCTTGAAGGTGATTTCGCCATTGCTGGCGTCCTCCAGCTTTTTACCCATGTTCTGTTCCGCGACCACGGTCGGGTACCCGGCCGGGTGAATCTCGGCGAACTTGATGTCCAGCGCCGAAGCAGGCATGGCCACGCTGAAGGCGAACGGGAGTACGGCAAGGAGCAGCTTGCGTTTGAACGTCATGATGAAACTCCGTGGTTTTTATTATCTGGTTTCGTGGGTGCAAGTGTGGGTATGGCTAGGGGGCGTCAGCCCCGGAAGGCAGGTTCCTCCAGGCCCTTGGTGTCAGGGTCGAGGGCAAATACCCCGCCAGCCAGGGGCTGGTCGCGCAGGTCGATGCCAGTGGGGCGGATCGAGGTGACGTACAGAATGTCCAGGCTGGCGCCGCCAAAGGCGCACATTGCCGGCTTTTTCACCGGCACGCTGAGTGATCGGTCGAGGCGACCTTCGGGGGTAAAACGGTGGATCTGCCCGGCGTCGTTGCCGCAGATCCAGTAGCAGCCGTCCTGGTCGATGGCGGCACCATCCGGGCGGCCGGGGTAGTCGCGCATGTCGATGAACAGCCGTTTGTTGTGCGGTGTGCCGCTGTCGATGTCGTAGTCGAAAGCCCACACCTTCTGCACGTTCGGGTGCGAGTCGGACAGGTACATGCGCGTGCCGTCGGGGCTGAACGCCAGGCCGTTGGGCACGATCATGCCGTCCTGCTGCAGGTGCAGCTGGCCTTCGCCGTCATGCCGGTACAGCGCGCCCACGTGGGCACCTTGCTGCATGTCCAGCAGCATGGTCCCGGCCCAGAAGCGGCCCTGACGGTCGCAGCGGCCATCGTTGAAGCGCATGCCGGCCTGAGCGTGCTGCACGTTGCTGAGCAGCCGGCTGTCCAGGCTGCCGTCCGCCCTGGCCTGGAGCTGGAAGATGCCGCTTTCCATGCCCGCAACCCAACCCTGACCGCTGCGGGCGATGCAGGCCAGCATCTCGTCGCCCTGCCAACACTGGTGTTTGCCATCGGCCGCTTGCCAGCGATGCAACTGGCGAGCGGGAATGTCTACCCAGTACAAGGCCTGTTCACCGGGGTGCCACACAGGGCTTTCGCCGGTACCGTTGCGGGCGTCGACGATCAGTTCGCAGTTCATGGCCGTGCCTCCTGGCGTGGGGTCAGTTGAACGGGCCGGCCACGGCGAAAGCGCCGCCCTGGTAGACCATGCTCGGGTCATCGGCGGCGGGGGCCGGTTGGGCCTCCACGGCAGCGCGGAAGGTTTCGGAGCTGTCCTTGGGTACATAGCCCAGGTGCGCGGCATGGCGGTTGTCCCACCACACGGTGCGATTGTCGGAGGCGCCATAGACAATGGTGTGGCCAACCCCGGGGGTGGACAGCCCGCGTTCGATCAACTGCACCAGGTCGTCGTAACTCAGCCAGGTGCAGAGCATGCGCAGGTTCTGTGGCTGCGGGAACGACGAGCCGATGCGAATGCTGACGGTCTCGATGCCGTAGCGGTCAAAGTAGAAGCTGGCCACATCTTCGCCGTAGCACTTGGACAGCCCGTAATAGCTGTCGGGACGGCGCGGCGCGTGAGCGTCGATGCGCTCATCCTGGCGATAGAAACCGATGGTGTGGTTGGAGCTGGCGAAGATGATGCGCTTGACCCCGTGCTTGCGCGCCGCCTCGTACACGTGGAACACGCCGCAGATATTGGGGCCGAGAATCTCTTCGAAGGCGTGTTCGGTAGAAACCCCACCAAAGTGGAGGATGGCGTCCACGCCTTCGACCAGGGCATGCACCGCAGCCTTGTCGGCCAGGTCACAGGTAATGACTTCTTCATGCGGGCCCGCGGCCGGGGCCATGGGGCTGATGTCAGACAGGCGCAGGACCTCGGCGTAGCCTTGTAGGCGTTCGCGAAGGACCTTGCCCAGGCCGCCTGCGGCTCCGGTGAGCAGCAGGCGATTGAAGGGGGTAGTGGTCATGGCCGGCTCTTGTTGTTAGTTGTTGTAGGTTGTCGTATGACTTGGGTGATTATTGGCGGTGGTTCTGTGTGTTGTCAATGAGGCTTGGGCGGCTTTTGCCGGCCTTTTCGCGTGTAAAAAATGCGAAGGGCCTGCGCGGTCGCCCGTAGGAGCGGTTTTACCCGCGAAGAGGCCGGCCCTGCTGGCCAATCTCCACCCGCCGTTCACCGTCTCCGCCGCCACCGCATTCGCGGGTAAACCCGCTCCTACGCAGATTGGTGGTGGACACACAGCGGTGGTTGGACACAGACCGTTGTGTAGGAGCGGGTTCACCCGCGAAGAGGCCGGCCCTGCTGGCCAATCTCCACCCGTCGTTCACCGTTGTCGCCACCACCGTATTCGCGGGTAAACCCGCTCCTACACCTGATCAATGGTGGACACAGGTCGGTGGTTGGGCGCAGGCCGTTGTAGGAGCGGGTTTACCCGCGAAAGGGCCGGCCCTGCTGGCCAATCTCCACCCGCCGTTCACCGTCTCCGCCGCCACCGCGTTCGCGGGTAAACCCGCTCCTACACCTGATCAATGGTGGACACAGGTCGGTGGTTGGGCACAGGCCGTTGTAGGAGCGGGTTTACCCGCGAAAGGGCCGGCCCTGCTGGCCAATCTCCACCCGTCGTTCACCGTTTCCATCGCCACCGTATTCGCGGGTAAACCCGCAGGTCTTGATCAGAGCAACGACAATGGATAGTTGAAGATCAGCCGGTTCTCATCGAACTCGTTATTGCTGTAATCCCGGCGAATCGACGCGTTACGCCATTTCACGCTCAAATCCTTGAACGCCCCGCTCTGAACCACATACGCAAGCTCCGTTTCACGCACCCACTCCTTGCCATCGCTCACGCCCCCGCTGTGCACATCGCGCCCGCTGATGTAGCGGTTCATCAGGGTCAACCCCGGTACTCCGACGGTGACGAAGTTGAAGTCATGGCGCACCTGCCACGAACGCTCGTTGGCATTGTCGAAGCTGGAGTTGTAACTGTCGTTGGCCAAGGTCCCGCCACTGGTGCCGTTCACCCGCATCCAGGTATCACCATCGACTTTCTGCAGCCCCACCCAGAAGGTGCTGCCACCGTACTTGGCCGAGAACATCCCCGAGTAGGTCTTGTTGTCCAGCTGCCCGGCGCGTTCGGAGCCGTCCTCGTCGCCATGGAAGTAGCCCAGGTTCGCACCCAGTGTCCAGTCACCCACCGCCTGGCTGTGGCTCAGTTGCAGGTATTGCTGCTGGTACACGTCCTTCAGCACCGCATTCCACAGCCCCACCAACGTGCGGTCCTGGTTGAACTTGTACTCGCCGCCGACGAAGTTGAAACGGTCCGACACGCCGCCGCCGTAGCTCATGTCTTCCATGCTCGCGTCGTTACGCGGGCTGTTGCCGCGGAACTGGCCGCCGTACAGGGTCAGCCCGGCGATTTCGTTGGAGGTAACCTGCCCGCCACGAAATGTTTGCGGCAACGAACGCCCGTCGTCCGAACGCAGAATCGGCAGCACCGGCATCCATTCACCGATCTTCAGTTCGGTCTTGGAAATACGCGCCTTGCCCGCCACTGCCAGGCGCCCGTAATCGTCGGCTGGCCGGCCATCATCATGGCGAGGCAGCAACGCCGTGCCGTAGGTGCCGCCACCACCGTCGAGCTTGACCGACCACATGCCCAGCACATCCACGCCAAAGCCGATTGGCCCTTCGGTGAACCCAGAGCGGGTATCTAGGATGAAGCTTTGCGTCCACTCCTCGGCCTTGCTCTGCGGGTTACTGGGGTTGGTGAAGTTACGGTTGATGTAGAAGTTGCGCAGCCCGAGGGTGGCCTTGCTGTCTTCGACAAATCCCGCAGCCAGGCTGGTGCCTGGCAGGCCGGCGATAACCCCGGCGCCAAGCAGGGCGAAAGGCAGGGTGTGGAAGATTTTCATTATTGTTGTGCTCCCTAAGGGTGTGGCAGCCCGTCCACCGGGCACGCGCAAGCGGCCTGCGGCAGGGGCGGGTAGATAACGGGCCGGTAAGGGCCAGGGGTGAACGCGCGGTAACCGGGCGCTACGTACTGGCTGGTGTACGCGAGCTGGCCGGGGGAAGAGGGGTGTGCAACAGGCGTGGGTGCAGCGGGATGGGTGTCGACATGGGTTCGTCCACGGATTGTTGTTTTTGTTATGCGTTGTCGTACAACTGTGGGCGATTATTAGCAAGGGGGAGGAGGGCTGTCAACGGCTGATCGCAGAGCAAATAGGGTACTAGACGCGAAAAACTGAGCGGCAGAGGCTCTACCCTGAACGCGCTGCAGACATACTACAACTGCCTTGCACCATGCCACGCACGTACACGATCTACTGGTAGGAGCGGGCTTGCCCGCGAACACGGGTAAAGCCCGTGCCATCCACCCCATTGGCTGCCTCGCCTCGCAAACCGCGGACAGGGTTACAAATCAAATCGTAACAGCGGTGGCCCCATCCCCGAGCCTGCGCTATCTTTAGATCTGGCCTCGCCCTTGACCACTTAGACTGGCATGTCCAGTCCCGGCATCCTTGCTGGTGCCGTACCCCTCCTGTCGGCAGGGGCGAGGCCTCTTCATTTGAAGGGAATGGCGCTGTGGTCACTTCCGGCAGACAAACTGCCATTGCAGAGTCCCACGATCAGTGCAGTGTAATGACAATCGTCTTTACATGAGGGCTATGTAATGGCTTCTATCAATATCCGCGTCGACGATGATCTCAAAGCCCGCGCCTACAAAGAGCTCGATCGCCTCGGTGTCACCCCCTCCGAACTCATGCGTCAGGCTCTGCAATATGTAGCTGAGCGGGGCAAGCTACCCTTCCGGCCGGTCCTGATGACCGAGGAAGATGAAGATCTCATTGCTACCGTACAAGAGCGGCTTGCTTCTCCGCAGCGCGTGAGGGTACAGCTGGGTGACCTATAGTCTCGACTTCGATGCCCGCGCATTCGCTGCCAGATTGCTACAAGATAAAGCTACGCAGCGGCGGGTATAGGCTGGTCTATCAGGTCATCGACCAAGAGATCGTGGTTTTTGTCGTCGCTGTCGATCGCCGTGAGCGGGACCAAGCTTACAAAAAGGCTGCTGAGCGACTTGAGTAGGCCTATAGGGTTTGGCAGCCTCAGGCCGAAATCTCAAGGTAAAGCACCGCTTCAAAGCTAGAGCTGTGCTTCGGTGGGAGCGGGCTTGCCCGCGAAGAATCCGACTCGGTGTATGGCACCGGCTTCGCCGGTGTTCGCGGCGGTTCAACGCCTCGATGAACCCGCACAGGTCCCCCATCAGCCCAGAGGGCTCATTGCCAAGTCAGGCAGACCAGCTTGCCAGGTAACCCCGGCAAACTGCGATCTCTGTAGGAGCGGGTTCACCCGCGAAGAGGCCAGCACAGGCAATAAATGGCCCCCTGTTCACATGGGCCTTCGCAGGGGCGGTCTTTTATAGGATTAAGAAATCAATCTTCGTAACTGACGTCAGGACTCTTGGGGAAAATCATAAAAAAAGGCTGCCAATCGGCAGCCTTCTCGATGCTCAGCGCGGACGATCAGTCCCAGCTCAACGCCCCACCCGTCTGATACTCAATCACACGCGTCTCAAAGAAGTTCTTCTCCTTCTTCAAGTCCATGATCTCGCTCATCCATGGGAACGGGTTGGTAGTCCCTGGATACTCTTCCTTCAGGCCGATCTGTGTCAGGCGACGGTTGGCGATGAACTTGAGGTAGTCCTCCATCATCGCCGCGTTCATGCCCAGCACGCCGCGTGGCATGGTGTCGCGGGCGTATTCGATCTCCAGCTGGGTCCCTTGCAGGATCATCTGGGTCGCTTCTTCCTTCATCGCCGCATCCCACAGGTGCGGGTTCTCGATCTTGATCTGGTTGATCACGTCGATACCGAAGTTCAGGTGCATCGACTCGTCACGCAGGATGTACTGGAACTGCTCGGCAACGCCAGTCATCTTGTTGCGGCGGCCCATGGACAGGATCTGGGTGAAGCCGCAGTAGAAGAAGATGCCTTCCAGGACGCAGTAGTAGGCGATCAGGTTGCGCAGCAGCTCTTTGTCGGTTTCGACGGTGCCGGTGTTGAATTCCGGGTCGGAGATGGCGCGGGTGTACTTCAGGCCCCAGGCGGCTTTTTTAGCGACCGACGGGATCTCGTGGTACATGTTGAAGATCTCGCCTTCATCCATGCCCAGCGACTCGATGCAGTACTGGTAGGCGTGGGTGTGGATCGCCTCTTCGAAGGCCTGGCGCAGGATGTACTGGCGGCACTCCGGGTTGGTGATCAGGCGGTACACGGCCAGGGCCAGGTTGTTGGCAACCAGCGAGTCGGCGGTGGAGAAGAAACCGAGGTTGCGCATGACGATGCGGCGCTCGTCTTCGGTCAGGCCGTCCTGGCTTTTCCACAGGGCGATGTCGGCGGTCATGTTGACCTCTTGCGGCATCCAGTGGTTGGCGCAGCCGTCCAGGTACTTCTGCCAGGCCCAGTCGTACTTGAACGGTACCAGCTGGTTGAGGTCTGCGCGGCAGTTGATCATGCGCTTTTCATCCACTGCAACGCGGGCCGAGGAGCCTTCCAGCTCGGCCAGGCCTTCGGCAACGTCGAGGGCGTCGAGGGCAGCCTTGGCACGTTTGACGGCTTCGGAGTCAGAAGCGGTGGCCGCACGGGCCTCCAGGGCGGCGGCACCACCGGCGCTGTCGAGCTTGTCGAGGGTGGCGGTGGCAGCGGCCTGCGCAGGGGTGTTGCCTTTGGCGGCTACTTCGCCGTCTTCTTTGTCGAATTCGTCCCAGCTCAGCATGGTTTGGCTCCTGCTTGAGGGTCGCCCAGAGGCAACCGGTTGGATTTTAAGAATGTGATGCCTGACGCAAGGCCGTAATGGCGAATGGGCAGCTCGAGAGGCTGACTCTCGTTTACATCTGAATGTGTTCTGGCTTGTACCTGGCCAGGCCTCTGGGAGGGGCCAGGACAATTGAATAGGTGCTCTTTTCAGAGGGCGCAAAGTATACCGGAAATCACCTTCGATCGGGGGGCGCGTGTTGCCGGCGAGGGTAACTTTTTCGACCGGTTTGGCATGCGTCGGTTCACGAAATAGGTGGCTTCTTCTACCGGGGGAGAGTGTAGCGCCAACCTATATGTTGTGCCAGTTTAAATTTTAAGGCACATCATATGGTGTTTTGATGAGGGCTGCGTTGTCGGAACCGGCCTCACCGCGGGCTTGCCGGCGATGAGGCCAGCTACCACTAGCTGCGGTGGGTGTGCAGCGTTTCGACAATGTGTGTCTTGGGGTGCTTGCGTGCCTGTTCGACCGAGGTGAAACGGCCGGTTTCGGCGTTGCGACCAATCTTGCGAGATGCCAGTTTTTTCCGCGCCATGGGTTTACATCCTGTTTTGAGAGGTCCTGTTCTTTTACCGAGCTGCGTGAACAGTGGGCAAAGGGCAAGGTTTCTCTGAGGCGCGGATACAAAAATGCCGCGCGGGGCACCGTTGGGCACCCCGCGCGGCATTCAGGCCTTACTGGCAGGCTTCGCAGTCAGGCTCGTCGATCGCGCAGGCCTTTGGCACTGGCGCAGGGCCGGCTGCCTGGACCGGGGCGCTGTCGCCACCGCTGGAAACGGCGTTGAGCTTGCCGGTGTTGATGGTCGACTTCTCTGTGCTGGTCGCGGCCAGGGCACGGAGGTAGTAGGTGGTTTTCAGGCCACGGTACCAGGCCATGCGGTAGGTCACGTCCAGCTTCTTGCCCGATGCACCGGCGATGTACAGGTTCAGCGACTGCGCCTGGTCGATCCACTTCTGGCGACGGGAAGCCGCGTCGACAATCCACTTGGTCTCGACTTCGAACGCAGTGGCGTAAAGGTCTTTCAGCTCTTGCGGGATACGCTCGATCTGCTGTACCGAACCGTCGTAGTACTTCAGGTCGTTGATCATGACCGAGTCCCACAGGTCGCGAGCCTTGAGGTCGCGAACCAGGTACGGGTTGATCACGGTGAATTCGCCCGACAGGTTCGACTTCACGTACAGGTTCTGGTAGGTAGGCTCGATCGACTGCGATACGCCGGTGATGTTGGCGATGGTCGCGGTTGGTGCGATGGCCATGATGTTCGAGTTACGAATACCTTTCTGTACGCGGGCACGTACCGGCGCCCAGTCCAGGGTTTCTTCCAGGTTGACGTCGATGTACTTCTGGCCACGGGCCTCGATCAGGATCTGTTGCGAATCCAGCGGCAGAATGCCCTTGGACCACAGCGAACCCTGGAAGGTCTCGTAGGCGCCGCGTTCATCGGCCAGGTCGCAGGAAGCCTGGATGGCGTAGTAGCTGACCGCTTCCATCGACTTGTCGGCAAATTCGACGGCAGCATCGGAGCCGTAAGGAATGTGCTGCAGGTACAGCGCATCCTGGAAGCCCATGATGCCCAGGCCGACCGGACGGTGCTTGAAGTTCGAGTTACGCGCTTGCGGCACCGAGTAGTAGTTGATGTCGATCACGTTGTCGAGCATGCGCACGGCGGTGTTCACGGTGCGTTGCAGCTTGGCGGTGTCCAGCTTGCCGTCGACGATGTGGTTCGGCAGGTTGATCGAGCCCAGGTTGCAGACCGCGATCTCGTCCTTGTTGGTGTTCAGGGTGATCTCGGTGCACAGGTTCGAGCTGTGGACCACGCCCACGTGTTGCTGCGGCGAACGCAGGTTGCACGGGTCTTTGAAGGTCAGCCATGGGTGGCCGGTCTCGAACAGCATCGACAGCATCTTGCGCCACAGGTCTTTGGCCTGGACGGTCTTGAACACCTTGATCTTGTTGTACTCGGTCAGGGCTTCGTAGTACTCGTAGCGCTCTTCGAAGGCCTTGCCGGTCAGGTCGTGCAGGTCTGGCACTTCCGAAGGCGAGAACAGGGTCCACTTGCCGTCATCGAAGACACGCTTCATGAACAGGTCAGGAATCCAGTTGGCGGTGTTCATGTCGTGGGTACGACGGCGGTCATCACCGGTGTTCTTGCGCAGCTCGATGAACTCTTCGATGTCCAGGTGCCAGGTTTCCAGGTACGCACACACGGCGCCTTTGCGCTTGCCGCCCTGGTTGACCGCAACGGCGGTGTCGTTGACCACTTTCAGGAACGGTACGACGCCCTGCGACTTGCCGTTGGTGCCCTTGATGTACGAGCCCAGTGCGCGCACAGGGGTCCAGTCGTTGCCCAGGCCACCGGCGAATTTCGACAGCATGGCGTTGTCGTGGATCGCGTGGTAGATGCCCGACAGGTCGTCCGGCACGGTGGTCAGGTAGCAGCTGGACAGCTGCGGGCGCAGGGTACCGGCGTTGAACAGGGTCGGGGTCGAGGCCATGTAGTCGAACGACGACAACAGGTTGTAGAACTCGATCGCACGGGCTTCCTTGTCTTTTTCTTCCAGCGCCAGGCCCATGGCCACACGCATGAAGAACACCTGCGGCAGTTCGAAGCGCACGCCATCCTTGTGGATGAAGTAGCGGTCGTACAGGGTCTGCAGGCCCAGGTAGGTGAACTGCTGGTCGCGCTCGTGGTTGATCGCCTTGCCCAGTTTTTCCAGGTCGAAGTCGGCCATGGCCGGGTTCAGCAGCTCGAACTCGATACCTTTGGCGACATAGGCCGGCAGGGCCTTGGCGTACAGGTCAGCCATCTCGTGGTGGGTGGCGCTGTCGGCTACATTCAGGAAGCCCAGGCCTTCGGCGCGCAGGGTGTCCATCAGCAGGCGGGCGGTAACGAACGAGTAGTTCGGCTCGCGCTCCACCAAGGTACGGGCGGTCATCACCAGGGCGGTGTTGACGTCCTTGATGGCCACGCCGTCGTACAGGTTCTTCAGGGTTTCGCGCTGGATCAGGTCGCCATCGACTTCGGCCAGGCCTTCGCAGGCTTCGCTGATGATGGTGTTCAGGCGGGCCATGTCGAGCGGCGCCAGGCTGCCGTCAGCCAGGGTGATGCGGATGCTCGGGTGCGGTTCGACCACGGCGTCGGTGTTGGCGCGGGTGGCACGCTCCTTGGCGCGCTGGTCACGGTAGATCACGTAGTCGCGGGCGACTTTCTGCTCGCCGGCGCGCATCAGGGCCAGTTCGACCTGGTCCTGGATTTCTTCGATGTGGATGGTGCCACCCGATGGCATGCGACGCTTGAACGTGGCGGTAACCTGCTCGGTCAGGCGCGCGACGGTGTCGTGGATGCGCGACGAAGCGGCGGCGGTACCGCCTTCAACTGCGAGGAACGCCTTGGTGATGGCCACGGTGATCTTGTCGTCGGTGTAAGGGACGACAGTGCCGTTGCGCTTGATCACGCGCAGTTGGCCAGGGGCGGTGGCAGCCAGATCCTGGTTGGAATCGGCGGCCTGCGGCACCTTGGCCTGCGGGTTCTCGCGAGTTGTGTCGGTTTGCATGGGTGGGTGTCTCCACAATTTCTATTTTGTTCAGGCGCCCTAGGGGCGCCCACCGTTCCGTCCACTTGCTCGATGGCCCAGCGGGGATGCGCAAAGCATGCGCATCCGCCCGCACGGGCGTACCGACTTCGGGACAGACTCAGGAATAAGGGGCAATGGCTTGCCGCTCCCTGGCCGAAGTCAAAGGTTCTGGGCAGGGCCCAAAATCTGTTGCTGATGGATGCCAGGCCTGGCCTGCAACACCCATGCCCGAACAAGGCCCTGGAAGGGCTTGCCTCGGTCGCCTCCGCAGGAGCGGTTTGGCTGCTGAAATCACCTCAAGTTCCGCCCGGAAAATCGCTTGATCTTGCGGGTTGACTTTTGTGTGTGATTTTGCACGAAACCCTATATCTAGTGGTTCACTGCGATCGGGATACAAGATAATGCGGTATTGGGGGCTTTGCAAGGCGAGCGCCTGTGGATAACGTGTGCGTACTTTGTGAGTGAATGGTGGGTATTCGCTGTAGGCCTTGTGCCAAGTGGTTTGCAGTATTTTTCTGCAAGGTGACGCCCTTGGGCAGTTTTTTTCGGGCGCGAACCCTATCACAAAAAACGGTTCAGTCGAGGGGACGGTGGGGGCATGTCTGAAGATCCTGGTTCCCCCGCGCGCGGTCACCTGTAGGAGCGGGTTTACCCGCGAAAGGGCCGAGCCTGCTGGCCAATCTCCACCTGCCGTTCACCGTTGCCCCCGCCACCGTATTCGCGGGTAAACCCGCTCCTACACATTGATCGGTGGTGGGCACACATCGGGGGTTGGACACAGGCCGTAGTAGCGAGCTTCGCTCGCGATGCGCCGCGCAGGTGGCGCACGATCTCGCAGGCCCCACCCATCTACAGTCATACTCTCAGCTGCCCTGACACGATCCCAAGAACAAACAAGGCCAAAGTCATGGACCAAACCCTACCCCGCATCCTCATCGTCGAAGACGACCAGCGCCTGGCCGAGCTCACCGCCGAGTACCTGCAGGCCAACGGCTTCGAGGTCAGCGTGGAAGGCGATGGCGCCCGCGCCGCCCGGCGCATCATCGACAGCCAGCCCGACCTGGTGATCCTCGACCTGATGCTGCCCGGCGAGGACGGCCTGAGCATCTGCCGCCGGGTGCGCAGTCAGTACCAGGGGCCGATCCTCATGCTCACCGCGCGCAGTGATGAACTCGACCAGGTTCAGGGCCTGGACCTGGGCGCCGACGACTACGTCTGCAAACCCGTACGCCCACGCCTGCTGCTGGCACGTATCCAGGCCCTGTTGCGCCGCAGCGAAACCGTGGACAGCAAGCGCCAGGACCTGGCCTTCGGTGCGCTGCGTATCGACAACCGCCTGCGCGAGGCGCACCTGGGCGAGCAGTTGATCGAGCTGACCGGCGCCGAATTCGACCTGCTCTGGCTGTTGGCCAGCAACGCTGGGCGGGTGCTGTCCCGTGAACAGATCTTCACCGCACTGCGTGGCGTGGGCTACGACGGCCAGGACCGCTCCATCGACATCCGCATCTCGAAAATCCGCCCCAAGATCGGCGATGACCCGCTTCAGCCGCGGTTGATCAAGACCCTGCGCAGTAAAGGCTACCTGTTCGTCGGCGAGGCACCATGAACAATTCGATCTTTCTGCGCATCTACGGCGGCATGCTGGCCGTGCTGGTGCTGGTGGCCCTGCTTGGCGTGCTCAGCCTGCACCTGGTCAATGAAGTGCGCGCTGCTCAGCACCGCGAGGGTCTGGCCCAAGGCACCTTCAGCCTGATGGCCGACAACCTGGCAGTGCAGAATGAAACCCAACGCAAGCGTTCGCTGCTGATCTGGGAGCGCCTGCTTGGCGTGCCGTTGGCGCTGCAGCCGATGAGCGCACGCAGCCTTGACGGCGGCCAGCGGGCGCGCCTGTACCGTGGCCTGGTGGTGGTCGAGAGGATTGGCCCGCATGCGGCGCAAGTGCTGCGCAAGGTGGGCCAGGAAGACCTGATGCTGGTCGCGCAGATCAAACAGATCAGCGAGCAACTGGCGCGGGCCACCCTCTATTTACTGGCCGACGAGCTGGTGCGCTACCCGGTAACCGAACAGCAGCAACGCCTGGCACAGATCAAGCAGGAAAAAGGCTTCGGCTTTGGCGTCGCCTTGCAACGTATCGAGCGGGTCGGCCTGGACGATGACCAGCGGCGCCGGGTGGAGGAGGGGGACACGGTGATGGCGCTGGGCAAGGATGGTGACTCGATCCGTGTGTTCGCCGGGCTGACGGGCTCGCCATGGGTACTGGAAATCGGCCCGCTGTACCAGCTCAACCCTTATCCGCCGCAGTTGCTGATCCTGATTGCCTTCCTGGGGCTGTGCCTGATCGGCCTGGTGGTCTACCTGCTGGTGCGTCAGTTGGAGCGTCGTGTGTCAGGCCTGGAGATTGCTGCCACGCGCATCGCCCAGGGCAGCCTGGACACCCGCGTGCCGGCCGGCGACGCCGACTCGGTAGGGCGCCTGGCTGCTGCCTTCAATGGCATGGCCGAGCACCTGCAGCGTTCGCTGACCATGCAGCGCGAGCTGGTGCGAGCGGTGTCCCACGAGCTGCGCACGCCGGTGGCGCGCCTGCGCTTTGGCCTGGAGATGATCGAAAGCGCCACGAATGAACAGATGCGTGCAAAGCACCTGGCGGGCATGGACGGGGATATCCAGGACCTCGACAAGTTGGTCGACGAAATGCTGACCTACGCCCGCCTGGAGCAGGGCGCACCGGCCTTGAAGTTCCAGCGGGTCGATCTGGATGCCTTGCTCGATCGGGTGATCGAAGAGCTGGCACCTTTGCGTGCCGAGGTGCGGGTGGTGCGCGGCGACTGCCAGGGTGCGGATACCGAAGGCGCCTGGGTCGAGGCCGAGCCGCGCTACTTGCACCGGGCCCTGCAGAACCTTGTCGGCAATGCCATGCGCCATGCCGAGTCCGAGGTACGCCTTAGCTTTCAGTTGGGGCAGCAACGCTGCCGCATCGATGTGGAAGATGACGGCCCCGGGATACCCGAAGGGGTCTGGGATCGCATTTTCACACCGTTCACCCGCCTCGATGACAGCCGTACCCGTGCTTCGGGCGGGCATGGCCTGGGTTTGTCGATCGTACGGCGGATCATCTACTGGCACGCGGGTCGGGCTACGGTGGGGCGCAGTGCCGCGTTGGGTGGAGCCTGCTTCAGCCTGACCTGGCCGCGGCAGCAGGCACCGCTGTAAAGGTCAGACGCTGACCAGACTCAGCAGGTGGCCGTCCTGCAGGCAGAACTGGCCTTGCAGCTCTGCGCCGTGTCGCCACTGCGGCGACAGGTCGGCAAGCAGGCGCAGGCGCACCAGGCCTTCGCTGGACCAGTCCAGCACTTCGGCGTGCTCGAAGTAGAAGCGCTGACGGGTCAACGGGTAAAGGGTCTTGAACAGGCTTTCCTTCAGCGAAAAGGTCAAGGTAACGGTCAGGCCGAGATGACGGCGGTCCAGGCGTTCGAGCTCTGCCGGGATAAGGATTTCACCCATAAGCCGCTCGGCGCGCTCGTCATCCAGCAGGGTTTCCTGATCCAGCCCCAGGCCTTGGCAACTGCCCTCGGCGGCGACCACGGCGGCGGCCCAGCCCTTGCCGTGTGTGATCGAGCCATGAATACCGGCGGGCCAGATGGGCGAGCGGTCCTCATGGGTGCCGGGGACGTAGTCGCGACCGTCCAGGCGCTGCAGCGCGGCACGGGCACATACGCGACCGGCCAGGTACTCGGCCTGGCGCTTGGCCACCGAGCGCAGCAGGCTGGCACTGGGCAGTACGCCAGCGCGCTGGAAGTCGTCGGTTGCCAGGTGGGCAGGGTCGAAGGCGCAACTGACCAGCACCGCGCCGGGCAATGGGTGGGGCAGGGGCCAGTGGTGCTGGAGCGGGGCGCAGCAGGCGGGAAGTGTGTTCATGGCGGCTATTGTGCCAGCTGTGCAGGCGCTAAGGGAGGTGGCGTGGCAGGATGACTTACCGCAGCCATGAAAACATGGCGCAGATCACAGCGTGATCCGTGTGGGAGCGGGTTTACCCGCGAAGAATACACCGCGGTGGATGGCACGGGCACTTCGCCCGTGTTCGCGGGCAAGCCCGCTCTCACACAGATCGCGCCAGCTTTTAGAAATTGAGCAAGACAGTTGCTGCCACAACGATTGCACAATCTTTTATTTGAACACCTTCTTGAAGAACGCCTGCATATCCGCCCAGGAACGCTCGTCCGCTGCCTTGTTATAGCCAATGTCCGGCCCCCCATGCTCACCATGGCTCAGCCGATCGGCATCGGGGTTGGTGAAGCCGTGCTTGGCCCCATCAATGTTGACGAACTGGTAGTTGACCTTGGCCGCATCCATCTCGGCCTTGAACGCCTCTACCTGCTGTGGGGTGACCATGCTGTCCGCCGCACCATGCTCGACCAGGATATCGGCCCGCACCACGCCAGGTTTTGCCGGGGACTGGGTGGCCAGCGCGCCATGGAAGCTCACCACGCCATCGAGCTTTTCTCCCCGGCGTGCCGCATCGAGCACTACCTTGCCGCCAAAACAGTAGCCGATAGCGCCCAGTTGATGCTTGTTCACATTCGGCTGCTTTTTCAACAGGTCCAGGCCCGCGTTGAAGCGCGCTGCTGCCGCGGCCGGGTCCTTCATCGCTGCGGCCATGAATGCCTGGGCATCCTGCGGGTGCTCGGTGTGCTTGCCATCGCCGTACATGTCGATCGCCAGTGCCTTGTAGCCCAGGGCGGCAAGATCTCTCGCGCGGCGCTTGGCATAGTCGTTCAGGCCCCACCATTCATGCACCACAACGATGCCTGGGCGTTTGCCGTCCAGCGCATCATCGTAGGCGTAGTAGCCGACGAGGCGGTTGCCATCGTCGTCCTGATAAGGAATTTCACGGGTCACTACCGCCGCTTGGGCGAGGGCGGCGCTGCACATCAGGGTCAGGGCCAGCAGGGCTCGCATGTTCACTACTCCTTGTTTTGCTGTCGGTTCGTTCAGCCGGGGTTCAGCCAGGGTTCAGTCGCGGTTCAGGGTGCCCTGATTACTCTAGCTTCCAGACCGAAACAGCGCACCCAACTGGAGTATCCAGCCATGAAAACCTTCAATACCCTGCTTGCCGCCATGGCCGTCTGTGCCGCTGGCATTACCACCGCCCAGGCCGCGGACGACAACTTCGCCAGCCTCACCTACGGCCAGACCAGCGACAAAGTCCGCAAGTCCGGCCTGCTGCAACGCAACACCGACCACCTCAATGCCGACGGTATTATCGGCAAGGACGATACCTGGGGTGTGCGTCTGGGCAAGATCAACGACCAGGGCCGCTACTACATGACCTATGACAATGTCTCGGGCGACCACAGCGGCCTGAAGTTGCGCCAGGAAAACCTGCTGGGCAGCTACGATTTGTTCCTGCCGGTGGGCGATACCACCAAGCTTTTCGGTGGGGGCAGCCTGGGTGTGACCAAGCTTACCCAGGACTCGCCAGGCGCCAGCCGGGATACTGACTACGGTTATGCCTACGGCCTGCAGGCCGGTGTGATCCAGGACATCACCGACAAGGCCTCGGTCGAACTGGGCTACCGTTACCTGCGCACCAATGCCGCGACCGAGGTGGGCGCACATGGCGGGCCGAAGGACGGCACCCTGCGTCTGACCAGCAGCGCCCAGACCTACCTGGCTGCTTCATACAAGTTCTGACGGACGAGCCGCGTTATCCTGTACTGGCCTCTTCGCGGGCACGCCCGCTCCCACAGGTACTGCGCAAACCTCAGAAACCGTGCAGTGCCTTTGGCTTCACAGGTGCTGCACAAGTTTCAGAAGCTGTGCGATTGCTGTGGGAGCGGGCGTGCCCGCGAAAGGGCCGGTACAGGCAATACACATAAGGAGCTGCACATGAAACTGCTGGTGGTCGAGGACGAAGCCCTGCTTCGTCATCACCTCTACACCCGCCTGGGCGAAAGCGGCCATGTGGTCGAGGCGGTCGCTGACGCCGAAGAGGCGCTGTACCAGGCCGAGCAGTACCATTTCGACCTTGCCATCATCGACCTGGGCCTGCCCGGTATCAGCGGCCTGGAGCTGATCACACGCTTGCGCAGCCAGGACAAGACCTTCCCCATTCTCATCCTCACGGCCCGTGGCAACTGGCAAGACAAGGTCGAGGGCCTGGCCGCCGGTGCCGACGACTACCTGGTCAAGCCGTTTCAGTTCGAGGAGCTTGAAGCTCGGCTCAATGCCCTGTTGCGCCGCTCCAGTGGTTTCACCCAGTCGACCATCGCCGCTGGCCCCTTGGTGCTTGACCTCAACCGCAAGCAGGCCACCCTGGACGAACAAGCCCTTGCCCTCACTGCCTACGAATACCGCATCCTCGAATACCTCATGCGCCATCACCAGCAGGTGGTGGCCAAGGATCGCCTGATGGAGCAGTTGTATCCAGGTGACGAAGAGCGTGACCCCAATGTCATCGAAGTGCTGGTTGGCCGTCTGCGCCGCAAGCTTGAAGGCGAGCACGGTTTCAAGCCCATCGACACGGTGCGCGGCCTGGGCTACCTGTTCACTGAGCGCTGCCGATGATCCGTTCGCTGCGGGTGCGCCTGATGCTGGCCGCCGCAGTGCTGGCGCTGCTGTTCATGCTGGCGCTGCTGCCGGCTTTGCAGAAGGCCTTCAGCCTGGCTCTGCAGGAATCGATCGAGCAGCGTCTGGCCTCTGATGTGACCACGCTGATTTCCGCTGCGCGTATCGAGCATGGCCAGTTGCAGATGCCGACACTGCTGCCGGACGAGCGCTACAACCTGCCCTACACAGGCCTGCTCGGCTATATCTTTGACCGCGACGGCAAACTGGTCTGGCAGTCGCGTGCCACCGCAGAGCGGCACATCAACTACCGGCCGCGCTATGACGGGCGCGGCAACGAGTTTGCCCGCATTCACCAGTCCGATGGCGAAGAGTTCTTCGTGTACGACGTCGAGATTAAACTGCTGGGCGGGCAGAGCGCCGCCTACAGCATTGTCGCCCTGCAGCCCGTGAGCGAGTACAAGGCCACCCTCAATGGCCTGCGCGAAAAACTCTACCTGGGGTTCGGCGCTGCATTGCTGGCGCTCATGGTGTTGTTGTGGGCAGGCCTGACCTGGGGGCTGCGCTCGTTGCGACACCTCAGCCACGAACTGGATGAAGTGGAATCAGGTGCGCGTGACGGCCTGAGCGGCGAGCACCCACGCGAGTTGCTGCGCCTGACCCGCTCGCTCAACCGTCTGTTGCGCAGTGAGCGTGAGCAGCGCACGCGCTACCGTGATTCGCTGGACGACCTGGCACACAGCCTGAAGACGCCGCTGGCGGTGTTGCAGGGTGTGGGTGAAAGCTTGCAGCAACGCAGCGGCGAGCGCGAACAGGCGCGGGTGCTGCAAAGCCAGATCGAGCGCATGAGCCAGCAGATCGACTATCAACTGCAACGCGCCAGCCTGCGCAAGAGTGGCCTGGTACGCCACAGCGTACTGCTGCGGCCGTTGCTCGACAGCCTGTGCAGCACCTTGGCCAAGGTGTACCGGGACAAACGTGTGAACGTGGTGCTGGAGTTGCCGGATGCGGCGCAGGTACCGATGGAGCAGGGCGCGTTGCTGGAAATGCTCGGCAACCTGCTGGAGAACGCCTACCGGCTGAGCCTGGGCCAAGTGCGGGTGAGCCTGATGAAGGCGCCGGGGTATCTGACCTTGTGCATCGAGGACGATGGGCCGGGGGTGCCCGCCGACCAGCGCGAGCGCATTCTGGAGCGCGGGGAGCGGCTGGACAGCCAGCACCCGGGGCAGGGCATAGGCTTGGCGGTGGTCAAGGATATCGTTGACAGCTATGACGCCGAGCTGAGCCTTGGCGATTCTCCGCTGGGGGGCGCCGCGTTCAGAATCACCTTCAACCTGGATTGACTCGCAGCCTGTGCCGGCCCATCCGCAGGTAAATCCGCGAATGGGCCGGCACAGGCAATCCATAATGGGCGGATTTCCGCCATTCCTCCCTGTACAAATTCCGCCACCGGGCGGAAATCCGCCAATCCGTCCCGGGAATATCGCCCTGTCGTTGGGCATTTATCCCTAGCAAATACGGGCTTTGCACCCTTCATGGGCATTTTGGCACCACCCTTGCTATTGATCCTCGCAGAGGCCTGCCCAGGCAGCTCGAACACAACGACAAATCCCTCCAAGTGCAGGAGGGTTAGCGATTCAGGTGCCCCATTACCCTGGAAAGGGTGAACCGGCACACTTGAGGAAAATTAGCCATGACGACACGTCAGCCGCTGTACAAATCCCTGTATGTTCAGGTGTTGGTCGCCATCACCATCGGCATCCTGCTCGGCCACTACTACCCGGAAACGGGCGTTGCCCTCAAACCCTTGGGTGACGGCTTCGTCAAACTGATCAAGATGGTCATCGCCCCGATCATCTTCTGTACCGTGGTCAGCGGCATTGCCGGCATGCAGAGCATGAAGTCGGTCGGCAAAACCGGCGGCTACGCGTTGCTGTACTTTGAAATCGTCTCCACCATCGCGCTGATCATTGGCCTCGTCGTCGTCAACGTGGTCAAGCCAGGCGCTGGCATGCACATCGACGTCAGCACCCTGAACGCCAGTAGCGTGGCTGCCTACGCCGCCGCCGGCTCGCAGCAGACTACCGTCGGTTTCCTGCTTAACGTCATCCCCAATACGGTCGTCGGCGCCTTCGCCAACGGCGACATCCTGCAAGTGCTGATGTTCTCGGTGCTGTTCGGTTTCGCCCTGCACCGCCTGGGCAGCTACGGCAAGCCGGTGCTGGACCTGATCGACCGCTTCGCCCATGTCATGTTCAACATCATCAACATGATCATGAAGCTGGCCCCGGTCGGCGCGTTTGGCGCCATGGCCTTCACCATCGGCCAGTACGGTGTTGGCTCGCTGGTGCAACTGGGCTATCTGATGGCCTGCTTCTACATCACCTGCCTGCTGTTCGTACTGGTGGTGCTGGGCGGTATCTGCCGTGCCCACGGCTTCAGCGTGCTCAAGCTGATCCGCTACATCCGTGAAGAACTGCTGATCGTGCTGGGTACTTCGTCCTCGGAGTCGGCCCTGCCGCGCATGCTGGCCAAGATGGAGCGCCTGGGTGCCAAGAAATCGGTAGTCGGCCTGGTTATCCCTACCGGCTACTCGTTCAACCTGGACGGTACCTCGATCTACCTGACCATGGCTGCGGTGTTCATCGCTCAGGCCACTGACACCACCATGGACATCACTCACCAGATCACCCTGCTGCTGGTACTGCTGGTGGCTTCCAAGGGTGCTGCCGGCGTTACCGGTTCGGGCTTCATCGTGCTGGCCGCGACCCTGTCGGCTGTTGGCCACCTGCCGGTTGCCGGCCTGGCGCTGATCCTCGGCATCGACCGCTTCATGTCCGAAGCCCGCGCCCTGACCAACCTGGTGGGCAACGCCGTTGCCACCGTGGTGGTGGCCAAGTGGGTCAAGGAAATGGACGACGACAAGCTGGCTTCGGAATTGGCCTCCGGTGGTGCGCCGTTGATCGATACCCGCCCGACCGACGATCTGGGCGTGGCTGAAGGCCCGGCTCGTTGATAGCTAGTTGAAATGAGAAAGGCGACCCAAGGTCGCCTTTTTCGTGTCTGCGCGGTCCCTTGTGACTGTCTTGCTCAATTTCTAAAAGCTGGCGCGATCCCTGTGGGAGCGGGCTTGCCCGCGAACACGGGCGAAGCCCGTGGCCCTCAGCCCAGTACCACTTCCAACACCCGGATGACGTCCGGCTGCGGGTAATGCCACCTTACTTGCACGTCCCAGAACTTCACCCCGTACACCCGCTCGGCCGGTGGTATCTGGTAGGCCGGCCGTGGGTCCTGCGCCAGGCATTGCTCGATCAGTTCCACCAGCGGCTCGCTCAGGCGCAGCGCATGCTCGCGGGCCTGGAGCAGGGCGTTGTCGGCCCAGTGCACGGCAATTGCCACCGGCGCTGCGTTGGCCATCTGGTTGCTGGCGCCAGCGATGCTGTCGGCATAGGGCACATACGGCTTGATGTCCAGCACCGGCGTGCCGTCGAGCAGGTCGATCCCGGACAGCAGCAGGCGCCCGGGCTCCACGCCCTCCAGGCGTACCACCGACTGGCCGATACCGTTGGGCCGGTGGGTGGCGCGGGTGGCGAACACCCCCATGCTCCTGTTGCCGCCCAGACGCGGTGGTCGCACTTTCAGGCGCGGCTTTTCTTCCAGGGCCTGGTGGAACAGGAACAGCAGCCAGACATGGCTGACCTGCTCCAGGCCCTCGACCGCGTCACCTTGATCGAACGGCGGCAACAGTTCGAGTACGCCCCGGGCGGCAGGCGCCAGCTGCGGCTGGCGCGGAATGGCGAACTTTTCCTTGAAACAGGAGTGGACGATGCCGACCGGGACAACCGTATGCTGCATGGCCACTCAGCCGCGCACGCGCAGGGTCAGGCCCTTGAGGAAGTTACGCATCAACTGGTCGCCGCAGGGGCGGTAGTTGTCGTGGCCCGCCTTGCGGAACAGCGCGCTGAGCTCAGGTTTGCTGACCGGGAAGTTGACCGACTTGAGAATCGCGTGCAGGTCGTCTTCCTTGAGCTCAAAGGCCACACGCAGCTTCTTGAGGATAAGGTTGTTGGTTACCGGCAGCTCGATCGGCTGCTGCGGGCGGCTATCGTCTTTGCCTCGGCGGTAGATCACCAGGCCGTCAAGGAAGTGCGCCATTACCCGTTCCGGGCAGCGCACGAAGCCTTCCTCTTCTTCTTTTTTCAGGTAGGTGGCCAGCACCAGAGGATGCACTTCGAGGCCAGAGAGCCCGATGATCTCGGCCATCTTGGCGTCGTTCACCTTGAGCATGTAGCGCAGGCTGCGCAGGACGTCGTTGTGGTTCATTGCAGCAGAATCCTGTTCAGGTGCCGCGCGTTCCAGCGCGGCGTATTGCTTAGAAACGTTCGGAGGTAGCCAGGTAGCGCCATTGGGCCAAGGGCAGCTTGCCCATCGACACACCACCCAGGCGAATGCGTCGCATGCCTAAAAGCTCCAGGCGCAGGTAGGCGCATAGTTCGGAAATCTGCCCTGGTTGTGGGTTTTTCAATACCATGCGCAGGTGTGTCTCGTTCTGCCAGCTGGCCTTGGCCTTAGGCAATTCGCGGTCATTGCGCATGGCCCCACGCGCCAGGCGTTCCAGCGCCTGGGGGGTGGTTTCGCCGCGCACTTGAATGATGAACTCCTGTTCCAGGCGACGCAGGTCGGCCTCGATCTTGCGGGATACCCGCCAGTCCTGGGTAAACACCTGCAGGCCGCTGGCGCCACGCTCCAGCGGTGCCACGCAGGCCTGCCGGGCAAAATGCCCGTGCAGGGCGCGCACGCCTTCGCGGTGGGCTTCGCTGAGGCTGCCCATGTTCATGCTGGCGCGGGCGACTTCACTGTCCATGCCGGCTGGCTGGTTCAGCAGCAGGGTCACCGGTTCCAGGGTTTCGGCACGGGCGCCCGGCAGTAGCTCGACGCGCTGCTGCTCGACCTTGAACTGCGGTTGCTCGACCACCACGCCATCGACCGTTACCCAGCCTCCTTCAATGTACTGCTCGGCCTCGCGGCGGGAGCAGCCGAGCTGCTCGATGAGGCGTTTGGACAGGCGGACGGGTTCGGACATGGGGCAATTCGCAAGGCAGGGAAAGGCCTCCATTGTACCTGCCTGCAAGCGGTAGATGATGGGAATCTGTGTCAGATGCGCCATTTTGGACACATAGCGCGGCACATTCAGGCGCCGCCTCAAGTCACTGTACGCATTAGCCTCATGTGCAGCAGAGGATAGGGCTGGCCCAGGCCGTCGGTTTCCGAACGGCCGATGACCTCGAAACCTTCATGCAGGTAGAAGCCCAGCGCTTTCGGGTTCTGTTCGTTGACGTCAAGGTACTCGGCATTCAGTTCGCTGATGGCATAGCGCAGCAGGCGCTTGCCTACCCCTTGGCCACGGTAGCCAGGTGCGACGAACAGCATGTCCACCCGCCCGTTGGCGACACCGGCGAAACCACAGATGCGCTGGCGGTCCTTGCAGCAGACCAGCATCACTGCGTCGAGATAACGGCGCAGCACATGTTCGCGCAGCAGCAGGATATAGCCCTCTGGCAGGAAGTCGTGGGTGGCGCGTACCGAGTCCTCCCACACTTGTACCAGCTCGCTGTAGTCGCACAAGCGCGGGGTTTGCAGCGTCAGTAGCGCAGACATGCCGGTGTTCCTCTGGGGCGATAGGGAAAACATAGCAGGTCAACCACACGTCGAGCCCCGGGGGGTGGAGGTTTATTGAACAGGTCGAAAGGGGCCAAAAAGTAGGGTTGTCGAAAGGCCCGAACAAGTTGAGAAAGTCGAGAAGGTTGAGAAAGCCGAATGCAGTTGAGGGCCGCCTGATGCGGTTCCACACGGTTTGACGAAAAAAGCCCCTGCACCGGTCATTCCCTATGGAGAACGCCGGGGCAGGGGCTTTGCTGGCTTCAGCCGTTTTAGATGGGTTCAGCCCACATGTCGTACTCGTCGGCATCCACCACACGGCAACGCACTTTGTCGCCAGGCTTGAAACCATGGTCGCCATCGATGAACACGCTGCCGTCGATTTCCGGTGCATCGAAGAAGCTGCGGCCAACCGAGCCTTGCTCCTCGACTTCGTCGATCAGCACGTCGATTTCCTTGCCGATGCGCAATTGCAGGCGGGCAGCACTGATGGCCTGCTGGTGGGCCATGAAGCGGTCCCAGCGCGCCTGCTTGACGTCGTCCGGTACTTCTTCCAGGCCCAGGTCGTTGGCCGGGGCGCCTTCTACCGGCGAGTACTGGAAGCAGCCCACGCGGTCGAGCTGGGCTTCGGTCAGCCAGTCCAGCAGGTACTGGAAGTCTTCCTCGGTCTCGCCCGGGAAGCCGACGATGAAGGTGGAGCGGATCACCAGCTCAGGGCATTGCTCGCGCCAGTTCTTGATGCGTGCCAGGGTGCGGTCTTCGAAGGCAGGGCGCTTCATCGACTTGAGCACTTTCGGGCTGGCGTGCTGGAACGGGATGTCCAGGTACGGCAGGATCTTGCCGGCAGCCATCAGCGGGATCACGTCGTCAACGTTCGGGTAAGGGTACACATAGTGCAGACGTACCCAGGCGCCCAGGCTGCTCAGCGCTTCGCACAGCTCAAGCATACGGGTCTTGACCGGGCGGCCGTTCCAGAAGTCGGTCTTGTACTTGACGTCGACGCCGTAGGCGCTGGTGTCCTGGGAAATCACCAGGATCTCCTTGACCCCGGCCTTGACCAGGCGCTCGGCCTCACTCAGCACTTCACCCACCGGGCGGCTGACCAGCTTGCCGCGCATCGACGGGATGATGCAGAAGCTGCAGCTGTGGTTGCAGCCTTCGGAAATCTTCAGGTAGGCATAGTGGCGCGGGGTCAGCTTGACACCCTGTGGCGGCACCAGGTCGATCAGCGGGTTGTGGTCCTGACGCGGCGGCACCACTTCGTGCACCGCGTTGACTACCTGCTCGTACTGCTGTGGGCCGGTGACCGACAGCACGCTTGGATGCACGTCACGGATGTTGCCTTCCTCGACGCCCATGCAGCCGGTAACGATGACCTTGCCGTTTTCCTTGATCGCTTCGCCGATCACTTCCAGCGATTCGGCCTTGGCGCTGTCGATGAAGCCGCAGGTGTTGACCACCACCACGTCGGCGTCCTCGTAGGTGGGCACGACTTCATAGCCTTCCATGCGCAGCTGGGTCAGGATGCGTTCAGAGTCGACCAAGGCTTTTGGGCAACCCAGGCTTACGAAACCTACCTTGGGGGTGGCGGGCGTGGTGGACATGACTAACCTCGGTATTGAATGCAGGTCGCCCGGCCGGAATCGGGGGCGAACTTGACGGGCGCTTTTGGCGCCTCTGATCAAAAAGTGCGCAATTCTAGCGAGCGCAAGGGCGCTTGACCAGCAGAAATACGACGAACGCTGCGCTATGCTTCGCGCCGTTGCGCCGGGGGGCCTTCAAGGGCCTGGTGGCAAAGTGATTACCAAGGGCCGTGAGGGCCGTTTGCGGGAGGGGGCGATGGTTCAGGCAAGTGGTCACGCTGAGGTAAGGTGAGTTTCCTGTCGGGCTGTGTGCTTAAAAAGCGCTACTGTGGGCTTTTATGTACTTAGCTCAATGCCGCAAGTACATGCTCAGGATCGTTATGAATCGCTCGAAGCAAGGCACGAGCTGGTCCTTCAGGCTCGCGACGGCCCTGTTCCCAATTCCGTAAAGTCCCTACTGCGACATCGATACGTTTGGCAAACGCAGCCTGTGAGAGGCCGGTGGCTTGACGAATCTTTTTGACTTGAACTGCGTCTACGTGGAATTCACGCGAGGGCTGACGCTCACCGCGATCGATCTCATCCATCTGAGTCATGCTTTCCACAAGACGATCGAAGAGATTCTTATCCATTATTTCCACCCTTTGTTTAGTGCGCGAAGCTGCGCTTTCTGACTGCTCGCCAAGGTATCCACGATTCCCTTGCGATAGATCAGAATCATACGGATCTGGTGGGCTGCAGTGACGTGGTAGTAGATCACTCGTACACCCCCACTCTTGCCCTTGCCCTTGGCTGCCCAGCGGATTTTTCTGAGGCCGCCGGTTTCCTCTAGGAGAGAACCTGCTTCGGGATGCTCGGCCAGATAGGCCTGCAAAGCCCGGTATTCTTCATCATCCAGATGCTCCTTGAGATCGGAGGTGAATACTGGGGTCTCGATGAAGATCATGCAGTCCCTTGTGTGCGTCAATGGCGTAGCTGGATGATAGGGGGTTCATCTACGTTGTACAAGGTGACGCTTGTCTCAGCGTGTGATTTTTCTTGATCAGGGGATGAGCGGTATAGGAGAGGTAGGATCAACGTTCAAGTGTAGATTGAGAGTCATCAGGGCAACCCAAGCCCTCCAAACCGAAACCTGCCTTGGGGGCGGGCGTGGTGGACATGACTGACCTCGGTATTGAATGCAGGTCGCCCGGCCGGAATCGGGGCGAACTTGACGGGCGATTTTGGCGCCTTTGATCAAAAAGTGCGCAATCCTAGCGAGCGCAAGGGCGCTTGACCAGCAGAAATACGACGAACGCTGCGCTATGCTTCGCGCCGTTGCGCCGGGGGGCTGGTGGCAAAGTGATTACCAAGGGCCGTGAGGGCCGTTTGCAGGAGTGGTCGATGGTTCAGGCAAGCAGTCACGCTGAGGGCGAGCACGCAGGGAGGCAGGGGGCTTCGCGGTCGTTGGGCCTGCTCGTGGCGGCGGTCGGGGTAGTTTATGGCGATATCGGCACGAGCCCGTTGTATACCCTCAAGGAAGTCTTTACCGGCGGCTATGGGGTCTCGGTCAACCATGATGGCGTGCTGGGGATCCTGTCGCTGATCCTGTGGTCGCTGCTGTGGGTGGTGTCGTTCAAGTACGTGATGTTCATCTTGCGTGCTGATAACCAGGGTGAGGGCGGCACCATGGCGCTGACTGCACTGGCGCGGCGGGCCACGGCGGCCTACCCGCGGCTGCGCACGCTGATGGTGATCTGTGGCTTGATCGGCGCTTCGCTGTTCTATGGTGACAGTATGATCACTCCGGCGGTGTCGGTGCTGTCGGCGGTGGAGGGCGTAGGCCTGGCCTTCGACGGCATCGACCATTGGGTGGTGCCAATTTCGCTGGTGGTGCTGGTGGCACTGTTCCTGGTGCAGCGGCACGGCACCGAGAAGATCGGCAAGCTGTTTGGTCCGATCATGGTTACCTGGTTCGTGGCGCTGGGCGCGTTGGGTGTGCATGGCATCTCGCAGAGCCCGGAAGTGCTCAAGGCGTTCAACCCGGGCTGGGCAGTCAACTTCTTCGTGGTGCACCCAGGCATCGGCGTGGCCATTCTCGGCGCGGTCGTGCTGGCGCTGACCGGTGCCGAGGCGCTGTACGCCGACATGGGGCACTTTGGCCGCAAGCCGATTGCCCGGGCCTGGTTCCTCCTGGTGCTACCGGCGCTGCTGCTCAACTATTTTGGCCAGGGTGCACTGCTGCTGCAAAACCCGGAGGCCGCGCGCAACCCGTTCTACCTGCTGGCGCCGGACTGGGCGCTGCTGCCCTTGGTCGGGCTGGCAACCATGGCCACGGTTATCGCCTCGCAGGCGGTGATTTCCGGGGCCTTCTCCCTGACCCGTCAAGCCATCCAGCTGGGCTACATCCCACGTATGCACATTCAGCACACCTCAAGCGACGAGCAGGGGCAGATCTACATTGGTGCGGTGAACTGGACGCTGATGGTGGGCGTGGTGCTGTTGGTCATCGGCTTCGGCTCGTCGGGCGCTCTGGCGGCTGCCTATGGGGTTGCGGTCACCGGTACCATGCTGATGACCACCATTCTGGTATCCGCGGTGATGCTGCTGCTGTGGAAGTGGCCGCCGCTGCTCGCAGTGCCGATTCTGGTCGGCTTCCTGTTTGTCGACGGGCTGTTTTTCGCCGCCAACGTGCCGAAAATCGCCCAGGGTGGTGCCTTCCCGGTGTTGGCCGGCGGTGTGCTGTTCCTGCTGATGAGCACCTGGAAGCGCGGCAAGCAGATTCTGGTCGAGCGCATCGATGAAGGTGCGCTGCCATTGCCATTGTTCATCAGCAGCATCCGTATTCAGCCACCGCACCGGGTCGAGGGTACGGCAGTGTTTCTGACTGCACGCTCCGATGCCGTGCCGCATGCGCTGCTGCACAACATGTTGCACAACCAGGTGCTGCACAGCCAGGTGGTGCTGCTGACTGTGGTCAGCGAAGACCGGCCCCGGGTGCCGGAACATGAGCGTTTCGAGGTGGAAGCCTATGGCGACGGATTCTTCCGTGTGTTGCTGCACTTTGGGTTCATGGATGAGCCGGACGTGCCTGCCGCGTTGAAGCTGTGCCATCTGGAAGGCCTGGACTTCACGCCGATGCGCACCACCTACTTCCTTAGCCGCGAGACGGTGATCGCGTCACGGCTGGAGGGGATGTCGCGCTGGCGGGGCAACCTGTTCGCGTTCTTGCTGAAGAATGCCAACGGCAACCTGCGCTTCTTCAACCTGCCGTTGAACCGGGTGATCGAGCTGGGAACGCAGGTCGAGATCTGAGTGGTTCATACAGCACTGTCAGGGCCGCAGGGCGGCCCTGATGCTTGTCAATTCTGCTCAGTTACGCGGGACTTGCCCTGGCGCGTCTCGATCTCGCCAATCAACCGCTTGGCGAGTGCCGGGTAGTTCTCGTCGAAGTGATGCCCGCCAGGCAGTTTCAGGCGCTCACCGACTGCTGTGTTTTCCGTGCAACCGCTCTCGTCGGTTTCCTCTACGCCATACACGCAGACGACCTTGGACGTTGGCAGCTTGGCCATTTCCGGCCCGGTTGGGGCTTCCTGGCCTTCCTTGCCCAGCCAACCCTCGACCTCGATCTCGAAGCTGCCACTGCGCGCGAAGGCTAACAGCATCACCGCGTCGATACGCTGTTGGTCCTCGGCCGGCAGGCGGTTGTAGATCGCCGGCAGCACATCGGCGCCGAACGAATAGCCGGTCAATACGAAGCGCTTGGTACCCCACTTCTGCCGGTAGTGATGCATCAGCTCGGAAAGGTCGGCGGCGCTTTGTTCCGGGGTCTTGTGCTGCCAGTAGTAGCGTAGCGTGTCGATGCCTACCACCGGGTAACCCAGCTTGGCCATTTCCCCGGCCACGTCGCGGTCCAGGTCGCGCCAGCCGCCATCACCAGAAAGGAACAAGGTGACCGTGTCTGTCGTTTGCCCGGCCGGCACCTCGACCACCGGCATGGCCAGTGCGTTACCGTCATGGCCGACCAGGGCTTGGGTGAGTTGCGCCTTGAGCACTTGTGGCAAGTGGATGTCGTAGTCGCTGATGCTGGTTTCGGCGTTGGCCTGGTCGCGCACGAAGGCGGCGCTGGCGTCATCCGGGTTGTCGTTCCAGGCGACGTTCCAGTGGCCATGGGCCGCCGACTTGGGCAGCGGTGCCCGGCAGCCAGCCTGTTCGAGGGTGAAGCCCACGGAAATGGCCCGCGCCTGGTCATCGTTCTGGCTTGCCAGCCAACGCCAGGCCTGAGCGGCACCGGGGCCGATACCGGCGACCAAGGTTGGTTTTTCCTGCAGTTGGGCCAGCGCCTGGTCCATGGCCTGTTGCTGCTTGCTGCAATCATTAGGGGGCAGAGTCACCTGCACCAGCTGGGCTTCACCGGCCTGGCTCAGGTCGAGCAGTTGCTTGCCCGTCAGTGCCTGGTCCTGTGGCACACCGATGGCCACCCGGACCTTGGGGGGCACGCCAGGGGTAACAAGGGTGATGCTGGTGTCATTGATGCTCATTTGTTCCAGGCGTGCCTCGGGGGCCGGGCGCGTCCACAGCCAGAAGGCCAGCGCGCCACCCAAGGCAGCCAGCAACAGGGGAACCAGCAGGTACAGCCAAAAGCGTCGGGTCATCAGCGTTTCACCAATCCAGTCAGGCCGCCTGCAATCAGGGCGGCGGTGTCGGCCAGCGCCACCAGCGGGTCGAGCCCGGCTGGCACGGCCATGTAGCGGGGTTCCCAGTCCGGCTGGAACTTGTCCTTGAAGCGTCGAAGCCCCTGGAAGTTGTAAAGCTGTTCACCACGGCGGAACACCAGCGAACCCAAGCGCTGGGTCAAGGGGGCGCCACGCCTTGGTTGCAGGCCGGAAAGCGGCACCATGCCCAGGCTGAAACGCCCGTAGTCATGGCTTTTGTAGTGCAGGATCAAGCCGATCATCATGAACTCCATGGTCAGCTTTGGC
Source organism: Pseudomonas sp. VEM90 (assembly GCF_054611535.1). Taxonomy (NCBI): domain Bacteria; kingdom Pseudomonadati; phylum Pseudomonadota; class Gammaproteobacteria; order Pseudomonadales; family Pseudomonadaceae; genus Pseudomonas; species Pseudomonas sp. VEM90. The sequence goes on along the minus strand of NZ_JBTRAR010000005.1, from coordinate 170,223 downwards.
GCTTCGGGGTGCGCACGCATCAGGTCGAGGCTGGCCAGCTCGTTTCCATGGGTCTCCAGCAAGTTGGCGAAAGCTACCGGGCGGCCCTGGAAGCGAATCAGGGCTATGCGGAAGTGCTGCAGGTAGTCCGGGCTGAAGCGTCCCAGCGAGAAGCCTTTCTCGCGCACGCTCTTGCCGCCGAGCCAGGCATCGGAAATTTCCTTCAGCTCAGCCAGCGGGGCGTGACCGGGCTCATGGATCTCCAGGCTCAGGCCATCGCGTCCGCCGCGGTTCCAGGTGTAGCGCAGGTCTTTCATCTCCTTGCCTTTGGCTTCAAGGTCGAAGCGGCGCAAGTCGACCCGGGCTTCTTCACCCAGCTTCAATGCGGTCAGGCCGATGTCCATGTAGAACGGCAGGTTCTCCGCGCGCACCTGGTAGAACACTGGCCGTGCGTGGTGCAGGTCGCACAGGTCGCGGAACTGCCAGATCATTTCGGCACGCTCCTGGGCTGGGCCTATCGGGTCGTACAGCGCCACCAGGCTGCGGCCGCGCCGGGCGTACATGAGGAACGCGTTATCACGCGGGTGGAACAGCAACGCCTTGTCGCCAGTCAGCGCCAAGCCACCGTCTGGCTGGTCGGAGGCCTGCAGGATACGGTTGGCGCGTTGCAGCTCTTCTTCATCGGGCAGGTGGATCACCGGCGGCGCTGTGCGCAGCAGCCACGTCAGAGCCACGGCAGCCAGCAGCAAGGCACTGCCCATGGCAGCGCGCAGGCCCCGTGGTGCGTCGGCATCCAGGGTGAACTGCCACCATAGCTGATGGCTGTAAGGGACATCCTGGTAAGCGAACAGCAGCAGCCACACCGATGCGCCTACTGCACAGGCGCTGGCCACCAGGAACACCGGCGAGAAGGGTAGCTCCAGCAGGCGGCTGGGGCGATAGAACGAGCGGCGGAACAGAGCGAGCAGGGCGGCGGTAAAGGTCAGCAGGCAAGCCTCTTCCCAGTCAAAACCCTTCAACAGCGACAGCAGGGCGCCGACCAGCAACAGCACGGTGGTCAGTAGCCAGGCGGCGGACAGGCGCCGACGCAGGCCTTGGGCCAGCAGCAGGCATAGCACACCGATCAGGCTGGCGCCGAAATGAGAGGCATCGATCAGCCGGTGTGGCACCAGGAAGCCCATGTGCTCCAGGCGCGTGTCTATCTCGGGCGTGGCACCGGAAAACAGCAGCACCATGCCGGACAGGAACACCAGAATAGACAGGACCGGTGCGGCCAGACCCGAAGCGGCCTTGATGGCCTGTTGTGCAAACAGCAGGCGCCGGGCTTCATTGGCCAGCAGCAACACGCAGGCCAGCAGCAGTGGCAATACCACATAGATCAGCCGGTACAGCAGCAAGGCAGCGGCCAGCGGTGCGGCACCGAGTTGGTCGGCAAAGGCCGCCAGCAGGATCGCTTCGAATACCCCGACGCCGCCCGGTACGTGGCTGAGCACGCCCGCAGCCAAGGCCAGCAGGTATACCAGTACGAATGCGCCGAAAGGAGGGGCTTCTGGCAGCAACAGGTAGAGCACGGTGGCAGCCGCCCCTACATCCAGCGCGGTAATGAGCAGTTGCAGGGCCGCCAGGCGCGCATTGGGCAGGCGAAGTGTGCGCCGGCCCAGTTGAACGAGCAGGTTATCGGACAACGGTTGCTCGGCCAGGCGTCGGTGGTACAAGCCAATGACCAGCAAGGCAGACAGCACCAGCACGGCGCTGGCGACAGCTGCCAGCAGGCCGGGCGCCAACCCGAGTGCTGTCGAGGCCGCCGGCAGGTTGCTCAATGTCGCCAGGGCGGCCAGGGGCGGCAGCGCGCAGCCCAGTGACAGGCTGGCAAACACAGTCATGCGTGCGACTTCGCCAGCACCCAGCCCCAGGCGTGCGTACAGGCGATAGCGAACCGAGCCGCCAGAGAGCATCGACAGGCCGATGGCGTTGCCGATGGCAAAGGCGCTGAAGCCGCCCAGTACCAAGCTGCGTGCTGGCAGCTTCACGCCGGCATAGCGGCTGGCCGACCACTCGTAGCCCAGCAGGATCACAAAGCCGACCCCCGTTGCCAGCAAGGCGCCCAGCAATGACTGGGTCGGCACGCTGAGCATGGCATCGTGCAAGGCATAGATGTCTAGCTCGTTCAGCAGGTGGCGGCAGGCAATCAAGGCCATCGTGAACAATAACAGGGTCACCATCAGGCCTATGGGCTGGCGGTAGCGACTCAGGCGTTCGAGTAAGGGCAGACGCTGCACAGCACCGGGTAGTGCCGTAGCGAGTGGCACCGCAGGTTCGGGATTGTGCGAAGTCATGAGTTGCCCCGGGCATGCAGCGCGAGGTGAGGGAAAGGTGCGGCCAAGTGAAAGTCCCTTAGGAAAACGTATCCAATGGTACTCCGGCCTCAGGCGTTTGCAGCGGCTTGGCAGGGTTAAAGATAGTTCATCCAGGGCGCGACATCTCAAGCCTGCGGAGTGGCATGAGGGAAGGGAAAATCGAGGTGGCAAAAGTCAGGAGGGTAAAAAGCAACAAACCCCGCGCTGCTTACACAGGCGGGGTTTGTTCTGACGAATATGGTTGCGGGAGCCGGATTTGAACCGACGACCTTCGGGTTATGAGCCCGACGAGCTACCAGGCTGCTCCATCCCGCGTCAGTGGGGCGGATTCTACAGTGTGTAGGTTGTATGTCAAGCGCTAGGCTTTGATTTGTCGATGTTTTTTCGAAAACGCTAACCAACAGGCAAAGAAAAAGGCCACTGTGTTAACAGTGGCCTTTTCTTGAATCTGGTTGCGGGAGCCGGATTTGAACCGACGACCTTCGGGTTATGAGCCCGACGAGCTACCAGGCTGCTCCATCCCGCGTCAGTGGGGCGAATTCTACAGCGTACGGTTTATATGTCAAGCGCTAGGCATTGATTTCTCGAGCTTTTTCGAAAAAGCTTTTCTGCGGGCAAAGAAAAAGGCCACTGCGTTAACAGTGGCCTTTTCTCGAATCTGGTTGCGGGAGCCGGATTTGAACCGACGACCTTCGGGTTATGAGCCCGACGAGCTACCAGGCTGCTCCATCCCGCGCCTGTGAGATCGAATTCTACGGATTTGCGCTCCGATGTCAAGCAATTGTTTTGGAAAAACCTTTTTTGTTCAAACCCTTAGCGCTTGATAACAGTATCCAGCTCAGGCACGGCGGGGCTTTCAGGCCGATTATCGTGTAGTCAGGCCGGTGAGCTGTTTCAGAGCAGGGCGCATGCGATACTATCTGTATGAATTTACAGTGCTGACGGTCGTCCATGTCCTTGCGCAAGATCATTCACGTCGACTGCGATTGTTTTTACGCTGCGATCGAGATGCGTGACGACCCGCGCCTGGCCGGCCGGCCCATGGCGGTGGGGGGCTCGCCCGACCACCGCGGGGTAATCGCCACCTGCAACTATGAAGCGCGTGCCTATGGAGTGCGCTCGGCCATGTCGTCACGGCATGCGCTGAAGCTCTGCCCCGATCTGTTGATCGTCAAGCCGCGCTTCGAGGCCTACCGTGAGGCCTCACGGGAAATCCACACGATCTTTCGCGACTACACGGAGCTCATCGAGCCTTTGTCGCTGGACGAAGCCTATCTGGATGTAAGCGAAAGCCAGTGGTACTCGGGCAGCGCCACGCGCATCGCCGAGGACATTCGCCGGCGGGTTGCCCGTACCCTGCATATCACCGTGTCGGCTGGTGTGGCGCCTAACAAGTTTCTGGCCAAGATCGCCAGTGACTGGCGCAAACCCAATGGACTGTTCGTGATTACCCCTAATGAAGTGGAAGCGTTCGTTGCCGCCTTGCCAGTGGCCAGGTTGCATGGGGTGGGCAAGGTGACGGCCGACAAACTGACGCGGCTGGGCATCGAAACCTGCCTGCATTTGCGTGAGTGGTCACGGCTGGCGTTGGTGCGCGAGTTCGGCAGTTTTGGCGAGCGGTTGTGGGGGCTGGCGCGGGGGATCGATGAGCGTGCGGTGCATAACGACAGCCGACGCCAGTCGGTGAGTGTGGAAAACACCTACGACGCCGACCTGCCAGACCTGGCCACTTGCCTGGCGCGGCTGCCAGAGCTGCTGGACAGTCTGAACGAACGCATCGCCCGCATGGACAGCAGCTACCGGCCAGACAAACCATTCGTCAAGGTCAAGTTCCATGACTTCAGCCAAACCACCATGGAGCAGGCGGGGGCGGGCCGGGACCTGGAGAGTTATCGGCAGTTGCTGGGGCAGGCGTTCGCCCGTGGTGGCAAGCCGGTACGCTTGCTAGGGGTAGGGGTGCGATTGCGTGACTTGCGGGGTGCGCATGAACAGCTGGAGCTGTTCCCGCCTAATAAATGAAAGGGGCTGCAATGCAGCCCCTTCTGTTAATGCACGCCCGGATCGGCCACCAACCGGCCAGTGGCCTTGGTCAGCGACTGCAAGAACTCCTGCTGCAGTTCCGGATCATTGCGGGTCAGCTCGATCAGGCTCTGTTCCATTTCACTGGCTTCCTCTTCAAGGCCCAGCTCGGACAAGCGCTTGACCCGGTGCACCCACTGGCCGACTTCATCATCTTCGAGGTCATCGAAGATCAGTTCATGGGCCTCAAGCAGCTTGTTGCGCAGGGTGGCGCTGACCAGCAGGCTGGCATCGCCTCGTACCGCATTGTCCTCGTCATGTACCTGCAGGTGCAAGGTACCGACGTGGTTGAGGTTCTGCTCGGAGAACGGGCTGTCGAGCAGGTTCAGGCGCAGCACGCCGTTACGGTCGGTGGTCAGCTCGTGGGTCATCTTGCCGGCCTTGACCTCCACCAGGCGCTCGCTCCAGGGCAGGCTGGTGAATTCCTCGCGCTTGCCTTTTTGCACTTCGCTGATCCCGGCCAGGTTCTGCTGGGCGCGACCGTTGGATGGCACGTTCATGAACGGGTTGAGCCCATCCACGCCATAACTGAGCCAGTCGTGCGTGATGCTTTGCGGCAGGTTGCCCAGGGCGAAGACGTTGACCACATTGGCGCCGACGCCCGCCACCACGGCCACTGCACCCAGCGGGATCTCGTAGATCTCCCGCCAGGGCTGGTAAGGCGTGTAGCGGTCATAGCGACGGGTCACTTCGAATTCGGTGACTTCGAAGCGCTTTTGCTCGTGCACGCGCACACGTCGCTGCGGAAGCTCCATCACCTTCGGCTCGCCGACATCGATCTGCAGGGTGTGCTCGAGCAGTTTGCGCTCGACGCGCTCCTCATGGTCGCTGCGCTGGGACATCTGGTTGGCGCAGCCGCTGACGAGCAGGGTGCCGCACAGTGCGGCACTCCCCAGGGTAAAGGTACTTCGCTTGAACATGATCACTCGTGCATTGGTTGTCAGCGGCGAACGCGGGCCTGCAGGAAGGTCAGCACTTCATTGAGCGGCAACGTCTGGGCGTCCTGCTCGGTGCGGTGCTTGTACTCCAGGTTGCCTTCGGCCAGGCCGCGATCGCTGACGACGATGCGGTGTGGGATGCCGATCAGCTCCATGTCGGCAAACTTGATGCCTGGGCTGGTCTTCTTGTCGCGGTCGTCCAGCAGCACTTCATAGCCGGCGGCAGTCAGTTCGGCATACAGCTTGTCGGTTGCGTCGCGGACCACGTCGGTTTCGTAGCGCAGCGGTACCAGGGCAATCTGGAACGGAGCCAGGGCGTCGTTCCAGATGATGCCTTTGTCGTCATAGCTCTGCTCGATGGCAGCAGCAACCACGCGGGACACGCCAATGCCATAGCAACCCATCGACAGTACGACCGGCTTGCCGTTCTCGCCCAGCACCTGGCACTTCAGTGCCTCGCTGTACTTGGTGCCCAGCTGGAAGATGTGGCCCACTTCGATGCCGCGTTTGATAACCAGAGTGCCTTGGCCGTCCGGGCTTGGGTCGCCCTCGACCACGTTACGCAGGTCGGCGACTTGTGGAACCGGCAGATCGCGCTCCCAGTTGACGCCGAAGTAGTGCTTGTCGTCGATGTTGGCGCCAATGCCGAAGTCGCTCATCAGGGCAACCGAGCGGTCGATGATGATTTCCAGTGGCAGGTTGAGCGGGCCGAGCGAGCCGGCACCGGCGCCAATGGCATTGCGCAGCTCGGCTTCGGTGGCCATGACCAGCGGGTCGGCAACCTGTTCCAGCTTGGTGGCCTTGATTTCGTTCAGTTCGTGGTCGCCACGGACGATCAGGGCAATCAGCTTGCCCTCTTCGGCGCCGCGCACGATCAGGGTCTTGACGGTCTTTTCGATCGGCAGGCCGTGGTTCTCCACCAGCTGGGCGATGGTCTTGGCGTTCGGGGTATCGACCAGGCGCAGCTCCTCGGTAGGTGCTGGACGCACGGTTTCACGCGGGATGGCCTCGGCTTTCTCGATGTTGGCGGCATAGTCGGAACTATCGCTGAAGATCACGTCATCTTCGCCGGACTCGGCCAGTACGTGAAACTCGTGCGAGTAGCTGCCACCGATCGAGCCGGTGTCGGCCTGCACAGGGCGGAAGTCCAGGCCCAGGCGGGTGAACACATTGCTGTACGCCTGGTGCATGCGATCGTAGGTTTCCTGCAGGGAAGCCTGGTCGGCATGGAACGAGTAGGCGTCCTTCATGATGAACTCGCGGCCACGCATCAGGCCGAAGCGCGGGCGGATCTCGTCACGGAACTTGGTCTGGATCTGGTACATGTTGAGCGGCAGCTGTTTATAGCTGGACAGCTCGTTACGGGCCAGGTCGGTGATCACTTCTTCGTGGGTTGGGCCGACGCAGAAATCGCGCTGGTGGCGGTCTTTCACGCGCAGCAGCTCAGGGCCGTATTGCTCCCAGCGACCGGATTCCTGCCACAGTTCGGCGGGCTGGATGCTCGGCATCAGCACTTCCAGGGCGCCGGCGGCGTTCATTTCCTCACGCACCACGGCTTCGACCTTGCGCATTACCCGCAAGCCCATCGGCAGCCAGGTGTACAGGCCGGAGGCCAGTTTGCGGATCATGCCGGCACGCAGCATGAGCTGATGGCTGATGACCACTGCGTCGGCAGGGGTTTCTTTCTGGGTGGCGAGCAAATATTGACTGGTGCGCATGGTTAGCCGTGTCGATTGCCTAAGACGTTGAAATAGCCCCGCATTGTACGGGGGGGAAACGAAGGCGTACAGGATGCCCCAGGGCGTGACACTTGTCAGCCAAGAAAAAGCCCGGCGTGATTGCCGGGCTTTTTCAGGTGCGGGGCAGTGCAAGCCAGGCTTACAGGATGCTCAGCGGGTACTCCACGATCAGGCGCAGTTCGTCGATCGACGAGGAGCCGTAGTACACACCGTCGCTGGAGCGGTAGGTGGCCTGACGCACGCGGAAGCTCAGGTCCTTGGCCGGGCCGCTCTGCATCACGTACTTGACGTCGATGTCGCGTTCCCATTCCTTGCCGCTGTCGGTGGTGCGGGTGGTGGCACCGGAACCGCGAACGTAACGGGTCATGAAGGTCAGGCCAGGTACACCGAACTCGGCGAAGTTCAGGTCGTAGCGCGCTTGCCAGGATTTTTCGTCTTCGGCGTTGAAGTCGGAACGGGCAACGGAGTTGGCCAGGAAGACGGTACCGCCACCGTCCACGCCGTACGCGTAATCACCGTCGCCGCTGACTTTCTGGTAGGCCAGGGTGAAGGTGTGGGCGCCAATGTTGTAGGCGCCCGACAGGCTGGCTGCGATGTTGTCCAGCTCATTGGTGCCGTCGGACTTGCTGACGTAGGCGCCGGTCAGGTTGTTGCCAATCGACTTGGTGTCATAGATGTTGAAGTCGAACACCAGGCCTTGCTTGTCGCTGATCGGCAGCGCCCAGTTGATGTTGCCGTACCACTTGCGGAAGTGATCTTCGACACGCGAGTAGTAGACGCTGGTGCTGAGGCTGTCGGTAATGGCGTAGGTGCCACCAAAGACGTTGGCTTCAGTCAGGTTCAGGCTGTCGTGATAGGTCTGAGCCTGGGCGTTGAGCGCGGTGAAGTGACCGGCATGCAGGGTCAGGCCATCGATTTCGTTGCTGGTGATCAGGCCGCCTTCAGCCACTTCCGGCAGCAGTCGGCTGTCGTCGGTAGCCAGTACTGGCAGGGCGGTGAACTGGTCGCCGAACTTGAGCACGGTGTTGGAAATGCGCATTTTCACTGCGCCGCCGCCTTCGGAGTAGTCGTCTTGCGAACGGCCGTCGGCACCTGTCGGGAACAGGCCGGTGCCGGCGCGGCCTTTACCGCTGTCCAGCTTGAGGCCCAGCATGCCGATGGCGTCGATACCGAAGCCTACGGTGCCTTGGGTGAAGCCCGATTCGAAGGTGCCGAGGAAGCCAAGGCCGGTTTCTTCAACGCGGCTCTGGGAGCCAGGCGCGTTGTTACGGAAGTCACGGCTGAAATACAGCATGCGGGTCTTGACGTTCAGCTTGCTGTCTTCGATGAAACCTTTGGACTCGTCCTGTGCCGAGGCCATTGCCAACTGCGAGGTCCCTGCCGCAACGGCCAGGGCGATCATGCTCCACTTCATCACGCGCATCGTGATTTGCTCCTTTGGTTTTTAGGAAGAGTACCGCTGCGTCCAAGTCTTTTAGTTATATGGGGCAGCTCTTTCTTGTTATGTCGGCGAAAATGTATAGCACGCAGACTGTTGTTGGCGATATGGCTATAAGCACTCTTTGCGGAACTTTTTCACCGTGTCGCTTTTAAGTATTTCCATGTCGCAAATCACGCCCCGGTTCAGGGGCCGTATAACCTCAGCGCTGTTCCTGTCACCGTAACGAATCTGTAACTGCCGATTCCGGTTGAGGAAACTCCCTGGTAACCCATGTCGCTGTTGTTATTTGTCGCGTACACCTGCTACTGCAGATGTCGTGCCGACTTGGCGTGAAGGGAATGCAACAAGCGTGCTCAAAATTCGCAACAGTTCATGAAATTTTCACAAAACCTGCTACCGAGGGTCGGAAAGTCCCGTAAATGCGGGACGAAGGCTGTTCGCGTGACTTTTGCGATCGAGAATCATTAGAATTTAAAAAGCTGCCTTTAGAGTCAGGGTGTTACCGTAACTTGTTCATCCGGCGTCGTTTGTGGGGTGGCGGGTGTGGGGAGGGCGGGCAGGCGGCCTCATTTTGGTGCGAAAAGTAGCGCTGTGTTACCGGGAGTGTGCAAGGTATCCTTGCTGGCCTGTTTTCCGCCTGACGCGGGATGGTATTACCTGAAGGAGATATGCCGTGTTCGTCCTCGATTCGCGTTTGCAGCAGGATTCGTTGGTGCTGGGGGAGTTTCCGCTTTGCCAGCTGCTGCTGAGCAAGGATGCCAATTACCCATGGTTCATTCTGGTGCCCAAGCGCGCTGGTATCAGTGAGCTTTTCGAGCTGGATGCGGCAGAGCAACAGCAGTTGTGGCAGGAAACCACCCTGTTGGCAGAAGCGCTGAAGGCCAGCTACGCAGCCGACAAGATGAACGTGGCTACCTTGGGCAACGTGGTCAGCCAGTTGCACATGCATGTGATCGTGCGCCAGCGCGACGACGCTGCGTGGCCGGCTCCGGTATGGGGCAAGTGTGCACCTGTAAGCTACACCGATGATCAACTGCAAGCTGTTCGCCAGCGCCTGCGCGGGCTGCAACTTGCTGGTTACCAAGAGGCCTGAGATGACACTGGAAATGCGTATGGTCGAACTGGAAACCCGTCAGGCGTTTCAGGATGACGCTATCCAGGCGCTGAATGACGTGGTGGTGGAGCAAGCGCGGGTGATCGAGCGTCTGCAATTGCAGATGGCCGAGCTGATCAAGCGTCATGAAGAGATGGTTGGTCAGTATGGCAGTGAAGGGGAAGAGGCGCCGCCTCCCCATTATTGAGTGCTTCCAGGCTGCTATCGCCGGCAAACCAGCCACCACAGGTATGATGCTGCCCTCAGGAGCAGCGCGGACCTTGTGGAGCCTGGCTTGCCGTTGATAACGTCAGCCGGTCAGCCGTTGGTCAGCGGCGGGTTACCGCAACCACGTCTTCGGCCTGCAGGCCCTTGTCGCGGTGCATCACCGAAAACTCCACGCGCTGGCCTTCGACCAGGATGCGGTGGCCCTCACCGCGGATGGCCCGAAAGTGCACGAAGATGTCATCACCCGAGTCGCGGGAAATGAAACCAAAGCCTTTCGATGTGTTGAACCATTTGACGGTGCCGGTATCACGGTTGCCGGCGTCCTGTGTCACGTGTTGACTGCTGCGCGCCTTGCGCGGGCTGCGAGCAAAGCCCACGGCCAGATGCATGGCCACGGCCAGCGCCGCACAGACCAGGGCTGCCAGGTTGCCCATTTCCGGGCGGGCCAGGAGTGTCAGGGTCTGTAGCACGACGGCAACCACCAGCAGGGCGCAGGCCAGGTGCTGCAGTTGTTGCCGCGCGCCGCGATGATACAGTGGCACCACCGGCGCCAGCACCAGGTTGAGCAGGCCGAGCAGGGCCAGGTAGACCGCTTCGGGTTGTTGCAGGAAGGGTGTCGCATCGGTTTTCAGGCTGGGTATGAGCGATAGCAGCAAAGCTGCCACGCCCGTCACCAGATGGACGATCTTGAACATGGGGTTGGCTCACTGTTGATAAGGCCGATCACAGGAAGAGCTGGCAGCACGGTGCGCATGAGGTATAGGGCGCGAACACGTTGCAGGCCAGCCTATGCACCCGGCAATGACAGTCCGCACGGGTGGCACAGTGCCTATTTAACAGTAAAGCCGCAGCCTACTCAAACCGCAGGCCGCCCAGCGGGCGATGTGTTGCGCCATGTCACATGCTGCATGCGCCAAGTGTTGCTACAGTGGTCGGAGTCCGCTTGAGTCTCAAGCCTTATGGAAAGGGGAGCTTCATGGCAATCGATATCGGTATCAGTGAAGAAGATCGCAAGTCCATCGTCGATGGGTTGTCCCGCCTGTTGTCGGATACCTACGTGCTGTATCTGAAAACCCATAACTTTCACTGGAACGTCACCGGCCCGTCGTTCCGCACCCTGCACCTGATGTTCGAAGAGCAGTACAACGAACTGGCGCTGGCAGTCGACTCGATCGCCGAGCGCATCCGTGCCCTGGGCTTCCCGGCACCGGGTTCGTATGCATTCTATGCACGGCACTCGTCGATCAAGGAGGAGGAAGGTGTCCCCCCGGCAGACGAGATGATCCGCCAGTTGGTTCAGGGGCAGGAGGCCGTGGTGCGCACTGCGCGCAGCATTTTCCCTGTGGTGGACAAGGTCAGTGACGAGCCGACCGCAGATCTGCTGACGCAGCGTATGCAGGTGCACGAGAAAACTGCCTGGATGCTGCGGGTACTGCTCGACGGCAACTGAGGCTTATCGAGCAAACAGCCCCGGTCGGTATGTCCGGCCGGGTTTCTCATGTTGTGCAGGAAGACTTTGCCGCTGCTTTAAGCTCGCCCGTCAGCGCTTCATAGGCCACCTGGTACCTGTGACGAGGAGGTGTGGCGCATGATGCAAGCGAGCAAGCGTATGGTTGGCCAGGGCAGTTGGCCAGGAAAACAGTGCATTGACCCGTTCAAGGCGGACTTCGACATGTTGCAGACGCAGCCGGTGTCACGTTCCGTGCGGCTCAACGGCTTTTCTACCTGTCTGCGCCTGGAGGCTGTCTACTGGGATATCCTGGAACGCATCGCCGCCGCCAACCGTTGTTCGGTCAGTGCCGTGTTGTCCTACGTGGACCGTGAAGTGCACCTGCGCCAGGGCGGTGTGCGCAACTTCAGCGGGCTGATCCGGGTAATCTGCGTGGCGTGGCTGCAGGACTCGCCAAGTGCGCGCTGATCGCCTGGCGGGCTGCGCAGTGCTTGCTAACCATATATAATCCCGCTTTTTGCTGCCCCGGCAGCCAGCGTTATGGTTGACGAGAGACACCCATGCCCCTTTATGACTATCAATGTGCGTCCTGCGAGCACCGCATGGAAGTGCTGCAGAAGATCAGCGCCGCGCCGCTGATCGATTGTCCGGCCTGTCAGGCACCGGCACTGAAAAAGCTGCTGTCGGTGCCAGGCTTTCGCCTGAGCGGTAACGGTTGGTACGAAACCGACTTCAAGACCGGGGCGAAAAAGAATCTGGCAGGCGGCGACAAGGCCGACTGAGTTGAATGCTGTGACCGGGTCTTGCAGTATTAGCCCTCCGGGCGGCCAAGGCCTCCACCGAATACACGAATCACGAGAAGCGAAACCACCATCATGATGCGCAGCCATTATTGCGGCCAACTGAACGAGAGCCTGGACGGCCAGGAAGTCACCCTTTGCGGCTGGGTCCATCGTCGCCGCGACCACGGCGGGGTGATCTTCCTCGACATCCGTGACCGCGAAGGCATGGCCCAGGTCGTGTTTGACCCGGATCGCGCCGAAACCTTCGCCGCCGCAGACCGCGTGCGCAGCGAATATGTCGTACAGATCACCGGCAAGGTCCGCAAGCGCCCTGAAGGTGCGGTGAATGCCAACATGGCCTCCGGTGCCATCGAGATCCTCGGCTACCAGCTGACTGTGCTCAACGAGGCGGAAACCCCGCCGTTCCCGCTGAACGAGTACTCCGACGTCGGCGAGGAAACCCGCCTGCGCTACCGCTTCATCGACCTGCGTCGCCCGGAAATGGCTGAAAAGCTGCGCCTGCGTTCGCGCATCACCAGCAGCATCCGTCGCTTCATGGACGACAACGGCTTCCTCGATGTCGAAACGCCGATCCTCACCCGTGCCACTCCGGAAGGCGCGCGCGACTACCTGGTGCCAAGCCGTACCCATGCCGGTAGCTTCTTCGCCCTGCCGCAGTCGCCCCAGCTGTTCAAGCAGTTGCTGATGGTCGCCGGCTTCGACCGCTACTACCAGATCGCCAAGTGCTTCCGTGACGAAGACCTGCGTGCCGATCGCCAGCCGGAATTCACCCAGATCGACATCGAGACCAGTTTCCTCGATGAAAGCGAGATCATGGGCCTGACCGAAAGCATGATCCGCAAGCTGTTCAAGGAAGTGCTCGACCTGGAATTCGGTGAGTTCCCGCACATGACCTTCGAAGAGGCCATGCGCCGCTACGGCTCCGACAAGCCAGACCTGCGTATTCCGCTGGAACTGGTCGACGTTGCCGACCAGTTGAAGGATGTCGACTTCAAAGTGTTCGCCGGCCCGGCCAACGATCCGAAGTGCCGCGTTACTGCCCTGCGTCTGCCAGGCGGCGCCAGCATGCCGCGCAGCAAAATCGACGAGTACACCAAGTTCGTCGGTATCTACGGTGCCAAGGGTCTGGCCTACATCAAGGTCAACGAGCGCGCCAAGGGCGTCGAAGGCCTGCAGTCGCCGATCGTCAAGAACATCCCTGAGGCCAACCTCAACAACATCCTCGATCGCGTTGGCGCCGTAGACGGTGACATCGTGTTCTTCGGTGCCGACAAGTTCAAGGTGGTCAGCGAAGCCCTGGGCGCGCTGCGTATTCGCCTGGGTCACGACTTCGAGCTGCTGACCTGCGAGTGGGCGCCGATGTGGGTCGTCGACTTCCCGATGTTCGAAGAGAACGAAGACGGCAGCTTCACTGCTCTGCACCACCCGTTCACCGCGCCGAAGTGCACCCCGGAAGAGCTCGAGGCCAGCCCGGCCACCGCCCTGTCCCGTGCCTACGACATGGTTCTGAATGGTACCGAGCTGGGTGGCGGTTCGATCCGTATCCACCGTAAAGAGATGCAACAGGCGGTATTCCGCCTGTTGGGTATCGGGGCAGAAGAGCAGGAAGAGAAGTTTGGCTTCCTGCTCGACGCTCTGAAGTTCGGGGCGCCGCCTCACGGTGGCCTGGCGTTCGGTCTGGACCGTCTGGTCATGCTGATGACCGGCGCCCAGTCGATCCGTGAAGTGATCGCGTTCCCGAAAACCCAGAGCGCCGCATGCGTCATGACCCAGGCCCCCGGCCTGGTCGACGCCAAGGCCCTGCGCGAACTGCACATCCGACTGCGCGAACAGACCAAGGTCGAGTAAGCAGTCCCCGGGCGCATCCACATGGATGCGCCTTTGCGTTTCGACGCAGGTATTTTCCCGTCCCGCCCCGTCATGGGGCGGGGCTGTTTGTGATTCAAAGGATTCGGAGTCGTTATGGCTGGTCATTCCAAGTGGGCGAACATCAAGCACCGCAAAGAGCGCCAGGATGCCAAAAGAGGCAAGGTCTTCACCAAGTGGATCCGTGAACTGACGGTCGCTGCCAAGCAGGGTGGCCCTGATCCGGCATCCAACCCGCGCCTGCGCCTGGCGTTGGACAAGGCCCTGGGCGCCAACATGAGCCGCGACATCATCGATCGCGCCGTGGCCCGTGGTGCCGGCACCAACGAAAGCGACAACGTCGAAGAGCTCAGCTACGAGGGTTACGGCCCGGGTGGCGTGGCGATCATGGTCGAAGCCATGACCGACAACCGCAACCGTACCGCTGCCGCCGTGCGTCATGCCTTCACCAAGTGTGGCGGCAACCTGGGTACTGACGGCTCGGTGGCTTACCTGTTCGAGCGCAAAGGCCAGATCAGCTTTGCCCCGGGCGTGGAAGAGGACGCGTTGATGGAAGCGGCTATGGAGGCCGATGCCGACGACGTGGTGGCCAACGACGATGGCTCGTTCGACGTATTCACTTCGTTCAACAGCTTCTATGCCGTGCGTAACGCCCTGGAAGAGGCTGGCTTCAAGGCCGCTGACGCGGAAATCGTCATGCAACCGACCACCAGCGCCGAGCTCGACCAGGACGGTGCCGAAAAGGTGCTCAAGTTGATCGACATGCTCGAAGACCTGGACGACGTGCAGAACGTCTATTCCAATGCCCAGATTTCCGACGAGATCATGGAAAACCTAGGCTAAGGTGATTTGGCATTTTGTGCCAACGCTGAGCGTTTGATAGCGCCTGTGCCGGCCCTTTCGCGGGTAAACCCGCTCCTACAGGTATTACGCCCATTTCAAATGTGGTGCAGTAACTGTAGGAGCGGGTTTACCCGCGAAAGGGCCGGCGCAGTTTGTAGAGATGCATCATTTTTTCGACGGGCTTTATGACTCTGATTCTAGGTATCGACCCTGGCTCGCGCATCACCGGCTATGGCGTGGTACGCCAGACTGCCCGTGGTTGCGAGTACGTGGCGTCGGGCTGCATCCGCACCGGCAGCGGTGAGCTGCACGAGCGGCTGCAGATTGTTTTTCGTGGTGTCAGTGAAATCATTGCCCAGCACGGCCCGGTGACCATGGGCATCGAACGGGTGTTCATGGCCCGCAACGCCGATTCGGCGCTCAAGCTTGGCCAGGCGCGGGGCGCGGCTATCGTCGCCGCCGCCGAGGCTGGCCTGGAGATCGCCGAGTACAGCGCCACCCAGGTCAAGCAGGCCGTGGCCGGCACAGGTGGTGCCAACAAGGAGCAGGTGATGATGATGGTCATGCACCTGCTGAAATTGACGCAAAAACCGCAGATTGACGCTTCCGATGCCCTGGCCATCGCGCTGTGCCATGCCCACACCCGCTCCAGCCTGGTGCCGCATGGCTTGACCACCGCGCGGCGACGCGGCGGGCGCTTGCGTCTGTGAGCGCTTCATGCGCTGATACACATTTTGTTCGGGTGATACGTTCACCTGCTGCATTTGCTGATAGGGTTGAGCGGTCTTTGACCGGCTCCCCGAGAGGAAGGATCGGAACGTGATTGGACGTTTGCGCGGCACCCTGGCGGAAAAACAACCGCCTCACCTGATTATCGACGTCAACGGCGTGGGTTACGAACTGGAAGTTCCCATGACCACGCTGTACCGTCTGCCCAAAGTGGGGGAACCCGTCACGGTGCATACCCATCTGGTCGTGCGCGAAGATGCCCACTTGCTCTACGGCTTTGCCGAAAAACGCGAGCGCGAGTTGTTCCGCGAGCTGATCCGCCTGAACGGCGTAGGGCCGAAGCTGGCCCTGGCGCTGATGTCCGGGCTGGAAGTGGATGAACTGGTGCGCTGCGTGCAGGCCCAGGACACCTCGGCCCTGGTGCGCGTGCCAGGCGTCGGCAAGAAAACCGCCGAGCGCTTGCTGGTCGAGCTCAAGGACCGTTTCAAAGCCTGGGAAACCTCGCCGGCCATGTTCACCCTGGTCTCCGATGGGCCTTTACCGGTCGCCAGCGAGTCCAGTGCCGAGGCCGATGCAGTCAGTGCCCTGGTTTCGCTGGGCTACAAGCCGCAGGAAGCCAGCAAGGCCATCGCCGCGATCAAGGACAAGGCCGGCCTGAGCAGTGAAGAGCTGATCCGCCGCAGCCTGAAAGGGATGATTACCAAGTGATCGAAGCCGACCGCCTGATTGCCGCCAGTGGCCGCGACCGCGAAGAAGTCCAGGACCGTGCGATTCGCCCCCTGAGCCTGGACGAGTACATCGGTCAGCCAGTGGTGCGAGAGCAGATGGCGCTGTTCATCCAGGCTGCCCGCGGCCGCGGCGAGTCGCTTGACCACACGCTGATCTTCGGCCCTCCCGGCCTGGGCAAGACCACCCTGGCCAACATCATCGCCCATGAAATGGGGGTGTCGGTGAAGAGCACTTCAGGGCCGATTCTCGAGCGCCCTGGGGACCTGGCAGCCATGCTGACCAACCTCGAGCCGCACGACGTGCTGTTCATCGATGAAATCCACCGGCTGTCGCCTGTTGTCGAAGAAGTGCTGTACCCGGCCATGGAGGACTTCCAGCTCGACATCATGATCGGCGAAGGCCCGGCCGCCCGTTCCATCAAGCTTGATCTGCCACCTTTCACCCTGGTGGGGGCTACTACCCGTGCCGGCATGCTGACCAACCCGCTGCGTGACCGCTTCGGTATCGTCCAGCGCCTGGAGTTCTACAACGACAAGGATCTGAGTACCATCGTCAGCCGCTCGGCCAACATCCTTGGCCTGGCCATCGAGGACCAGGGCGCCTACGAGATTGCCCGCCGTGCCCGTGGCACGCCGCGCATCGCCAACCGCCTGCTGCGCCGCGTGCGTGACTACGCCGAGGTGCGCGGCAAGGGCCAGATCACCAAGGCCGTGGCTGACATGGCGCTGAACCTGCTGGACGTCGACGAGCGTGGCTTCGACCATTCGGACCGTCGCCTGCTGCTGACCATGATCGAGAAGTTCGATGGCGGCCCGGTGGGTGTGGACAACCTGGCTGCGGCCATCAGTGAAGAGCGTCATACCATCGAGGATGTGCTTGAGCCGTACCTCATCCAGCAGGGCTACATCATGCGCACACCACGCGGCCGCGTGGTCACCCGGCATGCCTACCTGCACTTTGGGCTGAATATCCCCGGGCGCTTGGGGGAGGGGGGCGATTTTTCCGAGCCAGGCGATGAATGACAGATCAAAAGCGACTTTTTGTGGTCCTACCGCTGGCATGCCCTTGGTGCGCTGGCAATAAGACATTAATGAAGAAAAACAGTTGCCATAGCGGATTGGCAAGCTGAGGAGTAAGCACTAGAGTATGCGCGCGCAAAATCAGCTCGAACCGTTCGCACATCGGTGTCGCGTCTATTACGAAGATACCGATGCGGGCGGCGTGGTGTATTACGTCAACTACCTGAAATTCATGGAGCGCGCGCGCACCGAACGCCTGCGGCACCTGGGCTTTTCCCAGTCGCAGCTGGCTGAAGACAACCTGCTGTTCGTGGTCCACTCCAGCGAAGCGCGCTATCACGCGCCGGCGCGGCTTGATGACGAATTGCGGGTGACCGCGCAAGTACTTGAACTCAATCGCGCCAGCCTGCGTTTCGTACAGCAGGTGTGGCGGGAAAAGGATGAAACGCTGCTTTGCGAAGGGCAGTTCCTGGTGGCCGCCGTGCGCGCCGACACTTTCAAACCCCGAGCCATACCCCCCCAGCTGCGCGACGCCTTTGCGGCGGACGGCTCGGGTAATCAATCGAATGCAGGAGAATAAGCGTGGAAGCTAACGTCGTCGACCATACCTCCATGTGGAGTCTGGTCAGCAATGCCAGCGTGGTGGTACAG
Source organism: Pseudomonas sp. VEM90 (assembly GCF_054611535.1). Classification (NCBI taxonomy): domain Bacteria; kingdom Pseudomonadati; phylum Pseudomonadota; class Gammaproteobacteria; order Pseudomonadales; family Pseudomonadaceae; genus Pseudomonas; species Pseudomonas sp. VEM90. The sequence goes on along the minus strand of NZ_JBTRAR010000005.1, from coordinate 152,279 downwards.
CTGGTAATGCTGACCCTGGTGGCCGCCTCGGTCACCTCATGGATCATGATCTTCCAGCGCAGCACCATGCTGCGCGCCGGTCGTCGTGCGCTGGATGCCTTCGAAGAGCGCTTCTGGTCGGGCATCGACCTGTCCAAGCTGTACCGCCAGGCAGGCAGCAACCCAGACCCGGACTCCGGCGTGGAGCAGGTGTTCCGTGCCGGTTTCAAAGAGTTCTCGCGCCTGCGCCAGCAGCCGGGTGTTGACCCGGATGCCGTCATGGAAGGTGTTGGCCGTGCCATGCGTGTGGCCATCTCGCGGGAGGAAGAAAAACTCGAGCAAAGCTTGCCGTTTCTGGCCACCGTTGGTTCGACCAGCCCGTACATCGGCCTGTTCGGCACTGTGTGGGGCATCATGAACTCCTTCCGTGGCCTGGCCAGCGCCCAGCAGGCCACCCTGGCCACCGTTGCTCCGGGCATCGCCGAAGCGCTGATCGCTACCGCCATCGGCCTGTTCGCGGCAATCCCGGCTGTCATTGCCTACAACCGTTTCGCCGCGCGCAGTGAAGTGCTGATCGGCCGTTACTACACCTTCGCCGACGAGTTCCAGGCGATCCTGCACCGCAAAGTGCACACCAGCGAAGAGTAATCAGGTAGAAGCCCATGGCCCGAGTTCGCCACAAACGCAAGCCCGTCGCCGAGATGAACGTGGTGCCCTACATCGACGTGATGCTGGTGCTGCTGGTCATCTTCATGGTGACGGCGCCCATGCTCAACCAGGGCGTGAAGGTCGACCTGCCCAAGGTTTCCAGCGAAGCCTTGCCGCAGGACAACAACGTCCAGATCCTCACCATCTCCATCAAGGCCGATAAAACCTATTACTGGAACCTCGGCAGTGAAGTCGATACCGACAAGCAGATGGACAAGGCCATGACCTTGCCGGCCATGACCGACGCCGTCACCAAGATCATTGCTGCCGGCCGTGACCAGGGCAAGCAGACCCAGGTGTTCATTCGTGGCGACAAGGCTGTCGACTATGGCGCGGTCATGGGTGCCATGGGCGGGTTGCAGAAGGCCGGTGTCGGTAACGTTGGCCTGATTACCGAGGCGCCCTGATGCAACAGCGAGAGCCATCCGCCTCGGAAAGCTACTTCTGGCCCAGTGTCTGGGCCATCGGCCTGCATGTGCTGGTGTTCGCCCTGCTGTTCGTCAGTTTTGCCATGACGCCTGAGCTGCCGCCATCCAAGCCGATTGTTCAGGCTACCCTGTATCAGCTCAAGTCCAAGAGCCAGGCGACCACCCAGACCAATCAGAAAATTGCCGGGGAGGCGAAGAAAACCGCTTCGCGCCAGACCGAAGTCGAGCAATTGGAACAGAAGAAGGTCGAGCAAGAGGCCGTGAAGGCCGCGGAACAAAAGAAGGCCGACGCTGCTCAAAAGGCCGAAGAGGCTCGCGAGGCGGCTGAAGCGAAAAAAGCCGAGGCCGCTGAAGCTGCCAAGGCTGCCGAGGCGAAGAAAGCCGCCGAAGCCAAGAAGGCCGATGAGGCGAAGAAAGCCGCCGAGAAGCAGCAGGCCGACATCGCCAAGAAAAAAGCCGAAGAAGAGGCCAAGAAAAAGGCCGCTGAAGAGGCGAAGAAACAAGCCGCCGAGGACGCCAGGAAGAAGGCAGCCGAAGAGGCCAAGAAGAAAGCAGCCGAGGACGCCAAGAAGAAAGCGGCGGCCGAGGATGCGAAGAAGAAGGCAGCTGAAGAGGCCAAGAAGAAGGCCGCTGCAGACGCCCAGAAGAAAAAGGCACAGGAAGCGGCCCGCAAGGCGGCAGAAGACAAGAAAGCCCAGGCCTTGGCCGAGCTGTTGTCTGACACCACCGAGCGGCAGCAGGCACTGGCCGACGAGCAGGGCGATCAGGTGGCTGGCGACTTCGACGACCTGATTCGTATGCGCGCGGCCGAGGGCTGGGCGCGTCCGCCTTCCGCGCGCAAGGGCATGACGGTGACCCTGCAGGTCAGCATGTTGCCGGACGGTACCATTACCAGTGTCAGCGTGGCCCGTTCCAGTGGTGACGGCCCGTACGACAGTTCGGCAGTGGCTGCGGTCAAGAACATTGGTCGTCTGACCGAGATGCAGGGTATGAAGCCGAGCGATTTCAACCGTTATCGTTCGTTCAAGATGACATTTACACCTGAGGATCTAGCGTTGTGATTAAACGTCTGAGAGGACTGCTGGTCATGCTGTGCTGCGTGGCAGGCATGGCGGTGGCAGAGGAAAAGAACATCCTGGTCACCAGCGGCAGCGACCGGGCTACGCCCATCGCGGTAGTGCCGTTCGGTCTGCAGGGCGGCAGCGTGCTGCCGGAAGACATCGCCGACATCATCGGCAACGACCTGCGCAACTCTGGCTACTACTCGCCAATTCCGCGGCAGAACATGATCAGCCAGCCGTCGCAGGCCAGCGAAGTGATCTTCCGTGACTGGAAAGCGCTGGGAGCCCAGTACGTAATGGTCGGCAGCATCGTGCCGTCGGGCGGTCGCCTGCAGGTGCAGTACGCGCTGTTCAACGTCGCTACCGAGCAGCAAGTGCTGACCGGCAGCGTAGCGGGCAGCACCGACCAGTTGCGCGACATGGCGCACTACATTGCGGACCAGTCGTTCGAGAAGCTCACCGGCATCAAGGGCGCGTTCTCTACGCGCATGCTGTACGTGACGGCCGAGCGTTTCTCCACCAACAACACCCGCTACACCCTCCAGCGTTCGGACTATGACGGAGCGCGTGCGGTGACCCTGCTGCAATCGCGTGAGCCGATCCTGTCGCCGCGCTTTGCGCCGGATGGAAAGCGTATCGCCTACGTTTCGTTCGAGCAGAAGCGCCCACGTATCTTCGTGCAGAACATCGATACTGGCCGTCGCGAGCAGGTCACCAACTTCGAGGGCCTGAACGGCGCGCCAGCCTGGTCGCCGGACGGTTCGCGCCTGGCGTTCGTGCTGTCCAAGGACGGCAACCCGGACATCTACGTGATGAATATGGCTTCGCGCCAGATCAGCCGTGTTACTGCAGGCCCGGGTATCAATACCGAGCCGTTCTGGGGCAAAGATGGCAACACCCTTTACTTCACTTCCGACCGTGGCGGCAAACCGCAGATTTATAAACAGTCGGTCAGTGGTGGCGGTGCCGAGCGCGTAACGTTCGTGGGTAACTACAACGCCAACCCGAAACTTTCGGCGGACGAAAAGACCCTGGTAATGATTCATCGCCAACAAGGTTTTACCAACTTCAAAGTGGCGGCACAGGACTTGCAGCGCGGAAGTGTAAAGATTCTGTCTGAAACAAGTCTTGATGAGTCTCCCACTGTTGCGCCAAACGGCACCATGCTAATCTACGCCACCCGCCAGCAGGGCCGGGGAGTCTTGATGCTCGTGTCGCTTAATGGCCGCGTGAGGCTCCCACTTCCTACCGCTCAAGGCGAAGTCAGAGAACCGTCCTGGTCCCCTTACCTGAACTGATTGCGGCGTAATACATTTTGCTTAACACACTGGGGTTTCATTAGGAGTTTCACGATGGAAATGCTGAAGTTTGGTAAATTTGCTGCGCTGGCCCTGGCCATGGCCGTAGCTGTAGGTTGCTCCTCGAAGGGCGGTGACAACGCAGGCGAAGGCGCTGCTGTAGATCCTAACGCTGGCTACGGTGCCAACACTGGCGCTGTTGACGGCTCCCTGAGCGAAGAAGCCGCCCTGCGCGCAATCACCACCTTCTACTTCGAATACGACAGCTCGGACCTGAAGCCAGAAGCCATGCGCGCTCTGGACGTTCACGCCAAGGACCTGAAAGCCAACGGCAACCGTGTTGTTCTGGAAGGTAACACCGACGAGCGCGGCACCCGCGAGTACAACATGGCTCTGGGTGAGCGTCGTGCGAAAGCCGTTCAGCGCTACCTGGTTCTGCAGGGCGTTTCCCCTGCTCAGCTGGAACTGGTTTCCTACGGCGAAGAGCGTCCAGTTGCTACCGGCAACGACGAGCAGTCCTGGGCTCAAAACCGTCGCGTAGAACTGCGTAAGTAAGTTCTTATGCGTATGTGCCGCCGTGTAGTAACCGTCCTCGCACTCAGCCTGCCGCTTGCGGCCTGGGCTGAGGTCCCTGTAGTAGATGACAACGCAGGCAGCTATCCGCCTGCGGGTTATGGCACGAGCGGCGCCTATGCCGGGTCAGGGGCTTCGGCCCCTGCCTCTGCACAGGGTCAGCTGTTCATGCAGCTGCAACAGATGCAGGATCAGATTTCCCGCCAGCAAGGCATCATCGAAGAGCTGCAAAACGATGTGTCGCGCATGAAGCAGGAAAGCCTGGAGCGTTACCAGGACCTGGACCGTCGCATCAACAGTGGCGCTGCGCCTGCCGCAACCCCTGACAATTCCTCCGGTGGTGGTGCGTCCAATGCCGCCCCCGATGCCGCAGCAGGTGCTGCTGCGCAACAACCGGCCGGCAGTAGCCAGCCCAGCGATCCGGCGAAAGAAAAGCTCTACTATGATGCTGCGTTCGACCTGATCAAACAGAAAGACTTCGACAAGGCCAGTCAGGCGTTCAATGCCTTCCTGCGCAAGTACCCCAACAGCCAGTATGCCGGTAATGCCCAATACTGGTTGGGTGAGGTGAACCTGGCCAAGGGCGACCTGCAAGGCGCCAGCCAGGCCTTTGCCCAGGTCAGCCAGAAGTACCCAAAGCACAGCAAGGTGCCAGATTCGCTGTACAAACTGGCTGATGTCGAGCGCCGTATGGGCCACACCGACAAGGTAAAGGGCATCCTGCAGCAGGTCATCACCCAGTACCCCGGCACCTCTGCCGCTCAACTGGCCCAGCGTGACCTGCAAAGGCTCTAGGCGTTGCCGCTGTACCGCTAGAAAGAAACCCGCGCCAGTCGCGGGTTTTTTCGTTAGAATCACTGCCCTTTTTTCGTAAACACGCTGCTGCGGATAACGCTATGTCGAGTCCGCGACAGTGCCTGACGGAGGCGGACAGCCTGTTTAGCTGTCACGCCCGTGGCGAGCATGCAAGACACATTACGCATCACCGAAGTCTTTTACTCTTTGCAGGGTGAGACGCGAACGGCCGGGCTACCCACGGTATTTGTGCGCCTCACCGGTTGCCCCCTGCGTTGCCAGTACTGCGACAGTGCCTATGCCTTCAGTGGTGGTACCGTACGCACCCTTGATTCGATCCTTGAGCAAGTGGCCGGCTTCAAGCCGCGCTACGTCTGTGTCACCGGTGGCGAACCACTGGCCCAGCCCAACGCCTTGCCGTTGCTGCAGCGGCTGTGTGACGCTGGTTACGAGGTGTCGCTGGAAACCAGCGGCGCGCTGGATATTGCCGGCACCGACACCCGCGTCAGCCGTGTGGTCGACCTGAAAACCCCAGGCTCCGAAGAGTCGCACCGTAACCGCTACGAGAACATCGAGCAGCTGACACGTAACGACCAGGTCAAGTTCGTCATCTGTTCCCGCGAGGATTATGACTGGGCGGTATCCAAGCTGATCCAGTACAACCTGGCTGAGCGTGCCGGTGAGGTGTTGTTCTCACCCAGCCATCATCAGGTGAACGCCAGTGACCTGGCAGACTGGATCGTTGCTGACAACTTGCCCGTACGCTTCCAGCTGCAGCTGCACAAGCTGCTGTGGAACGACGAGCCCGGACGTTGATTGAGGAGCACGTACACATGACTGAAAAACGCGCAGTAATCCTGTTGTCCGGCGGCCTGGACTCAGCCACCGTGGTTGCCATGGCCAAAGCTGAAGGCTACAGCTGCTACACCATGAGCTTTGACTACGGCCAGCGTCATCGTGCCGAGCTGAACGCCGCTGCCCGCGTGGCCCGTGACCTGGGCGTGGTCGAGCACAAGGTGATTGGGCTGAACCTCGACGGCATCGGCGGTTCGGCATTGACCGACAGCAGTATCGACGTGCCGGAAGCGCCGGGTGAAGGCATTCCGGTCACTTACGTGCCGGCGCGCAATACTGTGTTCCTTTCGCTGGCCCTGGGTTGGGCAGAAGTGCTGGAAGCGCGCGACATCTTCATTGGCGTCAATGCCGTGGATTACTCCGGCTACCCGGATTGCCGGCCCGAGTTCGTCGAGGCCTTCGAGCGCATGGCCAACCTGGCGACCAAGGCTGGCGTAGAAGGGCAGGGCTTCCGCATCCAGGCGCCGTTGCAGAACATGAGCAAGGCTCAGATCGTGCAGGCTGGTATGGCCCGTGGTGTGGACTACAGCCTGACCGTTTCCTGCTACCAGGCCGACGATGACGGCCGCGCCTGTGGCAAATGCGACAGCTGCCGCCTGCGCGCCGATGGCTTCAAGGCAGCCGGTATCGAAGACCCAACGCGGTATTTTTGAACAAAGTTTGATGGGGTATTGATTTCTCGTTAGAAATCAGTATTATACGCGCCATCCAACGGGTCGTTAGCTCAGTTGGTAGAGCAGTTGGCTTTTAACCAATTGGTCGTAGGTTCGAATCCTACACGACCCACCATACTCAGTACGTCAAAGCCCGCAATCAGAAATGGTCGCGGGCTTTTTCGTTTTTTGGAATGCTGGGGCGCAAAGCGCCTCGATTTACTCGGCCCACTCAGGATCCCCGGTAAATACCACCGTCAGCCAACGGTCCGGCCCTTCGCCGCCTACCGCGTCGCCAATCTCGTTGCGCCAGGCATCCCATTCATCGATGGTCTTCGCCGCCATGGTTTTGGGCACGATGAAATACAGCTCAATCTCCCTCGAGCGCCCGACCTTGGCGACATAGGCGCGGTAAGACTGCAGGCCGTGGCGGGCGACGAAGGCCTTGGCCACTTCATCCACGTGCAGTTTGAGGTCGCCGGGGGTGACCAGGAAGATTTCAGACAGCGCCTGACGCACCACCGACATCGGCAACGGCACGATCACCAGGCACACCAGCGCCAGCACCGCCGGGTCGATGTACGGTGATACCCATTCAAGCGAAGTGCCCTGCACGGCATAGCCAAAGCAGAAGGCGATCAGTAGTGCGGCAGTGATGCTGGCCGACATCACCCAGCCCTTGACGTCCATGCGTACGAAGTCTGACTTCAGTTTGCGGTTGGCGCGGGCCTCGACGACGGCGATGGTCACGCAGGTGATCACCGTCAGCATTGCGTAGACCATGGCAATGCCGAACTCCAGGTGGCGCCCGCCTTGCAGCAGGCTGCTGACGGCGTTGATCAGCGCGTAGATGGCCACGCCGCTGAGCAGGATGCCGTTGAGCGCCAGTACCATGGGCTCCAGGTGCCAGAAACCCATGGTGAAGCGTTCGCGCAGCTTGCGCGACATCTGCACGCTGGTGGTGTGCGAAGTGATCAGCTTGACCACCACCAGCGACAGCCCGCTCATGCTGGCGTCGACCAGCGAGTAGACGCCGTCGAAGATGATGGAAAACGAGCCGGAGGCCAGGCCGAAGGCGATGCCGATGGTGGCGATGAACAGGGTGGCAGCGATCGAGGTGCGTAAAAGCCCTTGTTCGCTGGTGATGTCGAAGAAAGTGGATCGGGTTGCGGTTTGCATGAATAGTGCTCAGTAAAAACGATGATGCTGTGGTGTCTGTACCGGCCTCTTCGCGGGCAAGCCCGCTCCTACAGGGGCTTGCGCCGCCTACAAGAGCAGTGCAAATCCCGTGTAGGAGCGGGTTTACCCGCGAAGAGGCCCTCACAGGCTAGACGCGAAACTGCTCCATTAGCGCTTGCTGCTGGTTGGCCAGCCGGTTCAGGGCTTGGCTGATGCGTGCTGATTCATCGGCCTGCCCGGCCAGTGATTCTGTCACGTCTCGAATGCCGGCCACGTTACGGTTCACTTCCTCGGCCACCGCGCTCTGCTCTTCCGCCGCCGAGGCAATCTGCAGGTTCATGTCGCTGATGACCGCCACCGCCTCGCCAATGCGCTGCAGTGCTGGCAATGCCTGCTCCATGCGTGCGGCGCTGTCCTGGGCCTGGCGTTGGCCTGCATGCATGGCCCCGACAACGTCCTGTGTACCTTGTTGAAGGCCTTCGATGACCTGGCGAATTTCCTCCACCGAGACCTGCGTGCGCTGGGCCAGGCCGCGGACCTCATCGGCAACCACGGCGAAGCCACGCCCGGCTTCGCCTGCGCGGGCCGCTTCGATGGCGGCATTCAGTGCCAGCAGGTTGGTTTGCTCGGCAATGGTGCGGATCACTTCAAGCACCGAGCCGATTTGCCCGCTGCGGTCTTCCAGTGCGCGCGCCTCGTCCATGGCAGTGTTCATGCCTGCGGCCAGGCGGTCGATGCCCTGGCGCGTGCTGTCCACCAGTTGCAAGCCTTCCTGGCTGGCCTGATCCGCAGCACGTGCGGCCTGGGCCGCCTGCGAGGCGTTGTGGGCGACATCCAGGGCTGTAGCGCTCATTTCGTTGGCCGCTGTGGCCACCTGTTCGATTTCGCGGTGCTGTTGCTGCATGCCGTTGCTGGTCTGGCTGGCAATGGCGGCCGATTGGTCGGCGGTGTCGCGTGCCTCCTGCAGCGACCCTTTGACCTGGGCAATAGTCGGTTGCAACTTGTCGAGGAAGCGGTTGAACCAGCTGGTGAGCTGGCCCAGTTCATCCTGGCGGGCGTAGTCCAGGCGGCAAGTAAGGTCGCCCTCGCCACTGGCAATGTCTTCCAGGCGTGCAGCCACGGCCAGGATTGGCCGGCTAACGCCGCGCGCGGTCAGCCATACCAGCAGCAAGCCGGCGATTGCCGTGCCAAGGCCTATCAGCAGGCTGATGCGGTTGGCGTTCTGGTTATGGGCATCAAGGCGCTGGTTGAGGGCTACGGCAGGGGCCTGCAGCACGCTTTCCGGCAACTCCAGCAATACCTGCCACTGGGCTGTGTCAGGGATGGGCATGAAGGGGTGGGCCACGCGCAGCAGCCCGTCGGCTACCGCCTTGTCCATGGGCTTGCCGAGTGCGCTGTCGTCGCGACTGTTGCCGGCCAGCAGGCCGGCGGCGGTGGCGATGCTCACCTGGCCCTGGCCGTCGAACAGATCGCGGCGGCCGTCCACACTCAGTTGCTGCAGGTTGGCCAGGCCGATGTCAATGCCGACCACGCCGATGACCTTGCCGTGTTCCAGCAATGGTAGGGCGATGCTGGTCATCAGCACCTGGCGTCCGTTGACCTCGTCGAGGTACGGCTCGAGCATGCAGGTTCTGGCGGTGTCCTGCGGGCAGGTCAGCCAGCGGTTCTTCGCCGCGCCGTTGCTGCCAATGCTGTTGTCACCGAGCATCGTTTCCGGCATGGCTTCAAGTTCCAGGGTGCCGGGGCTGGGTTGTGACCAGTACAGCGAGAAACGCCCGCTCTCATTGCTGCCCACGGCGTCCTGGCCGAGGTACTGGCTGTCCTGCTGGTCCAGGGCATTGGGCTGGAACACCAGGTACAGACCGATCACATCCGGATTGCCGGCCAGGCTGGCACGCGCCTGGCGGGTCAGTTCGGCGCGCAGGTCGCTACCACCACGGGCCTTCAGCACTTGCACCAGGCGGGCAAACCCATTGCCGTACTGGTAGGCGTCCATGAAGTAGCGCTGGATACGCAAGGCCTGGGTTTCGGCTTGGGCCTGCAGGCGCTGGCGGGCGCTGTTTTCAAGCATGGCAGTGTTGGCCTGGTTGACCAGGGCAGCGCTGCGATGCGCCTGGGTCAGCGAGGTGGCTACCAGCAAGGCGACAATGGCCAGCAGGCACAGCCCGGCGAGCAGGGTGATCTTCCATTGGATGGAGAGGCGACGCAGCGGCATGAGGGCTTTCCTTATCGGTCAAGTACAACGCCCGCGGTCAGGCGCGGGCGTTGTGGGCAGCAGGGTTCATTCGGCGACATAGTTGGGTGGTGCCGAGCGGAAGGCTTTGGTCAGCCAGCCCAGGTAGACCAGCCCGAGCGCAGCCCAGATGCCGCCAAACATCAGCGAATGTGCGTTCAGGTCCAGCCATAGCGAGACGATGATGCAGAAGCCGATGGTAGGCAGTACCAGATACTTCAACTGGTTGGACAGGCCTTTGCGATTGCCTTCACGCAGGTAGCAGTGGTTGATCACCGACAGGTTGACGAAGCTGAACGCGACCAGGGCGCCGAAGTTGATGATCGAGGTGGCAGTCACCAGGTCGAAGAAGATCGCCGACAGCGAAATGACGCCGACCACGGCAATGTTCAGCACGGGTGTCTTGTAGCGCGAATGCAGGCGGGCGAAGACCCTGGCCGGGATCACGTTGTCGCGGCCCATTACATACAGCAGGCGCGACACGCTGGTTTGCGAGGCCAGGCCCGAGGCGATGGTGTTGATTACGGTGCAGGCGATGAAGATTGACTGGAATAGCTTGCCGCCAACGTACAGGGCGATTTCCGGCAGGGCCGCTTCCTGGTCGTGGAAACGGGCCATGGTCGGGAAGTAGGCCTGGATGAAATACGACACAGTGATGAACACCACGCCGCCGATCAATGCGGTGAGGAAGATCGCCCGGGGGATGGTCTTGGCCGGGTCGCGGGTCTCCTCGGACAGGCAGGTGACAGCGTCAAAGCCCAGGAACGAGAAGCACAGGATGGTCGCACCGGCGGCCAGGGCGCTGAACTGGGTCTGGCTGTCGGCGAACGGTATCAGGCTCCAGGTGGTACCCAGCCCTTCACCATGGTCCAGGCCGCGCACGCACAGGTAGATGAACACGGCGATGATCGCCACCTGCACACCCACGAACAGCAGGTTGAAGTGCGCCACCAGGTTCACGCTGCGCATATTGATCAGGCTGATCAGGGTGACGAAGCCGGCCACCCACATCCACTCCGGCACTTCCGGGAACATGGCTGAAAGGTAAAGCTTGGCCAGCAGTGCGTTGACCATTGGCAGCAGCAGGTAGTCCAGTAGCGAAGACCAGCCGACCAGGAAGCCCACATGCGGGTTGATTGCGCGTTGGGTGTAGGTGTAAGCCGAACCCGACTGCGGAAAGCGCTTTACCAGGGTGCCATAGCTTACGGCGGTGAACAGGATGCCGGCCAGCGCCAGAATGTAGGCGCTGGGTACGTGGCCGGCGGTAACCCCGCTGACGATGCCGAAGGTGTCGAACACGGTCATCGGGGTCAGGTAGGCCAGGCCGATGATGATCACGTGCCAGAGGCGCAGGGTTTTGCGGAGTTGGCCGTTGCCGGAAGCGCTCTGGTCAGGCTGCATGCTGGCATGGCTCCTGCTGCTGGGCGTAAACGACGGGCACGGTGTATTGCGCATGCGGCAAGGGCGAGCGGATGGGCTCCATATTGTTCACCTTTTATGTTGGAGCGGCGGGAGGCGCGGGGGAGCGCGCAAAGTGGTGAAAATAAAAAACGATGGGTAGGTGGGTGTCAAGTTAAACATGACAAGATGTTGCTAAATTGAAATATTTATCGATTAAATACGGGTTTTGTTCGGTTTTTGCGCGTTTATTTGCGATTATGATCAACTGGCGTGTTCGTAAAAATTAACGAATCCTTTGCTTGCTTGCCTCGGTGTCAGACGTGTCCGAAAAATGGCATTTCTCGACCTGGGCCAGCGCTCGGTCCAATCGGGGGTGGTACTCTTCGTTTTCTGCGTGGCCTCTGGCCGCCTTCGAAGCCCTTACGGACAGCAATCGGTTCTATTCATGAAGAAATCAGTTGGCATCCTTTCCGGCCTGGCTATCGCCATTGCCGTCGCAACTACCGCAGGCGCCTGGTACACCGGCAAGCAGCTGCCTGCAGAGCTGGACAACGCCCTTGCACGCAGCAACGCCGAACTCGGAAAGGCCCTGGTCAGTACCGGTGGTAGCATGAGCATCGAGCGTGTGTCGCTGGAGCAGCATCTCTTCAGCAGTACTGCCCAGTACCGGCTCAAGGCTCGCGACATCAACGTGGGTGAGGGCGAAGTGATCAATTTTGACGTGGGCGTGACCGACCAGATCGAGCACGGCCCGTTTCCCTGGTCCAGGGTCAGGGCGCTGAAGCTGATGCCGGTAATGGCGGTCAGCAACAGCACGCTGCAGAAGGATGAGGCCGTCGCGCCATGGTTCGCCGCTGCGGGTGAAAAGGCCCCGATCAGTGCGCAGACCAGCCTGGGTTACAGCGGCAGTGTGGTCAGCCAGGTTCAGCTGGCGCCGCTCAAGTTGGATGAAGCGGATGGCAACAGCCTGGACTTCTCGGGCATGCAGTTCGAAGTCAGCGGGGACAAGGAGGGCAAGGCCTCGACGTTCCACGGCCAGGCCGACAGTCTCGTGATTAAAAGGGTGCAAGACGACCAGCCGCCGGCCACGTTCGAGCTCAAAGGGCTGACGTTTGGCGGTAACCTCGCAGCCACTGTGCACGACGCCATCTATGTGGGCAACGTCGATCTGGCGTTGGCTGAAACCAAGGTCACACTTGGGCCCAGACAGCAGGTGCTGTTGATCAAGGGGCTGGAGCAGAAGGCCTTGCAAACCCTCGAGGGCACGGACACCGTGGGTGGGCGCGCGGAGTACAAGGTCGGCGACATCAGCTGGGATGGCCGCGCGGTAGGCAAGGCACAGATGGCGGTGAGCGTGACTTCGGTTAACGCCCCGGCGTTGCAGGCATTGTCGAAGTGGTACCAGTCGCACTTGCCGGAGTTCGAGGCCGCCAGTGCGGCTGGCCAGCCGGTGCCGCAGATCCAGATGGACGATGCCGAAAAGGCCCGCTTCCAGGGTGACTTGCAGAAATTGCTGGCCGCCAAGCCCAAGCTGGCGGTGGAAAACCTGTCGTTCAAGACCGCCAATGGCGAGAGCCGCTTCAACCTGTCGATGGACCTTGCCGCGCCGACCAGCTTCGACCTGCCGCCGGACCAGCTGAGCAAGCAGATTATCACTGAGGTGAAAGGCAAGCTGTCGCTGTCCAAGCCGATGATTGGTGACCTGGCGACCTTGCAGGCATTGCTGGATGGCCAGACCGACACCCAAGCGATAGCCATGCAGTCGAGTCAGGCGGGGGAGATGGTCGGCATGATGGCGTTGCAGAGCGGCATGGCTATCGTGCAGGGCGATGATGTGGTCAGCAGCCTGCACTATGCCGATGGCATGGTCGAGTTCAATGGCAGAAAAATGACCGTGGAAGAATTTGCCATGTTCATGGCGGCGCATCTGGCGGCCCTGTCGCCGCAGGGGTGATGGTTTCTCCTGTTGCGGCCTCTTCGCGGGTGAACCCGCTCCTACAAGGATTTCACAGTGTAGGAGCGGGTTTACCCGCGAAGAGGCCAGTACAGGCAACACAAAAACCACTTTAGTAATCGCTGGATTGTCTGTAGCCTTCGGCCTCCGATAATAATCCGCGCCCGCAGAGGGCCGTGGCGGTCAGTGTGCCGTCCGGCACCCTTAGCCGATCTGCCAGGGCCGGGTGATACACTCGATTTGACGCGCAAGCGCGCCTGCAGGTCCAGCGATCATGACCCAGATTTCCGAACGCCTTTTGGTTCAGGCCCACCTCGACGCCAAGCAGCCCAACCCGCTGACAGCCGAGCAGGAGGCCGAATACCGTGCGGCCATCGCTGCCGAGCTCAAAGCCCAGAATGCGGTGCTGGTTGCCCACTATTACTGCGACCCGGTCATCCAGGCACTGGCTGAAGAAACCGGCGGCTGTGTATCCGACTCTTTGGAAATGGCCCGTTTCGGCAAGAACCACCCGGCCGAAACGGTCATCGTGGCCGGTGTGCGCTTCATGGGCGAGACGGCAAAAATCCTCACCCCGGAAAAGCGCGTGCTAATGCCGACCCTGGAGGCCACCTGCTCGCTCGACCTGGGCTGCCCGGTAGAAGAGTTCTCGGCCTTCTGCGACCAGCACCCTGAGCGCACCGTGGTGGTCTACGCCAACACGTCCGCAGCGGTGAAGGCACGCGCCGACTGGGTAGTGACGTCGAGCTGCGCGCTGGAAATTGTCGAAAGCCTGATGGACAACGGCGAAACCATCATCTGGGGCCCGGACCAGCACCTGGGCCGTTACATCCAGAAGCAAACCGGTGCCGACATGCTGCTGTGGGACGGTGCCTGCATCGTTCACGAGGAGTTCAAGTCGCGCCAGTTGGCCGACATGAAGGCGCTGTACCCGGATGCTGCGATCCTGGTGCACCCCGAGTCGCCGGAAGCGGTGATCGAGTTGGCCGACGCGGTGGGCTCCACCAGCCAGCTGATCAAGGCTGCCCAGACCCTGCCGAACAAAACCTTCATCGTCGCCACCGACCGCGGCATCTTCTACAAGATGCAGCAGCTGTGCCCGGACAAGGAATTCGTCGAAGCCCCCACCGCCGGCAACGGCGCGGCATGCCGCAGTTGCGCGCACTGCCCGTGGATGGCGATGAACACCCTGGAGCGGGTGCTGGATTGCCTGCGTAACGGCACCAACGAGATTTTCGTCGACCCGGCGCTGGTGCCCAAGGCGATCAAGCCGCTTAATCGCATGCTGGACTTTACCCAGGCGGCGCGGCTGAAGCTGTCTGGTAATGCCTGACGCCAGACCGCGTCATACTCTTCGCGGGCTCGCCCGCTCCCACAGATATTGCACCGTTTACCAAGGCGGTGGAGTACCTGTGGGAGCGGGCTTGCCCGCGAATCGCCTTCAGCGCCCCATCATTTCCTGAACCATGCGCCGCTGCTCCATGATCTCGCGCTGGCGCTGGTCAATCTGTGAGGCCAGCGGGAAGTTACCGCCTGCCCGACGCTTGGCGTAATCCAGCTGCTGGATTGCCTGGTCAAAGTCGCCGACCAGCGTGAAGTACTCGGCCCGCGCCCGGTGCAAGCCAATGGTATTGCCCGACAAGCCACGCACCTCGGCCATGTCGTACCACACATCCGGGTCATCCGGCCGACTCTTCACCAGCTCGTTCAACACCTTCTCGGCCTCAGCCGGCTTGTTCTGTTTCACCAGCAGGTCGGCACGCACCTGTTTCAACGGGTAGTTGCCCGGGTACAGCCCCTGCATCCGTTCGGCGCGCTGCTGGGCGTCGGCAAGACGGTTGTTGGTGATGTCCAGGTCGATCTGTGCCAGGTTGTAGGTGATGTCGTTGGGCGCCTTGGCCAGCAGCGGCTTGAGCATTTCACGCGCCTCGTTCAATCGCCCACCCTTGATCTGCGCCAAGGCCAGGCCATAACGTGCAGCGTCCAGCTTTGGGTCTTCGTCCAGTTGGGCACGGAAGCGTTTGGCGGCAAGCCCCGGTGTGCCCTCGTAGATCAGTGCCACCCGGGCGCGGATCAGTTGGTAGCGCATGCTGTCTTCAATGCCACCCTTGGGCGCCTGGTCGGCGCGGTTACGGGTGTCGGCAATACGTGATTCGGTCACCGGGTGGGTCAGCAGGAATTCCGGCGGTTTGGCGTCATACCGGTACTGGCGTGCCAGGCGCTCGAACATGGTCGGCATGTTGCGTGGATCGTAGCCGGCCTTTTCCAGGTTCTGGATACCGATGCGGTCGGCTTCCTGTTCATTCTGGCGCGAGAAGCGCCGTTGCTCCTGAATGGCCGCTGCCTGGGTGCCGGCAATCATGCCGATGCCCGCATCGCCGGCGCCACCTGCGGCCAGCACGATGCCGGCCAGCAGCGCCGCCATCATCGGCAGCTGCATGCGCTGCTGAGCCTCGACACCCCGCGCGAAGTGGCGTTGCGACAAGTGCGCCAGTTCGTGGGCCAGCACCGAGGCATATTCGCCCTCGGTCTGGGCGTTGAGGAACAGCCCACCGTTGACCCCTACAATGCCACCCGGGGCGGCGAAGGCGTTCAGCTCGCGGCTGTCGATCAGGATGAATTCCAGGCGCCGGTCCTGCAGCTGGCTGGTTTCGGCCAGCTTGTACACGCTGGTTTCGACATAGTCCTTGAGCTGTGGGTCATTGAGCTGATTGACCTGGCCGCGCAGCAGGCTGAGCCAGGCGCGGCCCAGTTGGTGCTCCTGTTGCGGCGAGACGATCGCAGAACTGGCATCACCCAGTGATGGCAGGTCGTCAGCATGGCCGGGAAGGGCCATCAGGCAGGCCAGCGTCAGCAGGGTAGGGCGCAGTAGATTCATGCATGAAGCTCGCGTCGGATCAAAGATACCTACTGTAGCGGGCTCACACGTTGACGACCAGTGGCGCTATCCTAGCCAGCCATGCCAGGAAGCAGCCTGGCGACGCCTTTGGAGACCCTGCGATGAGTAACACCCTGACCTGCGACGCCGAACTGGACGCCAGCGGGCTGAATTGCCCTTTGCCACTGCTCAAGGCCAAGATGGAGCTCAATCGCCTGGCCAGTGGTGCGGTGCTCAAGGTCATCGCCACTGACGCAGGCTCGCAGCGCGACTTCCGCACTTTCGCCCAGTTGGCCGGTCATACCCTGCTGCATGAAACGGCCGAGGCCGGTACCTACACTTACTGGCTGCGCAAGGCCTGAGTCTTTTCCAAGGATCGTCAATGTTCAAAGTCTTTCGCGACTGGGTGCAGCGCTACTTCTCCGATGAGGAAGCAGTGGTGCTGGCGGTCCTGTTGTTCCTGGCATTTACCGCAGTGCTCACCCTGGGCGGCATGCTCGCGCCGGTGCTGGCGGGCATGGTGCTGGCGTTTCTGATGCAGGGGCTGGTCAACGCCCTGGAGCGCGTGCGGGTACCGACACGGCTGGCAGTGATGCTGGTGTTCGCCCTGTTCATGGGCGCGCTGGCGGTGTTCATGCTGGTGCTGGTGCCGTTGCTGTGGCACCAGCTGATTACGCTGTTCAACGAGCTGCCGGGGATGCTTGGCAAGTGGCAGTCGTTGTTGCTGCTGCTGCCGGAGCGGTATCCGCACCTGGTGTCGGACGAGCAGGTGTTGCACGCCATCGAGTCGGTGCGCGGTGAAATTGGCAAGTTTGGTCAATGGGCGCTGACCTTCTCGCTGTCCAGCCTGCCACTGCTGGTCAATGCCATGATCTATCTGGTGCTGGTGCCGATTCTGGTGTTCTTCTTCCTGAAGGATCGCGAACTCATTGGCCGCTGGGTTAGCGGCTACCTGCCGCGCCAGCGCACCTTGCTGAGCCGGGTGGGCAGCGAGATGAACCGGCAGATCGCCAACTACATCCGCGGCAAGGGCATCGAGATCTTGATCTGCGGCATTGCCACTTACATTGCCTTCATCAGCCTGGGGCTCAACTACGCAGCGCTATTGGCGTTGCTGGTGGGGCTGTCGGTGGTGGTGCCTTACGTGGGCGCAGTGGTCGTGACTGTGCCGGTCACCTTGATTGCGCTGTTCCAGTGGGGCTGGGGCGACCAGTTCATCTACCTGATGACGGTGTACGCGATCATTCAGGCGCTGGATGGCAATGTGCTGGTGCCGCTGCTGTTCTCTGAAGCGGTGAGCCTGCACCCGGTGGCGATTATTTGTGCAGTGCTGCTGTTTGGCGGGCTATGGGGGTTCTGGGGGATATTTTTCGCCATCCCGCTGGCGACGCTGATCAAGGCCGTGCTGGATGCGTGGCCCAAGCAGGAGCCTAGCGTTTCACCGATGCTTTGAAGGTAATTGGGGCCGCTCTGCGGCCCTTCGCGGGCATGCCCGCTCCCACTGGGCCCTGCACAATTCCTGTGGGAGCGGGCGTGCCCGCGAAGGGCTGCAAGGCAGCCCCATTCAATTTCAAGCCTTGTTCAAGGTCTGAGCAGCAGCCAGAACTGCATCCACATGCCCGGGCACCTTCACCCCGCGCCATTCCTGGCGCAGCACACCGTCCTTGTCGATCAGGAAGGTGCTGCGGTCAACGCCCATGTACTCCTTGCCATACAGCTTCTTCAGCTTGATCACATCGAACAGCTGGCACAGGGCCTCGTCCTTGTCGCTGATCAGCTCGAACGGGAAGCCTTGCTTGGCCTTGAAGTTCTCGTGGGACTTGATGCCATCACGCGACACTCCGAATACCACGGTGTTGGCCGCGGCGAAGGCGTCATGCTGGTCGCGGAAGCCCTGGCCCTCGGTGGTGCAGCCTGGGGTGCTGTCCTTGGGGTAGAAGTACACCACCACCTGCTGGCCCTTGAGTTCGGCAAGGCTGACGGTTTGCCCGCTGGTGGCCTGGGCCTGGAAGTCGGCGACAGGTTGGTCGAGTGCTACAGCCATGATCGGTTTCCTTACATTGGGTTCTGTGGCCGCCATGGCTCGATCAGTGCGTCGAGGTTGAGGGCATCGGCAAAGTCCAGGAACTGGTCGCGTAGCCAACTGATCTGCGTGCCTGCTGGCAGAATCACGGTGAACTGGGCGTTGAGCATGCTGCTACCGGTTTGCGGTGCCAGGTAGGTGTCGCAGGTCATGGCTTCCAGCTCGACGCGGTGGTCGAGGAAGAACTGGCACAGCTCGTTGATGATGTCGGGGCGGTAGGCAGCGCTGACGTAGGCCACATACGGAAGGGCCTGCGGGCGCACTTCCTGGTCGGCGCTGCGGACCACGTCGAGGGTCAGGCCGTGCTTCTTGCCCAGGCCTGGCAGGGTGGATTCGAGGCGTGCCAGGGCGTCCCAGCTGCCGCCAACCTGCAGCACCAGAGCGCTGGTCTCGCCGTGGCGGCTCAGGCGCGAGGTGACCACCGCGCAGCGGTTTTCGAAGGCAGCGCGGCTGAGGACGTTGGCCAGCTCCATGGGGTTCGGGCCCAGGGCACTGATGACAAGGAATTGTTCGCGGACGGTGGGGGTGGACATGCAGCATTCCTAAAGCGATGAGCGGTCGGCACAGGACGGGCAAAAGCCTCCTGTCGGCAGGGCCCGGGGCTCGCATGCGAGGTCTTGGACGCTGGCGGGGAGCAAGGTCGACGGCCCGGCGGGCCGCGCTGCACCGATCAAAGGGCCAAGGGTAGCGAAATAAGCCGCCGAGGGGAATGCTCCACCCGCCTGCTTCGCTTGTGCAAGGTCGATGCCCCCAGTACCATTACCGCTCTCTTTTTCCGGCAGGAGCAGTTACATGATTGCGGGCAGTATGGTGGCATTGGTCACACCCATGGATGCACAAGGGCGTGTTGACTGGGGCAGCCTCGACAAACTTGTAGACTTCCACCTGGAAAACGGCACCCATGCGATCGTCGCTGTCGGCACCACCGGTGAGTCGGCCACGCTGGATGTCGAAGAACACATCCTGGTCATCAAGCACGTGGTCGAGCGCGTCAAACGCAGCGCCAAACCGATTCCGGTCATCGCCGGCACCGGTGCCAACTCCACCGCCGAAGCCGTGCACCTGACCCAGAACGCCAAGAACGCTGGCGCCGACGCCTGCCTGCTGGTAGTGCCGTACTACAACAAGCCGACGCAAGAAGGCCTGTACCAGCACTTCAAGCACATTGCCGAAGCCGTCGACATCCCGCAGATCCTCTACAACGTTCCCGGCCGCACGTCCTGCGACATGCAGGCCGAGACCGTGATCCGCCTGTCGACCGTGCCGAACATCATCGGCATCAAGGAAGCCACGGGCGACCTGGCCCGCGCCAAGGCCATCCTCGATGGCGTCAGCAAGGACTTCATCGTCATGTCCGGCGACGATCCGACTGCCGTCGAGCTGATCCTGATGGGGGGCAAGGGCAACATCTCCGTCACCGCCAACGTCGCTCCGCGCGAAATGGCCGACCTGTGCGAGGCCGCCCTTGAGGGCAATGCCGAGAAGGCCCGCGCAATCAACGAAAAACTCATGCCGCTGCACAAAGACCTGTTCTGCGAGTCCAACCCGATCCCGGTGAAATGGGCGCTCGTCGAAATGGGCCTGATGCAAAAAGGTATTCGCCTGCCCCTGACCTGGCTGAGCGAAGGCTGCCACGAAAAAGTCCGTACTGCCTTGCGCCAGTCCGGCGTACTGGTTTAAGAGGAAGTACACCGCATGAAGCGACTGGCTGGTCTTTCCGCCCTTGCCCTGATTATCTCCAGCACCAGCGGGTGTGGCTGGCTGTGGGGCGAGGATGGCTATTTCCGCGACCGCGGCAGTGACTACCTGCAGGCCCACCCGACCGCGCCGATGCAACTGCCGCCGGACGCCAGCAACGTCAAGCGCCTTGACCCGCTGCTGCCGATTCCGCGTAACGTCGCTGACGATAACGTCGCGGGTGAGTTCGAAGTGCCGCGCCCGCAACCGCTGACCGGCGGTGCCGCCCAGCTCACCGACTACAGCCTGCAGCGCAGTGGCAGCAGCCGTTGGGTACTGGCCCAGCATTCGCCAGCCGAAGTGTGGCCGGTAGCCCGGCAGTTCTTCGAGGACAACGGCTTCCGCATTGCTGAAGAGCGTCCGCAGACAGGTGAGTTCAATACCACCTGGCAGCGTTTCGATGAGCTGTCGGCATCGCTTGGCCAGCGTCTGGCCAGCACTGCCAGCAGCGGTGACAGCGAGGTGCGTGTGCGTGTGCGCATGGAGCCTGGCGTGCAGCGCAACACCTCCGAAGTGTATGTGGTCAGCGTCGAGCGCCCGGCGGGCAGCACTGCCGATCCTGCGTTCCCGTCCACCTCCAGCAATACCGGCACCGATGCCCTGCTGGTCGATGAAATGCTTGCCAGCATGAACCGCAGCGCCGAGAAGGGTGGTTCGGTGTCGCTGCTGGCCGCGCGCGATTTCGACGCACCCAGCCGCGTTAGCCTGAGCGAAGACGGCAGCGGCAACCCGGTACTGTATCTGGGCTCCGACCTGGACCGCGCCTGGTCTGGCGTGGGCCGTGCCCTGGAGCAGGGTGGCGAATGGCGTGTTGAAGACATCAACCGCAGCCTGGGCCTGTACTACATCAACCTGTCCGAGAAGCCTGACGACAAGCAGAACCAGCCTGGCTTCTTCAGCCGCCTGTTCGGCAGCGAGCCGACCAAGGAAGAGCGTGAAGCCCGTGCCGAGCGTTACCAGGTTCGCCTGAGCAAGGTGGGTGAGACCGTGCAGGTCACGGTCGAGAAGAACATCAACACCGTGGCTCCGGCCGATGTCGCCCGCCGCGTGCTGAGCGCCATTCAGGACCACCTGGGCTAAGTGCGCTTCGCGGTACTCGGAAGCGGCAGCCAAGGGAACGGCACGCTGATCGCCAGTGGTGACACGTTCATCCTGGTCGATTGCGGTTTTTCCCTGCGCGAAACCGAGCGGCGCCTGGCGCTGCTCGGTGTGTCGGCGGCCCAGCTCAGTGCGGTATTGGTCACCCACGAACATGCCGACCACGTGCATGGGGTCGGCTTGCTGTCACGGCGCTACAATGTACCGGTCTACCTCAGCCAAGGGACCTTGCGCGGCATGCGCAAGCCGGTCGAGGTGGCCGGTTTTCTCGCTTGTGGCCAAAGCCTGCGCATCGGGAGCCTGGAAGTGACCGCAGCGCGGGTCGAGCACGATGCTTACGAGCCATTGCAGTACGTGGTGAGCGATGGTCAGCGGCGTTTTGGCATGCTTACTGACCTGGGCTCGTACGACGCGCTGCTGTTGGAGCGTTACCAGGGCCTGGATGCACTGCTGATCGAGGCCAACCACTGCCGCGACCTGCTGGCGCGCGGCCACTATCCGGCCTTCTTGAAGCGGCGGGTGGGTGGCATGCAAGGGCATTTGAACAACCACCAGGCCGCGCGCCTGGTGCACGAGTTGGGTTGGAACAACCTGCAACACCTGGTGCTGGCCCACCTCAGCAGCAAGAACAACCTGCCACACTTGGCCCGCCAGTGCTTCGTCGACACCCTTGGGTGCGACCCGGACTGGCTCCAGGTGGCGAATCAGGAACACGGGCTCGACTGGCGCGAAATCGCCTAGCCCAACACCTCAAGCAAGCGGAGCCCAATCATGGAAAAACGCGAAGAACTTTACCGCGGCAAGGCCAAATCGGTTTACAAGACCGACGACGCCGACCGCTTGATCCTGCTGTTCCGTAACGACACGTCGGCGTTCGACGGCAAGCGTATCGAACAACTCGACCGCAAAGGCATGGTGAACAACAAGTTCAATGCCTTCATCATGCAGAAACTGGAAGAAGCCGGCGTGCCGACCCAGTTCGACAAGCTGCTGGGCGACAACGAGTGCCTGGTGAAGAAGCTGGACATGATCCCGGTCGAGTGCGTGGTGCGCAACTACGCTGCCGGCAGCCTGGTCAAGCGCCTGGGCGTGGAGGAGGGCATCAAGCTGGAGCCATCCACCTTCGAGCTGTTCCTGAAGAACGACGAAAAGGGCGACCCCTTCATCAACGAATCCCACGTTGTCGCGTTCGGCTGGGGCACCGCCGAGCAACTGGTGGAAATGAAGAAGCTGTCGTTGAAGGTCAACGAAGTGCTGAGCAAGCTCTTCGATGACGCCGGCCTGCTGCTGGTCGACTTCAAGCTGGAGTTCGGCGTATTCCACGGCCAGATCGTGCTGGGCGATGAGTTCAGCCCGGACGGCTGCCGCCTGTGGGACAAAGAAACCCGCAAGAAGATGGACAAGGACCGCTTCCGTCAGGGCCTGGGCGACGTGATCGAAGCCTACGAAGAAGTTGCCAAGCGCCTGGGCGTGCCGCTGTAAGCGACGCGTTCACGCAAGCGCCTGATACCACGCGGTTTTTTTGAAAAAAAGATTTGCGTTTTAAAAGAACGCTGGTATGATGCGCGGCATTGGAGAGATGCCGGAGTGGTCGAACGGGACGGATTCGAAATCCGTTGTACTGGCAACAGTACCTAGGGTTCAAATCCCTATCTCTCCGCCATACAAGATCAAGCCCCTGGAAGCGAAAGCTTTCGGGGGCTTTTTCGTTGCGGCTTACTTTTTCATCATCCCCAACTCAGCATCATCCAGCAGCGCCTTGGCCATCGCGCTCAGGTAATGCGAGGCCCAGATCAGTTTCTGGTCGCCGTCCATCAGGCCGGTGATGATCAGGTCGCGCACGTAACCCATCAGTTCGGAAGCCTGCTCGCGGGCGTCCTGGCAGGGGATGCCGGGTTCGATGCGGAACAGCGGGTGGGTGTTGTTTTCGCCTTGGTAGAAGCAGGTCTTGCCGACTGTGGTGGGTTCTGTTGTGTTGTCGGTGGGCATTGTTTTGTTTCCCTGGATTCTGGGTTGCCTGGGCTGGCCTCTTCGCGGGCACGCCCGCTCCCACAGGTACTGTGCAGTGCGTGACGGCTGTGATGACCCTGTGGGAGCGGGCGTGCCCGCGAAGAGGCCAGACCTGCTAATGCAAGGTGTAAGGCTCTGTGGGTAAATGCGGCCGCATCTGCAACTGCATCAACGCCGACTCGACCAGCCCCTGTACCGCTTCCATTTCATGGATCACGGCCTGCATCACGATCGAGCTGTGGGCGGTAGGTTTGAGTTGCACGGATTGGCGGGCCACGGACAGGGCGCAGAGCACGTACTCTGAGGACTGGACCAGGGTGTCTTGCAGGATCTGGGTGGAATGGGGGGAGTAGGGTGGATCGGGGACTGTCTTGCGCATGTAAGCTCCTTGGGTAGTGGAGCCGCCTGGCAACGCTGTCAAACGAATGGAGGCAGCTATACATGGGTTGACAGACCGGTACCCAAGGACCCGGCGCACACGAATGTGCCCCATGCACAGCTGCCATTAAGCGCTGCAACGGAGACTTGAGTAGTCGGCCTGTCAAAGCCGGTCGCTGATTTCACAACGACGAGCCGAGACTAGAGCGCGACCGAATCCGTCGCAACCGTTTGAGCGGGTTGGCAGTATGTTTGGGAAACGCCCTACAAGGAAGGGGATAATTCTGAGTACAAGTTGTAGGACGGATTTCTACTAATCAATCAGACAGGCTTCCTGCAACATTTTGTCTTGAACTGCCAATGGCACCTTGGGCTACAATGCGGCCCTCTGATACGCCACTCACGCCCAGGCCACACGCCGTAATGATTACGCGCGCTGGGCGATGAACTCTTCCTGACATGGATTCGTTGGATGCTTTGCGCCGTACTGGTCTCCCCCTGCGCCTCTCGCTGGATGGCTGAATTGTCGTCTGCGGCCAGTGCTGCACACTTTCTGAAAACCCCGCACAAACTCGAATGCTGCCGCCAACCATTGGCTGCGGTACGCGGCTGTGCGCCCCACCGAAAATGGAGTGCTCCACTTGCGTAAGAAATTCGTCGCGTCCCTTCTGGCGGTCGCCATCGCCTCTACCACGGCCTGTGCACAGCTCGGGATCAGCAAAGAGCAAGCGGGCACCGTGATCGGTGGCCTGGCCGGTGTGGCCATCGGCTCGACCATGGGCAGTGGTAACGGCAAGATCGCCGCAGCCCTGATCGCAGGTGGCATCGGTGCCTACATGGGCAACCGTATCGGCCACATGCTGGACGAGAAGGACCAGCAGGCCCTGGCGCTGCGCACCCAGGAGGTGCTGAGCCAGCAGCAGACCACCGCCAGCGCCCAACCGGTGACCTGGAAGTCCGACCATTCGGGCGCCACCGCGCAGATCGTGCCGGGCAAGGAATACACCAAGACCAAGCAGGTCGAGGTCAAGCGCGCGCCGAAGATCCAGGCGGTGCCGTCGATGAAGCTGATCAATGAGCCGTATGTGACCACCAGCGACAACCTCAATGTGCGCGCCGCGCCCAATCAGACTGGCGAGAAGGTCGGCAGCCTGAGGAACCACACCGAATTCACTGCCGTGGGCTCCACCGGTGACTGGATCCTGGTCGGGCGCAAGGGCGTGACTGTGGGCTACGTGCACAAGAACTACGTCGAGCCCAAGGCGCAAGCGGTCGCCAAGCGCGTAACGCCAGCCGTCAACCTGGACGAGCTGGACGTTGCTGCCAGCAAGGAAACCCAAGGCTTCGACCTGGACTCGGTGCAGTCGCTGCCGACCCAGACAGTTGCCGCCGAAGCGGCCTGCCGCCCGGTCACCGTCAGCCTGAAATCGCAAAGCGGCAAGACTGAGCAAGAGCAGAACACCTTCTGCAAACAAGCCAATGGCACCTGGGAACTGATCTGAGGAACTCCATGAAAAAGCACGCGCTCGCGCTGGCAGTGATCGGCGCTTGTGGTCTGGTACCGCAGGCGTTCGCCCACGAGCTGGCCTTTTCCAAGAAAGACAACATCAAGGTCGAAGTGCCTGGGGATGCCACCACCTGGTGCAAGCCCCAGGTCGACCTGACCATTACCCGCCCGGCCTGGGATAACCAGGAACTGCTGTCGGGCCTGCTGACCAAGCTGCCGTTCGTGTTCGCCAAGGACTGCTCGACCGCCAAGGTGAGCTGGAAGGCGGTCGATGCCAAGGGCAACCTGTACGCCAGCGGCTCGGGCAATGCCAGCAACCTGGGGCTGGTGACCCTGGCGGCCGCGCCTGCCGCAGCTGCCCCTGCGCCGGCTGCAGCACCTGCGCCAGTGCCGACACCTGTGCAGCCAGAGGCACCAGTTCCTGCTGCAGCGGCTTCAGCCCCTGCTGCTGAGCCAGCCCCGGCGGTAGTTGAAGCCGCACCCGCGAAAGCAGAAGCTGCCCCGGCTCCCGCGCCTGCCCCAGCCGTAGCTGCAGAACCGGCCCCTGCGCCGGCCACCAAAGCCCCGGCCCCTGCCACAGCAGTAGCAGCAGCCCCCACCTCGGACTTCGGCCGCTCGGTGGTCCTGGAAAACCGCAACCTGATGCAGGTAACAGACGGCGCCGGCTGCAAATGGGTGCTCAGCAAGTCGATCATCGGCGACGGCGACACCCTGTCGTTCGGCACCACCCCGGCCATGCCGTGCCCGGCCTCCGGCTTTGGCGAAGGCAGCTTCGAAAAAATCAGCTGGAAGGCCGTGGGCACCTACCGGGGTGATAACTGGAACCGCGTCTACGCGCACCCGAGCGGCCTGATCTTCATCAAGAACCTCGAGCCTGCGGTGAAGAACAAGGCTGTTTCCTACCTCACCGCGCAAGCTGACCAAGCCGCGTTCCTGGTGGGCGAAATCCCCGGCCGGCAGATGAAGGTGTACCTGACCTTCAGCCGTTCCAGCTACGGCGTACTGCGCCCATTCGGCAGCGACCCGTACTACGTGGTGGTCACCCCGGACGAGTCGTTTGCCCTGGACGCGGCCAAGTACAAGGAAGCTGCGCTGGAAATCTTCGACCTGATCAAGACCACCTCGCCGACCACCACGGATGTGGCCACCCTGTTCATCGTCAAGGACCTGTCGGCGATCTCGAACAACATCTGGGGCAATGACGCGCAGAAAATTACCCGCAACCGCATCGGCATCAACCGTCAGGGCCTGTTCTTCGATGTGCGCGAGGGTACGAACTGGGCGGTTCAGCGTGAGCAGCGGCGGGTGCGTGAAGAGCGTCAGCGCCAACAGGAACTGGCCCGTGTGCATACCCGTGTACTGGAGCGTTACCAGCAGCTGCAGGACGGCATGAGCGACTTCAAGGGGCGTGAAACCGAGGCCCTGGCACAAATGGCCGGCATCAAGGTGCGCTTCGCTTCGCCATTGGAGCAGCAAAACCCTGCGACCTCGGCCAGCGTGGCGCCGATGATGGTGCACGTTACCGGCACGCAGGGCGACTTCTACACCATCGACTTCCCGAGCAAGGGCCGTCTGGTCGCTGACGAGGAATACAGCGAAGGCTGGTACGTGACCCAGGTGGCCAACGCCACGCCGTACTACCCGCTGGACGATGGCCGTGCCGTGCCTACCTACCGGGCCTACAGCGTGGGTGAGCCCGAGGCTTGCAAGCAGGACCACTGTGCTGACCGCGTGTCGTTCGGTGCCGTACTGGCCAAGGAATTCCCCAATGCCGGTATCGATTTCAGCTGGACCCCCGAGGTCTCCCAAAAGTACGTGAACGACTGGAACAACGCTTCCGCGATGGTCCAGTGAGGCAAACACCATGATCAAACAGATGAACAAGAAGCAGCTGCTGATTGGCGGTGTGGCCGCGGCGGTGCTGGTGCTCGGCGGTGGTTATGCAATGGTCTCCAGCTCGGGCAAGAAGGCTGCGCTGGCCTACTACGACGACTTCAAGGAGCGTTACTTCCTTGAGGATGTACTCTCTGAGGGTGACATTTCCTACTCGGCGTTCTCGGGCAACCTGACCGTCGCCGAGCCTGAGATCCGTGTCACTGCGGCGCAGACCAACGGTGCCCAACAGTTCATGCGCGGCCTGTCAGGCTTGATGGAATCGGTCCGCGGCAGTTCGACGGAAGAAGGCCTGGCGGGTTGGGCCAAGTACCAGCTCAACGTCAGCCGTAATGTTGCCGGCATATACCTGAAAGCCGATGCGCTGAAGCTGTCTCACGACGGTGACAGCAAGGACGGTACCATTCACATCCAGTTGCTCGGCATGCAGATGGCAAACCCCTTCGTTGCCAGCAAGGGCGCCGAAGTGGTTCTGGTGGCTGATGTCAGCGACGAGATCCAGCCGCGTGCAGAGCTGACCGCCAATGGCCGGGCCACTGAGTCGGGGTTCGCCTGGGGGGGCAACATGGCGGTCCGCCAGCCGGTGACAGGCGCGTTTCTGGTCAGCAGTACGGGCGATTTTGGCACCACGGTTGACCTGGACTTCACCATCAAGCGCTCCAGTGACGGTGAAGGCTCGATGGCGTTTGTCGTGACCCACCGTAACGATGGCTCCAAGGTAGGTGAGATCGTGCGCAAGGCCGACTTCCAGTCGCTGCCGGAGCTGGACGATGTCGAAACCCTGCTCAAGAGTGCGCTCAGTGCCATGCTGATCGGGGCATACAGCCCTTACACCGGCCAGTCGGTATTGGCCGAAACAGTGAGTGGTTTTGCGCGCAAGGCAAAGGTCGAGAACTACTCGGTGAGCTACAGCGGCTTCAAACCGCTGAAAGAGGCTTTCAGCGATTACCAGCAGCAAGTCCCCAAGGCGAAGTTCGCAGCTTTTTGCCAGGAGGTTGGGCTGTCATCGTGGAGCAGTGATTTTGGCTCCAAGGGCAAGAACCACAGTGACTCGGAATGTGCCATCGGGCAGAAGTTGGTCGAGGAGGGCAAGTTCGAAGAGCAGTACATCTTCAAGGAAGGCAAGAGTCTGTTTGCGGCGTTGTTCGTGAGCAAGGCATATCAGCTGGAAACCAATTGACGGTTGATGGCTGATGAGAAAGGCCCTCGGCGACCATACATTGCCGAGGGCATAGCCCCGCTGTCAGTTTGGCTCGGGCAACTGGGTGAGCACCCGTCCTCATCCCCCGAAACGTTGCCCAACAAGTGCCTCCAGCGCCCGCTGATCGTGGGTGAAGCCGCGTATCCCTTCAGCCAGCTTTTCGGTCGCCATCGCGTCCTCATTCATTTGCCAGCGAAAATCAGCCTCGCTCAGTGGTGCTGGCGGCGTCTCGCATTCTGCGTTTTCGACGAGGGCAACCGGTAGACTACCCTCGGTGGCAGCCAGCTCCTCAAGCAGTGCCGGGCTGATCGTCAGCCGATCGCATCCTGCCAGCGCAACGATTTCACCCACGTTGCGAAAGCTCGCCGCCATCACCGATGTGGCGTAACCGTGGCGGCGCATGAAGTGCTGACAGGCCATGACCAACCCGACCCCCGGCTCCTGTGCTGGCATGAACGTTGTTTCAGGCAGGGCCTGGCGATGCCAATCCAGTACCCGGCCCACGAATGGCGAAATCAGGAACACCCCGGCTTCCGCACACGCGCGGGCCTGGGCCAGGCTGAAGATCAGCGTCAGATTGCACTGAATACCCTCGCGCTCCAGTTCAGCCGCCGCGCGGATACCTTCCCAGGTTGCCGCCAGCTTTATCAGGATGCGGTCGCGTGAGACGCCGGCGGCCTCATACAGTGCGGTCAACCGCCGGGCTTTCATCATGCTTGCCTGTGTGTCGAACGACAGCCTTGCGTCTACCTCACTCGATACCCGGCCTGGGACGTACTGCATCAAGCTGCAGCCCAAGGCTACCACCAGGCGGTCACAGACATATTCGATCGCCTCCGGTGTGGGCAAGCCGGAGGCGACGGCAGTGGTGCACAGGTCTTCGAGCAAGGTGTCGTACTGGCCCGACTTCATGGCCTTGAGCACCAATGAAGGGTTAGTGGTGGCATCCTGCGGCGCGAAACGGCGTACCGCCTGGACATCGCCGGTGTCGGCGACCACTGTGCTGTGTTGCTTCAGCTGGCTAAGCCATGTGGACATGTTGGCATCTCTCTTGTGATTGATCTCAGTCGGCAAGTGGCTGGGCGGTGCGTGACAGGGTGGCAGACGCAGGTGCTGGCTGCTGCCTTGCCAGGTCGGCCAGGCGATGCATGATCGGTTTCAATGCGTCATAGGAAGCGCAGTAATGGGCAAACATCTGGTCATACAAGGCTGTGTTCGCAGGGTCTGGTCGGGCCCGCAGGCGCAGGGTGCGCCACTGGCGGATGACCTCGACATTTTCGACCGCGCCTATTGCCATGGCCGCGAGGACGGCGCCGCCTAAAGGTGCTTCCACTTGCTCTTCGATGGTGAACACGTCATACCCGGTAACATCGGCGATGATTTGCATCCACAGGTCTGATGCCGTGCCACCGCCTACCACGATCAGTTGCGGGTCAAGGTTGCACCCCGCATCACCGCCTTGTTGCATGTTGTGGCGCAAGGCAAAGGCCAGGCCTTCGAGTACCGCGCGGTACAGATGGGCCTTGTGATGGAACAGCGACAGGCCTACATAGGCACCCGAAGCCCTGGCGTCCCAGATGGGGGTGCGCTCGCCCATGAGGTACGGCAAGAACAGCAGGCCTTCTGCACCTGCGGGAGTCTTGGCAGCCTCCCGTTCGATCAACTGGTGCACCTCGACGCCGGGTGCCAGGGCCGCCGCCTGCTTTTCCTCGGTACAGAACTGCTCACGGAACCAGCTGATTGCAGCGCCTGCAGTAATTGCGCCGCCAAAGCTGTAGGTGGTGGTGGCGGTTTCGTGCACATAAGGCATGTTGATCAGGCCCGGGCTTGCATCGCTGTGCTGTTTGATAAAGCCCCAGCACATGCTGGTGCCCAGCATCGCCACATGGTTGCCCGGGGCAACCACCCCGGCTGCCAGCGACCACCGCCGTGCCAGGCAGCAGCCCCAACCGCTGCGCTGCCGCCGGAAGCAGGTGGCCGATGATTTGCCCGGGCGCCACCAGGCGTTGTGGCATGAGCGCGGGGTCGATGCCCAGTGCTTCCATCATGTCGGGCGACCAGGCGCGTGCCGCCAGGTCATAGATGCCACCGATATTGCCTGCAGAACTGTGGTCCACCGCCAGTTCGCCGGTCAGATGGTATTGCACATAGCTGTTGGGAGGTAGCAAGTAGCGGGTCCTGCTCCAGACCTCTGGCAGGTTGCGCTTGATCCAGAGCATCTTCGTGTAGCCGTAATAGCTGTCAACGCCGTTGCCGGTGATGCGCGCCAGTTGTTCGACGTCCAGGTGGCTACGCACCCATTCGGCCTCGGCGATAGCCCGCCGGTCCATCCAGATCAGGCAGGGGTGCAGAGGCTCGATGCCGGCGTCTACCGGGATGCCCGAGCCACCGTAGAGGCTGCTGAT
Organism: Pseudomonas sp. VEM90; assembly: GCF_054611535.1. NCBI lineage: Bacteria > Pseudomonadati > Pseudomonadota > Gammaproteobacteria > Pseudomonadales > Pseudomonadaceae > Pseudomonas > Pseudomonas sp. VEM90. The sequence goes on along the minus strand of NZ_JBTRAR010000005.1, from coordinate 121,972 downwards.
GCAAATGGCCTTGACCCGGGCTGCTGGCACCTGGCTTCGGCGGACGCTGGCGGCCACCGTGTCGTACACCGCATCCAGCCATACTTGTGGCCATTGCTGTGCCCACAACGGGCGGGGCTGCTCCACCTGATAGCTGGCTGATGCCTGGGCCTGCACTTCCCCCTGCGTTGACATCAGCAGTGCCTTGGTACTCTGCGTGCCGATGTCGACACCGATCACGTAATCCATGCGTACACCCTTGTTGTTGGTCTGTTGGGTTTTGGTGATTGTCAGCATTGCAAAAGCAGATCAGCCGGATCTTGCGCAATGACAGGCTGATCAAGCGTTGGGCAGTGCAATGTTAACGTTTACATTGCGGAAGCTAACACAGCATCTTTTCTCCTACAATCTGCTGCGATTTGTCGGTTGGCCCTGAATCGGCGAAAATCCGGTCATCAACGTACCCGCGCCTTCGCCACCTTCCGAGCGTTCATGACCAGACCAGTCAAAGCCACCATCACCGACATCGCCAAGCGTGTGAACATGACCACCGTCACGGTCTCGCGTGCGCTCAACCAACCGGAGAAGGTCAAGAAGGAGACGTTAGAGCAGATACTGAAAGTGGCTCGCGAGCTCAACTACGTGCCCAATGCCTTTGCCCGCAACCTCAAGAACCGTGAAAGCCGGTTGGTCGGCCTGGTGACGGCAAGCCTGGAGAACCCGTTTTACGGTGAAATCATCAAGGCGATCACGCGCGAGGCGAAGAAGCGCGACTACACCTTGATGTTGTTCGATACCGATGGATCCGAAGAGCTGGAGGCGCGGGCGATCGATACGCTGCTCAGCTATCAGGTGGCGGGGCTGATCCTGTCGGCTATCAGCGATGATGATACCTACCAGCCAAGCTACCTGCCCAAGCTGGTGATGTCGTCGATTCCGGTGGTGCAGATCGACCGTCAGCTGACTGGCGCCCCATTCGCCGGCGTGTACCTGGACAACGAGCAAAGTGGTTACCAGGGCGCTCGGGCGCTGCTTGCACAGGGCTTGCGCCGGCTGCTGGTAGTGGCCGGGCCGCAACGCTCCAATATCTCCTTGTCGCGCCTTGCCGGGATCCGTCGGGCACTGGAACAGTGGCCAGAACCGACCGTTCTGGAGGTTGTGCACGGCGACTTCGTCCAGGCGCCGGCCCGGGACGCGGTGCGCAACTACCTGCAGAGCGGCAAGTGGCCCGATGTCATTTTCGGCCTGAACGCGCTGATGACCCTGGGCGCGCTGCAGGCAATGCGCGAATTGGGCTTGAGCCGCGACGACATTGCGCTGTTCAGCATTGACCAGGTGCGCTATGCCGAAATCTACGGCCAACCTATCCCTTGCATCAGCCATAGCAGCGCGAAACTGGGGATTGGAGCAATCAACATGTTGCTGGACCAGATAGATGACCCTTCGCTGTCACCACAGAGTCAGATAATCGAAGGCCAGTTGCTGCTCTGACCCCGCAGGCCAGGCATGCCTACATATTTCGATGCAAATGTAGACGTTGACATATCTATGTACCCTGGCATCAGATATGGCGGCACGCATGTGATGCTGCATGTAAACGTCTACATAATAATGACAACAGCGCCCTTGAGCGGGCGCGGGGAGATGCCTGATGGGAATGCACCTGCAGGGTAAAGTGGCGGCCGTGACCGGTGCTGCATCCGGAATAGGCCTGGCAACCGCCACTGCGATGGTGGCAGCAGGGGCCAGGGTGGTTATGGTTGACCGTGACGAGCAATTGCTTGCCAAGGCCTGTGAACAGTTGGGTGAGGCTGCCATCCCGTTGGTGATCGATCTGCTCGTCCCTGACAGCTGCGCGACCCTGATGCCGGGTATCCTGGCAGTTGCCGGCCAGCTCGATATCCTGCATGCCAATGCTGGCTGCTATGTGGGCGGGGAGTTCGTTGAAAACGACATGGCAGCCATCGACCGCATGCTGAATCTCAATATCAATGCCGTGGTCAGGAACGTGCATGATGTGCTGCCGCACATGATCGATCGCGGCCAGGGTGACATTGTGGTGACCGGTTCGGTGGCTGGCCATTTCCCGGTGCCCTGGGAACCGGTGTACTCGGCCTCCAAGTGGGCGGTCAACGGCTTTGTGCAGACTGTGCGGCGGCAGGTAAAGCACCATGGTATCCGCGTGGGGGCGGTTTCGCCTGGCCCGGTCAGCAGCGCCCTGCTGGCCGATTGGCCGGAAGAAAACCTGCGCAAGGCCAAGGAGAGCGGCAGCCTGATCGAGCCCGACGACATCGCGGATGCGGTGATGTATATGCTCACCCGCCCGCGCAACGTGACCATTCGGGACATGATCGTTCTACCGTCAGCATTTGATATGTAAGCAAGTTGAGCCTCATCGTGACGCAAGGTCGCTCATGCACGGGGCGCGCGCCCGCCTGGAAGTGTGCTGGGTGACCTTGAGTCGGCATGAAGGTGCGGAAGTAAAAGTGCGCAGATCCGCCGGTGAATGTGCCTACATCTGCAATTGCAAGAAGGCTGTCTCGACATGGTTCTGCGCCGCACGAGCAGGACGCCGAGCATTCGTTGATAGAACACTGCGAAGTTGCCACAGCGCTAAATCGTCGGCTGCCAAAATGGCCGCTAGAAAAGCGGGTTGGCATCCAAGCCCGGTGCGTGAAAAATTCTCGGTGTTGTCACGAAGGGATGCGTGAAATGAAGTTCGAACGAACTTTCCTGTACACCGGGAAAAAATGGCTAGCGCTGGTATCGGCGGGCGGGGCATTCGGCGTCTTTGCCAGCGAAGATGGAGGGTCAGGGTTGAAAACGGTAACTCTGTCAATTATTGCACTGGGTGTCGGGATTGGGCTGTTCATAGGGCGGCGCTTTGAAGGGGGCTGGTGATAGGCGCCATATTCATGGCCTTCGTTTCGCACTCTAAAGGGCCCTACGCAGCTGGGCTTTTTGTTGCTCGCCTGCAACGAGTCATTGCACTTTGTGACTTGGATCCATTGCCTGGGTTCTGTATCATTCTGCCGCCATCAGACGATGGTCGAAGATGATTCATTTAAAGGACTGAGTAATGAAAAAGCTGTTCAAGGCCACCGTAGCCGTTGCTGTCGTATCGGGTGTTGCCCTGCTGTCGGGTTGCACTGGCCAAGTTTACAACCAACCGAAAAACTGCACCTACGACTACCTGTTCCACCCTTCGGTTTCCATCTCCAAGATCATCGGTGGCTGCGGCCCGATCGATAAACTGCCTCAGCAGCAGTAATCTTGGCGGTACCCTGATCGCGACGCGTGCGGCGTGATCCAAGGCCCCCGGTCATGTACATGGTCGGGGTTTTTTGTTTTTAGCGTGACATTCTGCCGCTGGGGCAACCGGTCGCCTTGACGCCCCGGCCTGCAATTTGTTTGTGCTGGCATTTCAGATACAATCGGAAAAACGATTCAGCCTTGTCGGTCAATTCGACCAAAGGCCGAGTCGTTTTCTGGTTCTCTGGCTGCTGAACAATGATCAACAACAAGCCTGCGCTGAAGAACACGCTTTACCGGGGCCAGCCACAGGCCCTCACTCTGTTCTCCTGACTGGAAATGATCAATGTTCAAGAAAGCTGGCAAGACCTTGCTGGGTCTGGCGGTCGCTGCAAGCGTCATGCAAGCGCACGCTGCAGAAACCAAGAAAGTAGACGTGCTGCTGGTCGGCGGCGGCATCATGAGTTCGACCCTGGCCGTGTGGCTGCACGAGCTGGAGCCAAGCTGGTCGATGGAAATGGTCGAGCGCCTGGATGGCGTGGCCGAAGAAAGCTCCAACGGCTGGAACAACGCCGGTACCGGCCACTCCGCGTTGGCCGAGCTGAACTACACCCCGGAAGACAAAGACGGCAACGTCAACATCTCCAAGGCCATCGAAATCAACGAAGCCTTCCAGATTTCCCGCCAGTTCTGGTCGTGGCAGGTACGCCAGGGCGTACTGAAGAACCCGCACTCGTTCATCAACACCACCCCGCACATGAGCTTCGTGTGGGGCGATGACAACATCAAGTTCCTCAAGAAACGTTACGACGCACTGCAGACCAGCCCGCTGTTCCGCCCGATGCAGTACTCCGAGGACCACGCGCAGATCGCCAAGTGGGTCCCGCTGATGATGGAAGGCCGCGACCCGAAGCAGAAGCTGGCCGTGACCTGGACGCCAATCGGTACCGACGTCAACTTTGGTGAGATCACCCGCCAGTTCGTTGGCCACCTGCAGACCCAGAAAGGCTTCGACCTGAAGCTGTCCAGCGAAGTGCAGGACATCACCCGCAACAAGGACGGCTCCTGGCACGTCGAATACAAGAACCTGAAGGACGGCACCGAGTCGGCCACCGACGCCAAGTTCCTGTTCATCGGTGCCGGCGGCGGCGCATTGAAGCTGCTGCAGAAGTCGGGTATTCCGGAAGCCAAGGAATACGCAGGTTTCCCGGTGGGCGGTTCGTTCCTGGTGACCGAGAACCCGACCGTGGCCATGCAGCACATGGCCAAGGCCTATGGTATCGCCTCGACCGGTGCGCCACCCATGTCGGTCCCGCACCTGGACACCCGTGTGCTGGATGGCAAGCGCGTGATCCTGTTTGGCCCGTTCGCCACCTTCTCGACCAAGTTCCTGAAGAATGGCTCGTACCTGGACCTGCTGAGCAGCACCACCACCCACAACGTGTGGCCGATGACCAAAGTCGGTATCGACCAGTACCCACTGGTCGAGTACCTCGCTGGCCAGCTGATGCTGTCTGACGATGACCGCTTCGAAGCCCTGCGCACCTACTTCCCGAACGCCAAGAAAGAAGAATGGCGCCTGTGGCAGGCCGGCCAGCGCGTGCAGATCATCAAACGTGATGCCGAGAAGGGCGGCGTGCTGAAGCTGGGCACTGAAGTGGTGGCGTCCGAAGACCGCACCATCGCGGGCCTGCTGGGTGCCTCGCCGGGTGCTTCGACTGCTGCGCCGATCATGCTGCACGTGCTGGAAACGGTGTTCAAGGAGAAGGTCGCTACCCCAGAGTGGCAGGCCAAGATCAAGGAAATCGTGCCCAGCTACGGCACCAAGCTGAACGATTCGGCAGCGGCCACCCAGAAAGAGTGGAACTACACCGCTGAAGTGCTGCAGCTGGGGAAACCGCCGGTGATCGACGCCAGCGTTGAGTTCGGTGGCGCGGCGAGCGACCCGGTTGAGAGCAAGCCCGAGAACGACATGGCGCTGTAATCGGCCATTGTTGTGAAACTAGCCACGGGGGAGACCTCGTGGCTTTTTTTTGCCAAGCACAGCGCAACCCTCGGGCTTATCGCCATCCCTGGTAGGAGCGGGTTCACCCGCGAAGAGGCCTGCACAGGTATCACTGCTGGCGCAGTATGCACTCCAGCAACCCCGGGAACCGCTTATCCAGCATCTCGCTACGCAGCGAATTCATATGGGTAGTCCCGACATTGCGGGTTTGCACCAGCCCTGCATCACGCAACACACGGAAGTGGTGGGACATGCTCGACTTCGGCCGGCCTCCGTCCAGCTCGCCACAGCTGGCCTCGGCCACGCCGGCCAGGTGACGGACGATTTCCAGGCGCACGGGGTCGCTGAGCGCATAGAGCAGGCGTTCAAGGATAAGGTCTTCGGGGTTGGGATGTTTATAGGCTCGCATGGTTGACATGATAACGGGGGTTTCATTAATTGCCATAGTTCGATTATGATCGAACAACAGTAATCAAATGAGCCCGGAGTTTCCCATGTCCGCACTGTTCGAACCCTACACCCTCAAAGACGTCACCCTGCGTAACCGCATTGCCATTCCGCCGATGTGCCAGTACATGGCCGAAGACGGGATGATCAACGACTGGCACCACGTACACCTGGCCGGCCTGGCCCGTGGTGGTGCCGGCTTGCTGGTGGTCGAAGCCACTGCTGTGGCGCCGGAAGGGCGTATCACCCCCGGTTGCGCCGGGATCTGGAGCGATGCCCACGCTCAGGCGTTCGTACCGGTGGTGCAGGCCATCAAGGCTGCCGGTTCCGTGCCGGGCATCCAGATCGCCCACGCCGGGCGCAAGGCCAGCGCCAACCGCCCGTGGGAGGGTGACGACCACATTGTCGCCGACGATGCACGTGGCTGGGAGACCATTGCCCCGTCTGCCATTGCCTTTGGCGCGCACCTGCCGAAGGTGCCACGGGAAATGACGCTGGACGATATCGCCCGGGTCAAGCAGGACTTCGTCGATGCCGCCCGCCGTGCGCGTGATGCCGGCTTCGAGTGGATAGAACTGCATTTCGCCCATGGCTACCTGGGCCAGAGCTTCTTCTCCGAGCACTCCAACAAGCGCACCGATGCCTATGGCGGCAGCTTCGACAACCGCAGCCGCTTCCTGCTGGAAACACTGGCCGCCGTGCGCGAAGTGTGGCCGGAGAACCTGCCGCTGACCGCGCGCTTTGGTGTGTTGGAGTACGATGGCCGCGATGAGCAGACCCTGGAAGAGTCGATCGAACTGGCCCGCCGCTTCAAGGCCGGTGGGCTCGACCTGCTGAGCGTGAGTGTCGGCTTCACCATTCCCGACACCAACATCCCCTGGGGGCCAGCGTTCATGGGGCCGATTGCCGAGCGCGTGCGCCGCGAAGCGAAGCTGCCCGTGACGTCGGCGTGGGGCTTTGGTACGCCGCAGTTGGCGGAGGCCGCATTGCAGGCCAACCAGCTGGATCTGGTTTCGGTCGGGCGCGCGCATCTGGCCGACCCGCACTGGGCTTACTTTGCGGCCAAGGAACTGGGGGTGGAAAAAGCGTCCTGGACCTTGCCGGCACCGTATGCGCACTGGCTCGAGCGTTACCGCTGAGGCTTGGAGGGGCTGCTTTGCAGCCCATTCGCGGGCAAGCCCGTCCCCACAGAGACACCACAGGTGTCAGATGCTGCACCCTCTCTGTGGGAGCGGGCTTGCCCGCGAAGAGGCCGGTAAAGACTAAAACCGATCCAGTCGGTATGCACCCATCTCAGGCCCACCAGCCTGCTCAGCCAACCGCCCCACCCATTCCGCCGTCACCGCCGCCTGGGTCAACCCCAGGTGCTGATGCCCGAACGCCAACAGCACCCGCCCATCGCACACCCTGTCGATCACGGGCAATGAGTCCGGCAACGAAGGCCTGAACCCCATCCACGGTGTTGCCCCTTCGACGCTCAAGTCGTGACGGAACAACCCCTTGCTCAACCGGTGCAACTGCCAAGCCCGCTGCATGCTCGGCGGTGCCTGAAGCCCGGCAAACTCCACAGTGCCAGCCAGGCGCAAGCCTTCGGCCATGGGCGTCATGATGAACTTGCGCTCAAGCGAGGTGACGGCAAACGGCAGGCGTTGGTGCTCACCTGGCAACATCAGGTGGTAGCCGCGTTCTGTATCCAGCGGCAACCGCTTGCCTGTCAGCGCGGCGGTCAGTTTCGCAGAGTGCGCACCACAGCTGACAAGTACCTGGCGGGCATTGAGCATGCCTTGGTCGCTGGCAAGGCTCACGCCGGCACTGTGTAGCTGCCCGCCATCGACCTGCGCCTGGACAAAGCGTACCCCGCTGGCCTTGGCCGCTTCGAACAATTCGCACACCACCCGATAAGGGTCGATGAAGTGCCCGGTGCGTGGAAAGAACAGTCCGCCCAACAGTGACGGGCTGAGCTGCGGCGCCGCTTCGCGCACGGTTTTGGCGGACCAGAAGTCCACCGGCACCGCCTGCTGTTGCATGCGTGTGCGCAACGCCTCCAGCGCCTGGCGTGACTCAGGTTTCTCGAACACCAGCAACGAACCATCCTCTTGAAACAATTCGCTGCGTCCGATCGAGCTCAACAGCCGGTGCCAGGCGCCCAGGCTGCCTTCGTTCAATGTGCGGATGCCAGCCACGCTGCGCTGGAACGGCGCCGGGCGCAGGTTTAGCAGCAGCCGCGTGAACCACGGCATGGCCTTGGGCAGGTATTTCCAGTCCAGGCGCAGCGGGCCCATCGGGTCGAGCAGCATGCGCGGCAGGCGCTTGAGGATCGACAGGTCGGCAATCGGGAACACTTGCTCGGTTGCCAGGTGCCCGGCATTGCCGAAGGACGCGCCGAGGCCGGGCGCCTGGCGGTCGACCAGCGTTACCCGATGGCCCTGGCGGGCCAGTTGCAGGGCACAGGCGACGCCGACAATGCCGGCGCCCACCACGGCGATATCGGTTTCAGCGGTTTCGACCATGCTCAGTCTTCCCGTTTACCATCAAGCAGGCGCCGCAGCTGCAGCGGGTTGCCGTGTTTCAATGCCTGCGGCAGCAGCGCATCGGGGACGTCCTGATAGCAAACCGGGCGCAGGAATCGCAGGATCGCCGCCGTACCCACCGAGGTGGTGCGTGCATCGGAAGTGGCCGGGAACGGCCCGCCGTGGACCATGGCATCGCACACCTCGACGCCGGTCGGCCAGCCATTGACCAGAATACGCCCGGCCTTGCGCTCAAGGGTGGGGAGCAGGGCGCGAGCGCTGTCGATGTCGGCCTCGTCCAGTTGCAGGGTGGCGGTCAGCTGACCTTCCAGCTGTTCGGCTACCTGGCGGACCTGCTCATCGTCGGTGCAGGCAACGACCAGCGACGCTGCACCGAACACTTCAGCCTGCAACGCCGGGTCGGCGAGAAACGCTTCGGCCTGGGTTACGAACAACTGTGCCTGGCACTGGTTGGGGCCCTGACCGGTTTGGCCACTGGCGATGGCCTGGGCACAGGGGTTGTCTGCCAGGGCTGCGATACCGGCCTGGTAGGCACTGAAAATGCCGGGGGTGAGCATGGTTTGGGCGGAGGCCTGCTGCACGTACCCGGCGGCTGCAATGATGAACCGCTGCAATGCCGGCCCCTGCCGGGCGATTACCAGGCCAGGGTTGGTGCAGAACTGGCCGGCGCCCTGGGTCAGCGAGGCGACGAAACCTTGTGCCAGTGCTTCGGCACGGGCTTGCAGGGCGGCGTCGAACAGGAACACCGGGTTGATCGAACTCATCTCGGCATACACCGGGATGGGCTCCGGGCGCGCCTGGGCGGCTTGGCACAACGCCATGCCACCGCTGCGCGAGCCGGTGAAACCAACGGCCTTGATACGTGGGTCGCTGACCAGGGCAATGCCCACTTCGCGGCCGGAGCCATAAAGCAGCGAGAACACACCCTCCGGTAAGCCGCACTGCTTCACTGCTTGAGCCACTGCCTGGCCGACCAGCTCACTGGTGCCGGGGTGGGCACTGTGTGCCTTGACCACCACGGGGCAGCCAGCGGCCAGTGCCGACGCGGTGTCACCACCGGCCACCGAGAAGGCCAGCGGGAAATTGCTGGCGCCGAACACGGCGACTGGCCCCAGGGCCACCTGGCGCTGGCGCAAATCAGCGCGGGGGAGGGGCTGGCGCTCAGGCAGGGCGCTGTCGACCCGCACGTCCAGCCATTCGCCGGCCCGCACCACACGGGCAAAGGTGCGTAGCTGGGTGCAGGTACGACCACGCTCGCCCTGAATGCGCGCCATGGGCAGTCCGGTTTCGGCCACGGCGCGGTCGATCAGGGCATCGCCTAGGGCCTCGATCTGTATGGCGATGGCTTCAAGGAACTCTGCTCGTTGTTCGAGCGAAGTTTCGCGGTAGGTATCGAATGCCGCCCAGGCCAGCGCGCAGGCCTGGGCCACCTGTTCGCCGGTGCCGCCGAGGTAGGCCGGCCCCAACGTCTGGCCGGTGCTTGGGTCGATGGCACGGATGGCTTCGCGGCTGCCGGTTACGGGCCTCTGGCCGATCAGCAGGTTGCCTGTGAGGGTCATGGAGCCTCCTTGGAAATCTAATGCAGATGCATGGGGGGGATTACGACCCCTGTAGGAGCGGGTTCACCCGCGAACACCGGCGAAGCCGGTGCCATGCACCGGGTCGCCTGATTCGCGGGCACGCCCGCTCCCACAGGTAGAGCAGTGGCTGCTCAGGCGATGTTCTGCTCAGCCGACCAGCTGGCGTACCAGCTGCGGAACAGCGCGTACTGCTGTTCGGCATAGTTGCGCTGAGCGTCGGTCAGGACGTCGGTCTCGTTGAAGTGCAGGCTGTACTCGGTGTCGCCGTTCAGCACCATCAAGTGCTTGTAATACAGCACCAGGTCGCAGCCCTCATCGAACGACGACAGCACCGCCAGCGCCGCTTCCAGCTCGCGCGCCAGGCGGCGGGCACGGGCGTCGCCTTTGACCGCCTGTTTGCTCAGGCTCACCAGTTGCAGCACTTCGCGCGGTAGCGCGTTGCCGATGCCGGTGATGGCGCCGGTGGCGTTGCAGTTGACGAAGCCATGCACCACCTGGGTGTCGACGCCGACCATCAGGGTGACATCGTCATCCTTGGAGGTAATGTGTTCGGCGGCGTAGCGCAGGTCGGCGCCACCGCCGAACTCCTTGAAGCCGATCAGGTTGGGGAACTCGCTGCGCAGTTCGAAGAACAGGTCGGCGCGGGTGGCAAAGCCGTAGTAAGGGCTGTTGTAGATCACCGCCGGCAGTTTCGGTGCGGCAGCGAGGATGGCCGAGAAATGGTGCTTCTGGGCGATCAGCGAAGCACCGCGGCTGAGCACGCGGGGGATGACCATCAGGCCGGCGGCGCCAACCTTGGCGGCGTGTGCAGCATGCGAAACCGCCTCACGGGTGTTCACCGCGCCCGTTCCGACGATGGTCGGGATGCCGGCCGCCACCAGGCGCGCCACGCCTTCCTGGCGCTCGGCCTCGGTCAGCAGCGGCCAATCACCCATCGAACCGCAGTACACCACCGCGCTCATGCCGGCCTCGATCAGCTCGCGGCCCTTGCGCACCAAGGCGTCGAAGTCCGGTTTGCGCTCGGCGGTGCACGGGGTCATCAGGGCGGGCATGGTGCCGGTGAAGATGTTGTCATTCATTGTTGTCACTCCTGGCAAAGTTCAGTCGGGAAAAGACCGGGGTCAGATGCCCCAGGCGAATGGGTCTTGTTCGTCGATCAGCAGGGTGCTGTCGGCGGTCATATAGGCGCGGCCGGTGATGAACGGGCGAATGCGTTCGCCGTCGCGCACGTAGCGGCCATGGAACTGGCTGCCGGTGATGCTGGCCTGCACCCAGGTCTGGCCTTCGGCGAGCTTGCCGTCGGCGGCCAGGCAGGCCAGCTTGGCGCTGGTGCCTGTGCCGCATGGGGAGCGGTCGTAGGCCTTGCCGGGGCACATCACGAAGTTGCGGCTGTCGGCTTTGGAGTCGTCGGCGAACAGCTCGATGTGGTCGATGGGCGCGCCGTTTTCGCCGGTGACGCCCTGGGCTTCCAGGGCCTTGAGCATGGCCCAGGTGTACTCGGTCAGCACTTCGCGGTTATCCAGCTCGATCCTCTGGCCGTGTTCGGACACAAGGAAAAACCAGTTGCCGCCCCAGGCAATGTCGCCGCGCACCACGCCATGGCCGGGCACGTCCACTGCCACATGCTGGCGGTAGCGGTAGGAGGGCACGTTGGCGACGGTGATGGCGCCATCTTCATGCAAGGTGGCGCTGACCTGGCCGACCGGGGTGTCGATCTTGTGCACCCCGGGCGTGATCAGGCCCAGGTGCTGTAGCGAGGCGACCAGGCCGATGGTGCCGTGGCCGCACATGTTCAGGTAACCGGCGTTGTTGAAGAAGATCACCCCGCAGGTGGCATCGGCCGACACTGGCGGGCAGTACAGTGCGCCAACCAGTACATCGTTGCCGCGTGGCTCCAGCAGGCAGGCGCGGCGCCACCGGTCGTGCAGTTCGCGCAGTTCGTCGCGCTGTTCGGCCATGCTGCGGCCGTGCAGTTGCGGAAAGCCCTTCATCACCAGGCGGGTCGGTTCGCCGCCAGTGTGGGAGTCGATGACGTGAATCTGTTTCATGGGCTTGTCCCTTGCGTAAAAGATCAGGAAGCGACGGCAACAGGGCGGCCGTTAGAGGTTTCAGCGCAGGCTTCGCTTTCGTCGTCGCCTTCCAGGCGTACCAGGTGGGCAGGCACGCCTGTAGCCGCGCCCCAGTAGTAGATGCCCAGCGCGCAGGCGGCCACGACCACGGTGTCGAGCGGGTGGCCGATTACCCCCAGGCCGCCGAAGCTGCCCAGCCACGACAGCAGGATGGTCACCGCATAGAACCCGATCAGCCACGCCGATGAGCGAACTTGCTGGGCCAGCGAAAGGTGCTGGGTGGGTACGAAACGGCTGCACAGCAGGTACAGCACGAACATCACGATCTGCAGGGCCAGCAGCCACGACACGGTTTTCCAGCCAGACCAGTACACGATCAGGGCAGCGATGATGAACGACAGCGGGCCGAGCACGGCCATGCCCTTGACCCGGAACGGACGCGGCATGTGTGGTGCATTGCGGCGCAGGGCGGCGACGCTGACCGGGGCCACGGCGTAGCTCAGCACCAGGGCAGCGGACACCACGTTGATCAGCGCTTCCCACGATGGGAACGGCAGGGTCCAGAACACCGACAGGCCAAATGTCAGCCACAGGGCCGGGCGCGGGATGCCGGACTCTGCATCGATGCGGGTGAAGTACTTGAAGAAGGTGCCGGTCTGCGCCCAGCCATAGATCACGCGTGGGGTGGCGTTCATGTAGATGTTGCCGCAGCCGCTTGGCGAGATCACTGCGTCGGCCACCACCAGGTAGGCGAGCCAGCCCACACCCAGGGCCAGGGCGATGTCACGGTAGGGCAGGGCCAATTCCTTGGTCACGCTGGCCCAGCCGTTGGCCAGCATTTCGGTCGGCACGCTGCCAAGGAAAGCCAGTTGCAGCAGCGCGTAGATGGCGGTGGACAGCAGTACCGACAAGATCAGTGCAATGGGGATGGTGCGTTGCGGGTTCTTCACCTCGCTGGCCACCGAAATGATCGGCGTCAGGCCCAGGTAGGCGAAGATGATGCCACCGGCGGATACCGCCATTTCCACCCCGGACAGGCCGAACGGGGCAAAGCCCTGGACCTCGAAGTTTTCCGGTTTGAAGAAGGTGAACAGCACGCCGATCACCAGCAGCGGCACGATGAACTTGAACACGCTGACCAGGTTGTTGGCCTTGGCAAAGGTTTTCACGCTGCGGTAGTTGAGGAAGAAGAACAGCCCCAGCAAGGCGAACTGCACCAGCCAGCCGAGCACGGTCGGGTCGCTGGAGCCGGCCTTGGTCAGCCCGGGAAACCAGGCGGCGGCGTATTGGCGTGAGGCGACCACCTCGATGGCGATCAGGCTGGAAAAGGCGATCAGGGTGATGAAGCCCATCAGGTAGCCTAGCAGCGGGCCGTGCGAGTACACCGGGTAGCGAACCACGCCACCGGCGCGGGGCAAGGCGGCGCCCAGCTCGCAGTAGACGATGCCCAGCAACAGTACGGCGAACCCGCCCAGGAACCAGGAGAGGATGCCGGCCGGGCCGGCGATGGCCGAGACGTGGCTGGCGGCAAACAGCCAGCCGGAGCCGAAGATGGCGCCTAGGCCGATGAAGGTGAGGTCCAGCAGTGATAACTGTTTTTTGAATTTGCCTGACATGGGTTCGCCTTTTTGTTGGTTATTGGATAGGCAGGTCTGATGTCACGAGATGCGGCTTTTGGGGCCGCGCTCTTGTAGGACTTGGGCGGCTTGCGTGGGGCATAGAGTGAACCGGTTGGGGCGGCGGTTCTTGATGGTTTTCTGCAGAGGGGATGACGAAATCGGCACAGTTGCAGAAAAAAAGTGGTAAGGCGCAAAGCGGGGGGATAGGCTCAAAGCCATACCGGATAAGGGTTTGAGAGATGCAGTGCTAGTGTCGGCCCTTTCGCGGGTGAACCCGCTCCTACAGGTACGGCGCAGAATTCGAAATCTGTGGGGGCCCTGTAGGAGCGGGTTCACCCGCGAAGAGGCCGGCCCAGCCAGCAGAGAACCGACAGATGACCGACACCCCCCTGGCAACCCTCTACCAGTCCCTGGACCAGCACCGCCCCGCCACCCTCGAGGCCCTGCTCGCCGGTGTATCGCTGTTGCTGCCGATGCTCGACGCCATCCCCAACGCCGCGATCTTCATCAAGGATTCTGCCGCCCGCTATGCGTTGGCCAACAACACACTGGTCCAGCGCTGTGGCCTCAAGCGCCTGCAACCGCTGCTGGGCAAGACCAGCGCCGAGGTGTTTCCGGCACAGTTTGGCCCCGGCTATACCGAGCAGGATCGACGTGTTCTCAAGGAAGGTCTGGTGCTGGAGGACCAGTTGGAGCTGCACCTCTACGGCAGCCGTGAGCCCGGCTGGTGCCTGACCCACAAGCGCCCGCTGTACAACCCTGCTGGCGAAATCATCGGCCTGGTCGGCATCTCGGTCGACTTGCAGTCAGCCGCTGACAGCCACCCCGCCTATCAGCGCCTGGCTGCGGTGGACGAGCACATCCGCCGGCATTTTCATCAGCCGATCAGCATGGGCGAGCTGACCCGCATCGCTGGTATCTCCGTGGCTCAGTTGGAGCGCTACTGCAAGCGCGTGTTCCACCTCACGCCCCGGCAGATGATCCACAAGGCACGCCTGGAGCACGCCCACCGACTGCTGCATTCGGAGCTGCCGATCACTGAAGTGGCGATGTGCTGCGGCTACACCGATCACAGCGCCTTCAGCCGCCAGTTCAAGCAACTGACCGGCTTTACGCCGCGCCAGTACCGCCAGGCTACCGCCGATCAGGTTGCCTGAAACAGCCCACGGGCCTCGGCAAAGCACTGCTCGGCAATCGCCGAGCGCGGCTCGCTGCGGCGCAGCAGCAGCCCGACCGGGCTGAGGATGGCGGCGTCGGCCACTGGCAGGATTCGCAGGTGCTCGCTGAGGTCTTCCAGGCCGCAGTCCAATGGCATGATCGCGCAGCATATGCCGGTGTTGATGGCCTGGATAAGCTGGAAGCTCGAGTCGCTCTCAAGCACCGCATTGGGTTCAAGACCACGGCTACGGAAGCTCAGGTCCAGCGACTGGCGGTAGTGCATGCCTTTGCTCAGCAGCCCCAGCGGAATGTCGCCGAGCTCGTCCCAGCGCAGTCGGTCGCTGGCGAACTGGAAGTGCCGCGTGTCGTGCAGCAGGCCCATGGTGGTGGTGCCGAGTTCGATCACTTCGAAGAAGCTGGTGTTGACCTGGTCCAGGTAGCAGATACCCAGGTCGAGCTGGTTGCGGCTCAGGCCGTCGAGGACCTGTTCCGAACTCAGCGAGCTAAGCTGAAAGTGCAGTTCGGGGTATTTTTCGCGCAGGGGCAGCAGCAGGTGCATGGGATTGAAGCTGGCCAGCGGCACCGTGCCCAGGCGCAGGCTGCCGACCACTTGGCCACGGCAACTTGCAGCCTCGGCCTGCAGGCCGTCGTGGGCCGCGAGCAGGGTGCGGGCCCAGGCCAGGATGCGCTCGCCGGCCTCGGTGAAGCCTTCGAAGCGCTGGCCACGCTTGACCAGCACCAGGTCCAGCTCATCCTCCAGGTTGCGCAGGCGCATGGACAGCGTCGGCTGGGTGATATGGCACAGCGCCGCCGCCTGGCCGAAGTGGCGGGTCTGGTCGAGTGCGATGAGGAACTTGAGCTGCTTGATGTCCATGGAAGTGCCTGGCGTCTGATTGTGCAGACCATAACCCACGTCTGCGATAGATGTCATTGATCGGCCGGTACGCCATATCGATTGGACGCACCTGGGGCTATGCCTCTAGCGTGGTGAAAATGCCCTTCAAGGAGCTTCATTGTGCGCGTCCAACTTGATGCGGTCTTCGTACCGCTGAACATCGCCGTGCTGACTGTCAGCGACACCCGTACCTACGACAACGATACTTCCGGCGAGCTGCTGGCCAACCGCTCGGTCGAGGTCGGTCACCGGCTGGTGGCGCGAGCGCTGCTCAAGGACGACCTGTACAAGATCCGCGCTCAGGTGGCCAGCTGGATTGCTGATGAACAGGTGCAGGTGGTGCTGATCACCGGCGGTACCGGCTTTACCGGGCGCGACAGCACACCCGAAGCGGTCGAGTGCCTGCTGGACAAGCGTATCGATGGGTTTGGCGAGTTGTTCCGGGCATTGTCGATTCTCGATATTGGCAGCTCGACCGTGCAGAGCCGGGCGTTGGCCGGGTTGTCCAACCGCACGTTGGTGTGTTGCCTGCCGGGCTCGACCGGAGCCTGCCGCACCGCCTGGGAAGGGATTCTGGCCGAGCAGCTGGATGCACGGCACCGGCCATGCAACTTCGTCAAACACCTGTTGCCGATGTAGGAGCGGGTTTACCCGCGAAGAGGCCAGAACAGGCAACCACCCACGGTCAGCTCAACACATACCCCACCGGCAACAAGGCGGGAGGCAGTTGCTGTTCCCCCAATCCGGCCAGCACATCGCGCTCCACCGTCCGCACCATGGCATCGGTCGGCAGATCGTTCTCATCGCGCCCGAACGGGTCTTCCAGCTCGTTGCCGATCGCATCCAGCCCGAAGAACGTGTACCCCACGATGGTGGTGAACAGCGGTGCAAGCCAGCCCAGCGGCTCGGCCAGGGCAAACGGCAGCAGCAGGCAGAAAATGTAGATGGTACGGTGCAGCAGCAGCGTGTAGGGGAACGGCAAAGGCGTGCCCTTGATCCGCTCGCAGGTGGCCTGCACTTCGGTCAGGCCCACCAGACGTTGTTCCAGCAGGTTGTAGCGCCATTCGCTGATCTGTTGCTGCGCGGCCAACCGTGAACAGTGTCCACCGATTTCACGCAGGATGCCGTCGCACACATTGTGCGGGCTGATCGCATCGGCCTGGGCCAGCCACGGTCTGGCAGCTGCCCGTTCGTCCTCGTTACGCAGCCGGGCATTGAGTGCATGAGCGAAACCACACAAGTTGCGCAGCAGTTCGGTGCGCAGTGTTTCGTCGGCAATCGCCACGCTTTCCCGCACGAACGAGCGGGTTTCGATAATCAGTTTGCCCCAGGCCTTGCGCCCCTCCCACCAACGGTCATAGCACGCGTTGTTGCGAAAGCTCATGAAGATCGACAACGACAGGCCCAGCAAGGTGAACGGCGTGGCGCTGACCGGGTAGAAATACGCCGGGTAATGCCGCTCGACCAGCACGATCAGCGCGGCTAGCAGTGTCACCATCAGGCAACGCAGGGCAATGCGTTTGACGATCGACCCCTTGAGGGTGAACAACACGCGCAACACATCGGTGGAGGGGGGGACGATCATGGAAATCCAGAGACGGCTGCTCAGCCGCCGGTCATGTTCATGAAGCGCAGGATCTGCACATCGCCACCGACTTCGAAATGATGGCGATAGGGCTTGAGGTGCAGCGAGTCGCGAATGGCCTTTTCCAGGCGTTCGGGGTTGCCAGGGTGGGCGCGCAGCACGTGCTTGAGGTCTACCGAGTGTTCGTTGCCCAGGCACAGCAGCAGGCGGCCTTCGACGGTAAGGCGCACGCGGTTGCAGGTGGCGCAGAAGTTGTGGCTGTGCGGTGAAATGAAGCCGACCCGCGTATTCGCGGCTTCGGCCAGGCGCCAGTAACGGGCCGGCCCCATGGACGATTCGGTCGATTCGATCAGCGTGAACTGCTCGGCCAGGCGTGCCCGTACTTCATCGCTGGAGCAGAACGATTCGCCACGTTCATGCTCGCTTATCACCCCCAGCGGCATTTCCTCGATGAAGGTGATGTCCAGTTCACGTTCGATGGCAAAGCGCACCAGATCGACCAGTTCATGGTCGTTGCGGCCTTTGAGGACCACGCAGTTGAGTTTGGTGCGTTTGAAACCCGCCTGGCGTGCGGCGTCGATACCGGCGATTACCTGGGCAAGGTCGCCGGTGCGGGTCAGTTGCTTGAAACGGTCGGCATCCAGGCTATCCAGGCTGATATTCAGACGTGTCACCCCGGCGTCGAACAGCGGCTGAGCCAGGCGCCCGAGTTGCGAGCCGTTGCTGGTCAGGCACAGCTCGCGCAGGCCGGGCAGGGCGGCGATGCGCCCGCACAGGTCGACGATGCCCTGGCGTACCAGTGGCTCGCCACCCGTCAGGCGGATCTTGCGGGTGCCCAGAGCGACGAAGCGTTCGGCCACCTGGAACAGTTCTTCGAGGCTGAGGATTTGCTGGCGCGGCAGAAACTGCATGTCTTCGGCCATGCAGTACACGCAACGGAAGTCACAACGGTCGGTGACCGACATCCGCAGGTAGTCGATTTTCCGGTTGAAGCCGTCGATCAGGGCCCGGCTGTTCTGTTCCACGTTCGCACTCGAATGGGTTGGGACATGACTCCAAGCTATAACCTGGCTGCAGGGCCGTCAAATTGCTTTGCCTGACCGGTTGATCGATGGCCTCTATCGCTTGGTATGGCATCTGGCGGCCCGTGATCGAAACCGCTTATCACGCCGTAAGATCTTTCGATTGGACGCGGCCTCCCCACGCTCCATAGGCTGGAAAAAAGCATCGAAGCGTGAGGATTCATCGCATGAGCCAGGACGAACACATCAGGGACTACAAGGGCGCCGCCGCCGGCTGGGGGGCGCTGAAAAGCGTGACCAAGAGCTGGCTGGGCAGCGACAACGCCTTCAAGAACCTGCGGGCCATGCTCAAGACCAACCAGAACGGCGGCTTCGACTGCCCCGGCTGTGCCTGGGGCGAGTCGCCGGAAAGCGACATGGTCAAGTTCTGCGAAAACGGCGCCAAGGCGGTCAACTGGGAAGCCACTGGCCGTTCGGTGGACCCGGCATTCTTCGCCAGGTACAGCGTCAGCGCGCTGAAGGAACAGACCGACTACTGGCTGGAATACCAGGGCCGCCTCACCCACCCGATGCGTTACGACGCCGCCACCGACCACTATGTCGAAACCACCTGGCAGGAGGCCTTCGAGCTGGTCGCCAGGCATCTGCGTGCGCTTGAGTCGCCAGATGAGGCCGAGTTCTACACCTCGGGCCGGGCCAGCAACGAGGCGGCGTTCCTCTACCAGCTGTTCGTGCGCGCTTACGGCACCAACAACTTCCCTGATTGCTCGAACATGTGCCACGAAGCCAGCGGCGCGGGTATGTCGGAAACCCTTGGGGTGGGCAAGGGCACCGTGGTGTTCCACGACCTGGAGCTGGCCGACGCGATCTTCGTCATCGGCCAGAACCCCGGCACCAACCACCCGCGCATGCTCGAACCCCTGCGGGAAGCGGTCAAGCGTGGTGCCCAGGTAGTCTGCTTCAACCCGTTGAAAGAGCGTGGCCTCGAGCGCTTCCAGCACCCGCAGCACCCGTTCGAAATGCTCAGCAACGGCTCCGAGCCGACCTCCAGCGCCTACTTCCGCCCGGCCTTGGGTGGGGACATGGCGGCAATGCGCGGTATTGCCAAGTACTTGTTGCAATGGGAGCGCGAGGCGCAGGCCAAGGGCGAGCCGGCGGTGTTCGACCATGCCTTCATCGCCGAGCACACCAGCGGCGTCGACGATTACCTGGCGGCGGTGGACGCCACGTCCTGGGAGCACATCGTCAAGCAGTCGGGCTTGACCCTGGCCGAGATCGAGCTGGCCGCACGCATGTATCGCAAGGCCGAGCGGGTCATCATGTGCTGGGCCATGGGCGTCACCCAGCATCGCCATTCGGTGCCGACCGTGCAGGAAATCGTCAACCTGCAGCTGCTGCGCGGCAACGTCGGCAAACCCGGCGCAGGCCTGTCGCCGGTGCGTGGCCACAGCAACGTGCAGGGTGACCGTACCATGGGTATCGACGAGAAGCCGTCGGCGGCGCTGCTCGATGCCATCGAAAAACGCTTCCAGTTCAGTGTGCCGCGTACCCATGGGCACAACGCGGTGTTGGCGATCAAAGCCATGGAAGAGGGGCGGGCCAAGGTGTTCATCGGCTTGGGCGGCAACTTTGCCCAAGCCACCCCGGACACCGCGCGCACCCACGCGGCGCTGCAGAATTGCGCGTTGACCGTGCAGATTTCCACCAAGCTCAACCGCTCGCATCTGGTCACCGGCCGCGATGCGCTGATCCTGCCGTGCCTGGGCCGTACCGAAATCGACCTGCAGGCCGAAGGGCCGCAAGGCGTGACCGTGGAGGACACCTTCAGCATGGTGCACATCTCCAACGGCCAGTTGCGCCCGCGCTCGCCGCATATGCGCTCGGAACCCTGGATCATCGCCGGCATGGCCAAGGCTACGCTGGGCAACCAGCCGATAGACTGGGAGTTTGCGGTGGCCGACTACAGCCGTATTCGTCAGATGATCGCAGACGTTATCCCTGGTTTCGCCAGCTTCAATGAGCGCTTGCAGCAGCCGGGCGGTTTCCACCTGGGTAACACCGCCGCCGATCGCAACTTCCGAACGGCCACGGGCAAGGCCCGGTTCATGCCCCACGCGCTGCCCGAGGAGTTGGTCAATGCCAAGGTGCTGGCCCGGGGTGACAAACCCGACCTGATCCTGCAGACCCTGCGCTCGCATGACCAGTACAACACCACCCTGTATGGCCTGGACGACCGCTATCGGGGGGTGTTCGGCCTGCGTGAAGTGGTGTTCGTCAATGAGGCCGACATCCGTCGCCTGGGCTTCGAGCCGGGTGAGCAGGTGGACCTGGTGTCGCTGTGGGAGGATGGCGTGGAGCGGCGGGTGTCGGGCTTCCGCCTGGTGGCGTATGACGTGCCCGAGGGACAGGCGGCGGCGTATTACCCGGAAACCAACCCGTTGGTACCGCTGGAAAGTTATGGCGAGGGCACCTACACCCCGACCTCGAAATTTGTGGCGATCAAGGTTGAGAAAGCCAAGGCGGGGAACCGCATTGCGGCGGTGTTGGCCTCGGATTGATGGGGTGCCTGTACCGGCCTCTTCGCGGGTGAACCCGCTCCTACGGGACCTCACAGCGCTTGAGGTTGAGGTGATCCTGCGGGTTTGTCCGCGAAGCATCCAGCACCGGTCAGGCGCGATGCACCGGGTAAGCCGTGGTGTACTTCATCTGCTCCATGGCAAAACTGGAGGTGATGTTCGATAGCCCATCGGTACGGGTAATCAGCTTTTTGTAGAACCGGTCATACGCGGCGATATCGCCCACCACCACCCGCAGCATGTAGTCCCAGTCCCCGGACATGCGGTAGCACTCCATCACTTCCTCGAACCCGGTCACGGTCGCGGCAAACTGCTCCAGCCAGGCGCTGTCGTGGCGCTGGGTCTTGAGCTGGACGAACACGGTAAGCCCCAACCCCAGCCGTTCGGGGTCCAGCAGGGTGACACGGCCGAGGATATAGCCGTCTTCCTCCAGGCGCTTGACCCGCTTCCAGCACGGTGTGGTGGACAGGTTGACGGCCTCGGCCAGGTCCTTCAGCGAGATCGAGGCATCACGCTGTAGCAGGGTAAGAATGTGCTGGTCGAAACTGTCCATATCGTGCGCTGGCCGTGCAGAAAAATATTTCACAGATTACCCCAAGGCCAGACGATTTGGGTTGTGCGATAGTTGCAGCTTTCATTCTGCCAATGGGCCTGACCATGTCCGACAAGCCGCGCAATTTCGCCACCCGTACCATTCACGCCGGCGAGCAGTTCAGCGTTGCCGATAACGCCATTTTCCCGGCCATCGTCACCGCCAGTTCGTTCACCAAGCGCAGCCTGGATGACAAGCCGGAATATTCCTATAGCCGCGTCGGCAACCCCACCCGGCATGCCTACGAAACCTGTGTCGCTGCCCTGGAAGAAGGCGTGGGCGCTGTGGCCTGCGCCTCGGGAGTGAATGCCACCGCAACCGTGCTTGAGCTGCTGCCCAAGGATGCCCACGTGGTGGTGATGAACGGCGTGTACGGTGGCACATTCCGCATCATGGAAGATTACCGCAGCCGCACCTCGGGGCTGACCACCACTTATGTCGATCTCAACGACCTTGAAGCCGTAGCGGCTGCGATCAAGCCGGAAACCCAGCTGATCTGGATCGAATCGCCGACCAACCCGTTGCTGCACCTGGTCGACATCAAGGCGGTGTGCAGCCTGGCCAAGGCGCGGGGGATTCTTACCTGCATCGACAACACGTTCTGCTCGCCGTGGAACCAGCGCCCGATCACCTTGGGCGTGGACTTGGTGATGCACTCGGCCAGCAAGTACATCGGTGGCCACTCCGACCTCACCGGCGGTGTGGTGGTCGCCGCCAATGACGCGCTGCTGGCACGCCTGCGCCGCATCAGCATGGCGATTGGTGCGGTGCAGGGGCCGTTCGACTGCTACCTGGCCCTGCGCGGCCTGAAGACCCTGGATGTGCGCATGGAGCGCCAGTGCGCCAATGCCCTGAAGGTGGCGCGCTTCCTGGAAGGCCACGCGCAGGTCGAGCAGGTCTATTACCCGGGGCTGGAAAGCCACCCACAGCATGAACTGTGCAAACGCCAGATGCGCAGTGGCGGGGCAGTGGTGGCGATGAAGGTCAAGGGCGACCGCGCCGCGCTCAACCGCCTGGTGGAGGCACTGCAGATTTTTGTGCTGGCAGACTCGCTGGGCGGGGTTGAGAGCATGATCAACCATTCCTGGAGCATGTCGCACTGCTCGCTGAGCCCGGAGCAGAAAGGGGTGATGGGGATCAGCGAGAACCTGCTGCGGTTGTCGGTAGGTATCGAGGACTACCGTGATCTGGTCGAGGACCTGGATGGGGCGTTGAAAGCGCTGGTTGCTGTGTGAGGGCTGCTGGCCCTTTCGCGGGTAAACCCGCTCCTACGACGGTCTGCGCATTGGCGTAGGTGCGGGTTTACCCGCGAATACGGTAGCGGCGACAACGGTGAACGGCCAGGGACATTGGCCAGCAGGCCCGGCCCTTTCGCGGGTGAACCCGCTCCTACGACGGTCTGCGCATTGGCGTAGGAGCGGGTTTACCCGCGAATACGGTAGCGGCGGCAACGGTGAACGGCCAGGGGCATTGGCCAGCAGGCCCGGCCCTTTCGCGGGTGAACCCGCTCCTACGACGGTCTGCGCATCGATGTAGGAGCGGGTTTACCCGCGAATACGGTGGCGGCGACAACGGTGAACGGCCAGGGACCTTGGCCAGCAGGCCCGGCCCTTTCGCGGGTGAACCCGCTCCTACGACGGTCTACGCATTGGCGTAGGAGCGGGTTTACCCGCGAATACGGTGGCGGCGGCAACGGTGAACGGCCAGGGAAATTGGCCAGCAGGCCCGGCCCTTTCGCGGGTGAACCCGCTCCTACGACGGTCTGCGCATCGGTATAGGAGCGGGCTTGCCCGCGAAGAGGCCGGTGGATTCAATAGATGCCTGTCAGGATTTGGGCGGATGAATGATCCGTTCGATCTTGTCCTTGATCAGCAACCTTTCCTTGCGCAGGCGGTTGACGGCCTCGTCGTTGGTACCGTTGCCTTCGGCGGCGACCACCTCCTTGTCCTTGGCGTTGTACTCCTTGTGCAGTTTGTGCAGGTCCTGATCCTTGTCCATGAGCGCCTGGAATGCATCAGCGGTAACGTGCAGGTCAGCGAGCAGATCATGCGGAACTGGCATTTCTTCACCTCTGTCAGGGTTGTCGGTAAGGCTCTGATCACTGAGGATAGCTGTCTTTGCGCAGGCTTGTGACGGCTGCCCAGGCTGAATGGCAGCTGAATGATTTTGAGATTATTTGTAAAAGACGCACCTTCACGAAATTGTTACCGTCTTTTTCACAAAAATTTGATGGTGCCCTTTCTAGAGTTCGCCCAACTTTCCCACGGTGCCTTCTGGCCTGGGGGGTGAAAATCACTCTTGATTGCGAACGCTGATGCTCAACTTCAAATCCCTGCGGACTGAATGGGTCACGCTGCTGGCCAGTCTTTACCTTCTGATCGGCTTCAACATGTTCCTCTGGGAGCACCTGCAAGCGGTGGTTCCTGCCGGCCTGTCGGGGTTGTGGCTAAGCCTGGCGTTTGCCGTGTTGATGCTCTTCGCCTTCAATCTGATCCTCACGTTACTTGCTTTCCGGTATGTATTGAAGCCGGTACTTATCGTGTTGTTCATGAGTGGCGCAGGCGTGGCTTACTTCATGAACCAGTACGGCGTACTTATTGATACCGGCATGTTTCGTAATATGGCCGAAACCAATATTGCGGAAGTGCGCGACTTGATGTCGTTCAAGTTTGCCGCGTATATCCTGCTGCTGGGCGTGCTGCCTTCGGTGCTGCTGTGGAAGGCGAAGATCGCTTACCGCCCCTGGCACCGCGAGCTGCTGGGCAAGTTAGTGGTCGGTGGTGCCTGTGTGGTGACCATCGGTTCGGTCGCGTTGGTCAATTATCAAGGACTGTCGTCGTTGTTGCGCAATCACCATGAGCTGCGCCTGATGCTCACCCCCAGCAATATCGTCGGGGCGTCCATTGGTTATGTCAGCGAGCGTGTCGGTACGGCTTCGCGCCCGTTCCAGCATTATGGTGAAGATGCCAAGCGTGATGCGGCCTGGCAAAAACATGAGCGCAAGTCGTTGACCGTGCTGGTGGTCGGAGAAAGTGCCCGGGCAGACCATTTCGGCGTGCTGGGCTATGACCGCGATACCACGCCCAATCTCGCCAGGGAGCAGGGCCTGCTGGCGTTTTCCGACGTGCACTCGTGCGGTACGGAAACGGCGGTTTCGGTGCCTTGCATGTTCTCGGGCATGAAGCGCAGGGACTACGACGCCCGCGTAGCGAAAAACCGTGAAGGGCTGTTGGACATCCTTCAACGTGCCGGCCTGGCCGTGCAGTGGCGCGACAACCAATCGGGCTGCAAAGGCACCTGCGATCGTGTGCAGTTCATCGATGTCAGCAACCTCAAGGACCCGCAGCTGTGCGCCAATGGCGAATGCCATGACCAGATCCTGCTGCAAGGCCTGGACGCGCTGATCGACAACCTCGACAAGGACACCGTGCTGGTGCTGCACCAGATGGGTAGCCACGGCCCCGAGTACTTCAAGCGCTACCCCAGTGAAGACGAGCGCTTCACCCCGGTGTGCCAGAGCAACGCGTTGAACCAGTGCAGCCAGGAGGAAATCATCAACGGGTACGACAACACCCTTGCTTACACCGACAAGGTGCTGGCCTCGCTGATCGATATCCTGCGCAGCAAGCAAGACAAGGTCGACACGGCGATGATCTACCTGTCCGACCACGGCGAGTCGCTGGGCGAGTACAACCTGTTCCTGCACGGCACGCCGTACGCCATCGCTCCCGAGCCGCAGAAGCATGTGCCGCTGCTGACCTGGTTCTCCGACAGCTACAAGGAGGACTTCGGTATCGACAACGACTGCCTGGCCCGGCTCAGCGATACCCCGTTGTCCCAGGACAATCTGTTCCACTCGATGCTTGGCCTGTTGCAGGTACACACCGAGCTCTACCAGCAGTCGCTGGACATGTTCGCCGGTTGCCGGCCCTGGCTGGCAGCCAAGCGCTGAAGTCAGTCGCGTGTCATGCAGGCTTGGGTGATCCCTGGAGCGGGTAAGCCCGGGCCATACACCGTGTTGCCTTCATTCGCGGGCGCGCCCGCTCCCACAGGGTGGACTGCCCCCTGAAAGCTGGACAGTTTCACCAGCAGTGCCCTCGCCGTATATACTGCGCGCCAATGTTAGTGGGAGAGCCTTGTGGCCATCGAAATTCACTGGATCCGTGACGACCAGAGCCTGGCCGAGCACTGCCGCGACTGGCACCAGCTGCCCTTCGTCGCCGTCGACACCGAATTCATGCGGGTCGACACCTTCTACCCGAAAGCCGGGCTGATTCAGATCGGCGACGGCCAACGTGCCTTCCTGATCGACCCGCTGCTGATCGGCAACTGGCAACCCTTGGCCGACCTGCTGGAAGACAGCGGTGTGGTCAAGGTGCTGCACGCCTGCAGCGAAGACCTCGAAGTGCTGCTGCGCCTGACCGGCAAGCTGCCTCAGCCGTTGTTCGACACTCAGCTGGCCGCCGGTTACCTGAACCTGGGCTTCTCCATGGGCTATTCGCGCCTGGTGCAGGAAGTGCTGGGCATCGAATTGCCCAAAGGTGAAACCCGCTCTGACTGGCTGCAACGCCCGCTCTCGGAAACCCAGGTCAGCTACGCTGCCGAAGACGCCGTGCACCTGGCCGAGCTGTTCACCGTGCTGCGCCCGCGGCTGAGTGACGACAAGTACGCCTGGGTGCTGGAGGACGGCGCCGAATTGGTGGCTGCGTTGCGCCGTGAAGTCGAGCCCGAAAGCCTGTACCGCGACGTCAAGCTGGCCTGGAAGCTGGCGCCTCAACAACTGGCAGTGCTGCGTGAGCTGTGCGCTTGGCGCGAGCGCGAGGCGCGCAACCGCGATGTACCGCGCAATCGTATCCTCAAGGAGCACTCGCTGTGGCCCATGGCCAAGAGCCAGCCGAACAACCTGTCGGCCTTGGCCAAGATCGACGAGATGCACCCGCGCACCATTCGTCAGGACGGTGAGTTCCTCATCCAGCTGATCAAGCGCGCCGCCAGCCTGCCGGCCGAGCAATGGCCAGCGCCCTTGCCCGAGCCGCTGCCGATCGAGGCTGCCGGCCTCCTCAAGCAGTTGCGTGCCATCGGCCAGGCCGAAGGCGAGCGCCTGGGGATTGCGCCCGAGTTGATGCTGCGCAAGAAAGCCCTGGAGGCGCTGCTCAAGAGCGGTTACCCCAATGGCCCTTATAAACTGCCCGATTCGCTGCGCGGCTGGCGCCGTGAGCGCATGGGCCAGGCCCTGCTGGACAACCTGGCAGGCGCCGGAGAAACCCGATGAAACGCATTTGCTCGATCTACAAAAGCCCACGCAAGAACGAAATGTACCTGTACGTGCTCAAGGCTGACGGCCTGGAGCGCGTGCCTGAAGGCCTGCTGCCGTTCTTCGGCACCCCCGTGCACGCTTTCGACCTGGTGCTCAGCCCTGAGCGCAAGCTGGCCCGCGAGGACATCAGCAAGGTGCTGGAGAACCTCGAAAGCCAAGGCTACCACCTGCAGATGCCGCCGCTGGAAGATGAGTACATCGAGCACCTGCCCGAAGAGCTGCTGCGCCGTAACGACCCCGTCTGACCATGCGCGTACTGATTGCTGAGCATGACCATGCTCGATACGCCGAGCTTTTGCGCGCAGCCGCGCCTGAAGTGGAAGTTCTGACCAGCGGCGACTCTGCCGAACTGGCCCGCCAGGCACCGCAGTGCCCGGTGTGGCTGGGCCAGCCGGACTTGCTGGCAAGTCTGCTGCGCCAAGGCCATAAGCCTGCCTGGATGCAGTCGACATGGGCCGGTATCACGCCGTTGCTGGCCGATGGCCTACCGCGTGATTACCGCCTGAGCCGGGCAGTGGGTATCTTCGGTCAGGTGATGGCCGAGTACATGCTCACCTATATGCTAGGCCATGAGCGTGAGGTGCTGGCGCGTCTGGTCAGCCAGGTCGAGCGGCGTTGGGATGACCACCCGGGGCGCAGCCTGGAAGGGCGCAAGGCACTCATTGTGGGTGTAGGCGACATTGGTCAGCGTGTGGCCGAGTTCCTGCAGCCGTTTGGTGTAGAGCTTTACGGGGTCGCCAGCAGCGCCCGTGAGCAGGCGCCGTTCGTCGAGGTGGCGGCGCTGGCCGACCTGCCGCGCATGGTCGGCCAGGTCGACTACGTGCTAAACCTGCTGCCGGATACCCCCGCCACTCATGACCTGTATGACGCAGCGCTGTTCAAGTGCTTCCAGCCCTCGGCCTTGTTCATCAATGCCGGACGCGGTGTAGCAGTGGTCGATGCCGACTTGGTAGGGGCGCTGAAAGAAGGCCATCTGGCCGGTGCGGTGATCGATGTCTGCCGGCAAGAGCCGCTGCCCAGGCAACACCCGTTCTGGAGCGCGTGGGGCTTGTTGCTGACCGGACACAGTTCGGCACCCACCTCGCCGACAGCGATGGTGCGCTTGTTTGTCGAGAATGTGCGGGCTTATGAAGCGGGGCAGGGGTTGCGGGGTGAAGTCGATTTCGCCCGGGGCTACTGATCGCTGTGGCCTGTACCGGCCTCGTCGCGGGTAAACCCGCTCCAGCTCAGGGTGGTGATCCCCCCCGCAGGAGCGGGCTTGCCCGCGAAGAGGCCAGCACTGCCAACACAAACCTTACAGGCTGAAATCGCCTTCAGCAGCCAGCTCGCTCAGCGGTTTGCGCGGGCTCGGCACTTCACGCGCCTGCAGCGCTTCGTCCAGGCTGGCCTTGTCCCCCAGCTTGCCGATCGCCACCATGGCGTGCAGTACGTAACCCTCGGGAATCTTCAGTTCCTGACGTGCCAGGTCCTGATCGAAGCCGGCCATGCCATGGGTATGCCAGCCGCTGATGCTGGCCTGCAGGGCCAGGTGCCCCCAGGCAGAGCCCGTGTCGAAGGTGTGCCATAGCGCCGGTTTTTCTTCCGTAGCGCCCGGGGCCGCGAAGGTAGTCTTCGAAATGACCAGTACCAGCGCCGACGCCTGTTGCGCCCAGCTGCGATTGAAGGGAACCAGCAGGCTCAGGTAACGCTCCCAGTTCGGCGTGTCGCGGCGGGCATAAAGGAAGCGCCAAGGCTGCGAGTTATAGGCCGAAGGTGCCCAGCGGGCGGCTTCGAGGAAGCTCAACAGGGTTTCTTCGCTGATCGGCTCGGCGGTGAAGGCGCGTGGCGACCAGCGGTTGATGAACTGCTCGTTGATGGCGTAATCGGCAATGCGGGGGGTGGCGCTCATGGCGGCTCCTGCAAACGGACGGGAAAAGCGCACGCTACTGCGTGCCGTCGCGACTGACAAGCGGTCTGGCTTTGCCGAAGGCCAGGCTCTAGACTGGCGCCGCTGCGCGCCGTGGCCCCCAAGATGAAGGCAGGAACCCTGTGTGATGATCGCTGAAAACGCGCCGTTCTGGCGGCGCAAGACCCTCGAACAACTCAACCAGCAAGAGTGGGAGTCGCTGTGCGATGGCTGCGGCCTGTGCTGCCTGCAGAAGCTCGAGGACGAAGACGACAACAGCGTCTATTACACCCGCATCGCCTGCAAGTTGCTGGACCTGGATACGTGCCAGTGCAGCGACTACCCCAGCCGCTTTGCCCAAGTGCCGGACTGCATCCAGCTTACCCCGGGCAAGGCCGACCAGTTCAAGTGGCTGCCGAGTACCTGCGGTTACCGTCTGGTCAGTGAGGGCAAGGACTTGCCGGATTGGCATCACCTGGTCTGTGGCGATCGCCAACAGGTCCATGAACAGCGCATTTCCCAGTCGGGGCGTATGCTCAGTGAACACGATGTGCACGAAGACGACTGGGAAGACCACCTGATCTTCCGCGCCAGCTGACCGGCGCGGCCTGCCTCGGGGAAACAAGGAGTTTCTGTATGCGTTGCCAGCTGTTGTTGCTGTTGGGCCTGATGGCCAGTTCGCCGGCCTGGGCGAAAAAGGTCGACCTCGACTACCAGGTGCGCCTGCTGCCTGCCAGTGGCCAGGCTGAAGTGCGCGTTACATTGGCCGAAGGCAGTGTGGTGCGCAGCCTGGACTTCGACCTGAGCAAGGCTGGGGTTTACAGCGGCTTCCAGGCTGATGGGCAATGGCAGCTGAAGGGCCAGCGTGGTGTATGGCAACCAGCGGCCGGCAAGACCAGCCTCAGCTACCGCGTGCAGCTGGACCAGAAGCTTGCCAGCGGCGCCTATTCATCACGCATCACCCCGCACTGGGCACTGTTCCTCGGCGACCAGCTGATACCTCCTGCGCACCTCGACCAACAGGACGGTACCGAGCTGGTGGCGCGCCTGGCTTTCGACCTGCCCGAGGGCTGGAAGAGCATCGAAACGTCCTGGCCGCGCATCGGCAAGGAGAAGTTTCGCATCGACAACGTGTCACGCCTGTTCGATCGCCCGACCGGCTGGATGCTTGCCGGCGACCTGGGCAGCCGCCGCGCTCGCCTGGGCGAAACCGAAGTGACCGTGGCCGCGCCGGTGGGGCAGGGCATGCGACGCATGGACAGCCTGACCTTGCTCACATTCGTCTGGCCACAACTACAGGCTGTGTTCCCGCGCAACCCGCCCAAGCTGCTCTTGGTCGGGGCGCGTGACGGCATGTGGCGAGGGGCTATGGCTGCACAGGGCTCGTTGTACCTGCACAGTGCCCGGCCCATGGTCAGCGAGAACGGCAGTAGCCCGTTGCTGCGCGAACTGGTGCAACTGTTCGCGCAGGTTCACGGGCGTGACGGTAGTGACTGGCTGGTAGAGAGCCTGACCGATTATTACGCCAACGAGTTGCTGCGCCGCTCGGGCGGGATGAGTGACGACCGCTACCAGGTCTGGCAGGCGCGCCTGAGCAAGCAGGGCGCCAAGGTCAACCGGCTCAAGGGTGAGCGCGCCAGTCCGGCGCAGGTGGCCCGTGGCGTGATGCTGTTGCAGGCGCTGGACAAGGAAATCCGCATTCACACCCAGGCCAGGCGTTCGTTGGACGATGTGGTGCGTGGGCTGATGCGCCTGCCCAGCGTCAGTACCGAAGACTTCGTCCAGATCAGCGAGAACGTGCTGGGACGGCGTTCCGATGTGCTGCAGAGCAAGGTGCTGCACTAGGCCTCCCTGGCCCCTGGCAATCGGCAAGGCGACATCTTCAGCAAGTCGCATTTCAGGTGTGTAAAGTCGTACCTGGAATACACCGCCGAGCAGAAACTCAGCATTGTTCACGGGGCGAAACCGAGGAAGGGGAGCGCGCAGCCGACCATCGTCGGCAACGTTGATCGCGACAACCCATGGTTTGTCGAGGCAATGTTCCGCCCGGTTTCGGTGCTGTTCTGACGGAGCTCAGCACCTGGCCGTCCTGTGTTGGCAGGCCTGTCCTGCTGCCGCAGTGGCGGCCTTTTTATTTGAACTTGGGTCCCGAGCGGGTATTCAGCCCCTTGGCCAATCGGTCGTACAGCACCACATTCACCGTCGCCGCCAGGTTCATGCAGCCCTCGGTTGGTATGTAGATTGTCTCTTCACACCATCCCCTCACCTCTTCGCTCAACGAGCCATCCTCTGGCCCGAAGATGTAAATGGCACGGTCTGGATGGGTGTAGTCCGGCAATGGCCGTGCGCCCTCCACCAGTTCCACCGCCACGGGCGTGCAGCCCAGCGGGATAATGCGCTGCAGGTCGTCGATGCCGATCAGCGGGATGTCGTAGTGCACACGTTTGGTGTCGGTGACGAAGTCACGCGCGCGCTCATAGCGTTTGCCCGTGTAGAACACCGAATTGACGCCATAGCAGCCCGCGGCGCGCATCACAGAGCCGACGTTTTCTGCCGACTTGGGGTTGAACAGGCCGATGCAGCTGTATCGTTTGTTTGCCACGTACCGGGGCCCTTCGCGAAAAAAAGCGCGATTATACGGGCTGCCCGGTAGCAGCGGGGGGCGAATCGATGGTCAGTCTTTCTTCAGCATGCCCGCCAGCCCGGCAAACGGGTTGTGCGTGGCCTTGGCAATGCTCGGGGTGCTGGTGGAGCCTTCGCTGAAGTACTGCTGGTCGGTGTAGCGCGAGTGCTCGTTGTCGTGGCAGTACAGGCACAGCAGCTCCCAGTTGGAACCGTCCTGAGGATTGTTGTCGTGGTTGTGGTCACGGTGATGCACGGTCAGTTCGCTCAGGCGCTTGCCGGCGAACTCGCGGGCGCAGCGGCCGCACACGTGCGGGTACATTCTCAGGGCCTTGTCGCGGTAGCCCATTTCCTTGTCGCGCTTGGCATCGGCCAGGATGCGGTCGAGGCGCGCGGTAGCGGCGGCAGAAGAGGTGGAGCTCATGGTGTTTCCTTTGTTCTGATCAGGCAGGTGACGGTTATGCCATTGAGTCTAGCGCGCTTGCAGGTCAGGCGGACAGGCGAAAGCGTTGATTTAGGCGTAGCCTGTAGCAAGGTTCCCGACAGGAGGTTGCTGATGTTTCACGCGATCCTCGCCGCGCTGTTGATGGCTGGCCTGCCTCTGGCAGAAGCTGCCAGCACGCCACCTCGACTCAATACGCCAGTGCCTGGTGCACCGGGTACGCCCACGCCCACGCCATACCCGCAGATAACCCCGAGTACACCGCCCAAGGCTTATGACAGTCAGCCGGGGGCGCCGTTGTTGCCGCCGATGCCAGTGCCCGGCCCGCCGAAGGACCAGCCATTGCCCGGGTTGCGGCCGGAGCCGCCGAAGCCGCCGGCGCAGGATGATTGAGCATGAGCACTCTGCGCCGCCATCATGTGTGAGCAACTGTCTTGCTCAACTTCTAAAAGCTGGGCGATCGCTGTGGGAGCGGGCTTGCCCGCGAACACCGGCGCAGCCGGTGCCAGGGCACTGCATTGAATTTTTTGCGGGCTTGCCCGCTCCCACAGTGATCGCGCGGGTGCTCAAACCTGGGTTTAGGCAATACCTAGCTCGCCAAACACGAACGCATACTCCAGCGCCACATCCTTCAACCCTTGGTACCGCCCGCTCATCCCACCGTGCCCAGCCCCCATCTCGGTCTTGAGCAGCAGCAGGTTGCTGTCGGTCTTGAGCGTGCGCAACCTCGCCACCCATTTGGCGGCTTCCCAATACTGCACGCGGCTGTCGTTGTAGCCCGCCACCACCAGCATCGCCGGGTAGGCCTGCGCTTTCAGGTTCTCGTACGGCGCATAAGCCTTGATCCGTTCATACACCTCCGGCTCCTCAGGGTTGCCCCATTCGTCGTACTCGGTCACGGTCAGCGGCAGCTCCGGGTCGAGCATGGTGTTGAGCACGTCGACGAATGGCACTTCGGCAATGGCGCAGCGGAACAATTCCGGGCGCAGGTTGAGCACCGTGCCGATCAGCAGGCCGCCGGCGCTGCCACCACTGATGGCCAGGCGATCGGCGGCAGTCACGCCTTGGCTGATCAGGTGCTCGGCGCAGGCGATGAAGTCGCTGAAGGTGTTGTGCTTGTGCTCCTGCTTGCCGGCGCGGTACCAGGCCTCCCCCAGTTCACCGCCACCCCGCACATGGGCGATGGCAAAGGCCACGCCACGTTCCAGCAGGCTCAGGCGCGCATGCGAGAACCAGGGGTCGAGGCTTTCGCCATAGGCGCCATAACCGTAAAGGTACAGTGGCACGGTCTTGCCCAGGTCCTGGCGGCGGCGTACCAGGCTGATTGGCACCTGGGTGCCGTCCGCCGCGGTTGCCCACAGGCGCTCACTGACATAGTCATCGGCATCGAATGCACCGAGCACGGGGGTTTGTTTCAGCACCACCTGGGCGCCCGTGGACAACGCCAGTTGGCGCACCTGGGCCGGGCGGTTGAGCGCTTCGTAGCGCAAGCGTATGCGAGTGCTGGCAAACTCAAGGCTGTCCTGCACGTACAGGCTGTAGGCGGCATCTGGCAGCTCGACGCGGTAGGCCGGCAAACCCTGCGGGCGTACTTCGATGATTGGCAGGCCGCCTTCGCGCAGGCTCAGGGTCAGGGCACCGCTATTCAGGCTGAGGCCTTCGAGCATGACCGTGTCGCGGTGCGCCACCAGCACCTGCCACTGTTCGCGGCTAGGTACTGGCGCGACTGGCGCGTGGTACAGGGCGAAATTGATGCCATCCTGGTTGGTGCGGATGAACCAGCGCCACTCGCCGTCGAGCTGGCCATGGTCGGGGAAGTATTCGTGGCCTTCGACGCGCGGCGCCAGGCAGGTGAACGGCGCCTGCGGGGTTTCGGCGTCCAGTACCCAGGCCTCACTGGTGGTCTTGCTGTTCAGCAGCAGCACCAGCTGGCGCTCGGAACTGGTGCGGTAGCAGTGCAGGAAGAAACGCCCGTCCGGCTCTTCGAACACGGTTTGCGCGGCGTTGGTACCCAAGGTGTGGCGACGCAGGCGCCATGGGCGGTGGGTGTCGTCCAGCTCAGCGAAGAATAACGTCTGGCTGTCGTTGGCCCAGGTCAGGCTACCGTCGCAGTCGTCGAAGGGCAGGGTAGTGACACGGTCACTGGCCAGGTCTTTGATGTACAGGGTATGGATTTCGTCGCCGCTGGTGTCGAGGCTGTAGGCCAGCAGGCGGTGGTCGGGGCTGACGCTGAACGCGCCGAGGGAAAGGAAACCGCCGTTGGCCAGGACGTTGGGGTCGAGCAGCAGCTGCTCCTGGTTTTCATCGACGGTGTTCGAGTCGTCGGCGGGGCGTGGGCAGCGGTAGTGACGCGGGTATTCGTCGCCGGCGGTGGTACGGGTGTAGTACAGGTAGGGGCCCCAGGGCGCCGGCAATGACAGGTCGGTCTCCAGGATGCGGCCTTTGATCTCTTCGAACAGTTGCTCACGCAACGGTGCCTGGTCGGCCAGGCAGGCTTCCTGGTAGGCGTTTTCAGCGTGCAGGTAAGCGAGTACCTCGGGGGTGTCGCGCTTTTGCAGCCAGGCATACGGGTCGGTGGCCTGGTCGGCTTGGGCAATCGGGGGTTGGGGCTTGGTTGGCATTGAAGGTCTCTTGATTGGAGTTGCCTGTGCCGGCCTCTTCGCGGGCAAACCCGCTCCTACAGGGATCGCACCGAGGTAGGAGCGGGTTTGCCCGCGAAGACGCCGGCACAGGCAAACACTGTCTGCGCCCGGAAAAGTGTTTATCATAGGCATCTCTTTGCCTGGCTTGCACGAACACCATGACCGAGAACGACTACACCTTCGCCTGGGGCCTTTACGCAGTGGCCGCCTTAGGGTGCCTGCTGGTGGGCTTCAAGCTCACCGGCTGGATGTGGCGCTGGCTGCGCGAACCGCTACGGGTGGTGCTGGCGGTGCTGCTGCTGACCCCGACCATCGTCGACCCGGTCAAGGACAGTTTCGCCCCTGCAATCGCCATCACCGCACTGGATGTTGCCTTCAAGGTCGGCAATAACGCCTGGCGCGCTGTGTCGGATTTCGCCATGTACGGCATGATCGCCTTTGCCCTGTACTTCCTCTTCGTGCTGCTTCGCTGGCCGCTGGAAAAACGCGCGCGCACGCGCCGTGAACAGACCGAGGCCGCCGCCAGGCGTCAGCTGGCCGAGGATGATCAGCTCGGCGCCCAGGCGCCGCTGGCTGCCGAGCGCAGCGACCGGTACCGTGACGACTTGCCGCCAGCCGCAGCGCGTGGCGCAGGCCGGGTCGAGCCTCGTCTGTAAACGGAGACACGCCTGTGTGCGAACTGCTGGGCATGAGTGCCAATGTCCCTACCGACATCGTTTTCAGCTTCACCGGCCTGATGCAGCGGGGCGGGCGTACCGGCCCGCACCGTGACGGCTGGGGTATAGGCTTTTACGAAGGTCGTGGTCTGCGCCTGTTCCAGGACCCGGCAGCGAGCAGCGAGTCGGAAGTGGCCAACCTCGTGCAGCGCTACCCGATCAAAAGCGAAGTGGTGATCGGTCATATCCGTCAGGCCAACGTCGGCAGGGTGTGCCTGTCCAATACCCACCCGTTCGTGCGGGAAATGTGGGGCCGCAACTGGTGCTTCGCGCACAACGGCCAACTGGGTGACTTCAAGGGCCTGGCCAGTTTCTACCGGCCAGTGGGCGACACCGACAGCGAAGCGGCCTTCTGCGACCTGCTCAACCGCATCCGCAGCGCCTTCCCCGAACCGGTGCCGGTGGAACAGCTACTGCCAGTGCTGGTCGAAGCCTGTGCCGGCTACCGTGGTCAGGGCGTATTCAACTGCATGCTCAGCGATGGCGACTGGCTGTTCTGTTTTTGCTCGACCAAGCTGGTGCACATTACCCGCCGAGCGCCATTTGGTGCCGCACGGTTGAAGGATGTCGACCTGATCGTCGATTTTCATACCGAAACCACCCCCAACGACGTGGTCACGGTGATTGCCACCGAGGCCTTGACCGAGAACGAGACCTGGCACCGCTACGCGCCGGGTCAGTGGGCCCTGTGGCGGCACGGCGAGTGCGTGGCGCACGGCCAGAGCTAAGGACGCTGCATGTTCAGAAGTTACCTGCGATTGCTGTTGTTCACCTTCGGCCTGCTGGCCGGTATCCAGGTCCCGGGGCTGGTCAAGGACTATAGCCAGCGGGTCGAGGCGCACCTGTTCGAATCGCGCGAGGCGCTCGATGGGTTCCGGCAAACGGCCGAGCGCTTTTTCAAGGGCGACTTGCAGGCGCTGCTGCAGCACTACCGCAGCAGCGACGATCCGGTGTTCAACAGTGACGCCAACAGCATCGAAAGCCTGATGATCCGCAACGAACTGCTGGAAAACGAATGGCAGGTGCTGCAAGGGTCATGGGCCGAGCGTACCTGGCATGTGCTGGTGCAGGCCGACCCGCAGTTGCGCGAAGAAACCCTCAATGGCTACAGCTACCAGATTCTGCTGGTGCCCGAGGCGATTGGCTGGGGTGTGGGTGCCGGTTTTGTGCTGGCCTTTGTGGTCGAAAGCCTGTTGCTGGGGATTGGCTGGCTGATCCTGGGCGGGCGGCGCAGGGTGGTGAAAGAGAGCTGGCGCTAAGTTCTGCTGTGCCTGTACCGGCCCTTTCGCGGGCTTGGCCGCTCCCACAGGTACAACCTGGCCCGCCAGGCCTGTGATGACTCCTGTGGGAGCGGGCAAGCCCGCGAAAGGGCCGGTACAGGCGGAGACCGTCGTTCAGACCAGCACGATCCGCTGCCCACCCACATCCCGCGCATACCGCTCCAGCACCTGCCGGCAAACCCCAACCACCTCATCTACCAACACCACCCCGGTCTGCCACGCCACTACCAGCTCCAGGCTCGGCGGCGGCTGCAACCCTTCCAGCAGCACCAGCTCGCCCCGGCCCAACTCGGCATCCACCAGCGCCGGCGGTAGCGCGCCAATGCCAAAACCGTCGCGCAACAGCCGGGTAATCGCCGCCACCGAATTCACGCAATTCAACCGCGGCGCCTCTGCCCCCGCAGTCTGCAGCAAGCTCAGCACCTCCTGGTGCGGCCGTGAATTCTTCGAGAAGGTGATGATGCGCTCGCGCCCAAGTTCGGCCAGCGACGCATAGTCCCTGTGCTGGTGGGCGCCTGCGGCCACCACCCAGCCCATTGGGTAGCGCGCCAGGTCGAGGCTGCGGATCGATTGCTCGCGCAGCAAGTCGGTCTGCAAGATCACGTCAAGAAAACCCTTCTGCAACTGCTCGCGCAAGTTCAGCGCGGTGTCGGCCACCAGTTCGATTTCCACCTGCGGGTAGCGCTCGCTCAACTCCGCCACCAGTGCGCTCATCCAGGTGTGGATCACAGTGTCCATCACCCCGATGCGAATGCGTCCGACCTTGGCCCGGTCGCTGTCCAGCGACTGCTTCATGGCCTTGGCGGTTTCCAGCATGCGTTCGGCGTATTCCAGCACCTTGCCGCCCTCCGGGGTCAGGCTGACCCCGCGAGAGTCGCGTAGCAGCAGCTTCACGCCCAGGTCAGCCTCCAGTGCGGCAATACGGCTGGATTCCGAGGCCTGGGTGGTGAACAGCTTTTCTGCCGTCAAGCGGAAGCTCTTGAGCCGGGCGACCCAGACGAAGGTTTCGAGGAAGCGAAGGTTCATGATCAGTTTTTCTTGTTCCAGACCGGCGGTTTTTTTCGTTGGACGAAGGCGAGGCGGCCTCTGAACAATGGCGCCCAGGCCGCGACGCTTTATGTCGCCCATAAAACAATACCAACAAGCCGAGGCATCCATGAACCCCACCGGCGCGCAGCAGCAGGTCAGTTCCTTCCCTTCGTCCGGGCCTTTCGCCTGGTACCGCGACATCGACAAACAGCAACGACGTACCTTCTGGAGCTGCAAGATCGGCTATGGCCTGGACGGCATGGACACGCAGATGCTCAGCTTCGTCATCCCTACGCTGATCATGCTGTGGGGGCTCACCACCACCGAAGCCGGCTTGATCCACACCAGCACGCTGATCGCCTCCGCTGCAGGAGGCTGGGTGGCCGGTATCCTCTCCGACCGCATCGGCCGGGTGCGTACCCTGCAACTGACGGTATTGTGGTTCGCCTTCTTCACTTTCCTGTGTGGCTTCGCTCAGAACTACGAGCAACTGCTGATTGCCCGAACCCTGATGGGCTTTGGCTTCGGTGGCGAGTGGACCGCCGGTGCGGTGTTGATCGGCGAGGTGATCCGCGCCCAGGACCGCGGCAAGGCGGTGGGCATGGTGCAGTCCGGCTGGGCAATCGGCTGGGGCCTCACAGCCATCCTCTATGCGCTGCTGTTCTCTTGGCTGCCGGCAGAGCAGGCCTGGCGTGCGTTGTTCCTGCTGGGGCTGGTACCGGCAATCTTCGTGATCTTCGTTCGCCGCCTGGTCAAGGACCCTGAGGTATATCGCAAGGCCAAGGCAGTGGAAAACGCCGAGGCACCTTCGCGCTTCTACGAAATCTTCGCCCCGGGCATGCTCTGGACCACCGTGCGGGCATCCCTGCTGACCACCGGCGCGCTCGGCGGTTACTACGCCATCACCTCGTGGCTGCCAACCTTCCTGAAGAACGAACGCGGCCTGAGTGTGCTGGGCACGGGTGGCTATCTGGCCATGGTGATCCTCGGCTCGTACGTGGGCTATGTGGTCAGCGCTTATCTGTCCGACCTGCTGGGGCGCAAGAAGAACTTCATCCTGTTCGCCGTGGGCTCTTTCGTCATTGTGCTGTTGTACACGCAGATGCCGGTCAGCGATGGTGTGATGCTGTGGCTGGGCCTCCCGTTGGGCTTCTTCGCCTCGGGTATCTTCAGCGGCATGGGGGCATTTCTGACCGAACTGTTCCCCACGCGCATTCGGGGTTCGGGGCAAGGCTTCTGCTACAACATCGGCAAGGTCATCGCCGCGCTGTTCCCGTTGATGATCGGCATGCTCGGCCAGAATGTTCCGCTGGGCCTGGGTATCGGTGTGTTCTCTGCTGTGTCCTACGGCATTGTGATCTTGGCGGCGCTGAGCCTGCCAGAAACCCGCGGCAAACACCTGCAGGCGCGGTAAGGTAGGTATATGCACAACGACAAGGGAGACCGCGTGGTGGAACGCCTGCTACTCAATTGCGACATGGGCGAGAGTTTCGGCAGCTGGCGCATGGGCCTGGATGCCGAAGTCATGCCTTACATCGATTGCGCCAACATCGCCTGCGGTTACCATGCCGGTGACCCCGGTATCATGCGTCGCACCGTGGCGTTGGCGTTGGAGCACGGGGTGACTATCGGCGCTCATCCGGCCTACCCGGACCTGGTCGGCTTTGGCCGCCGTTCCATGGCCTGCAGCCCGGAAGAAATCCGCGACCTGCTGCATTACCAGATCGGTGCGCTGGATGGCATCTGCAAAGTGCTGGGTGGCCGTGTGGCCTATGTGAAGCCCCATGGGGCGCTGTACAACGACATGATGGCCGACCCGTTCAAGCTGCGTACCGTACTGGAGGCCGTAGCGGCCTATGACAGCCACCTGCCGTTGATGCTGATGGCCACCGCCGACAACCGAGCCGCCCAGGCACTGGGTGATGAAATGGGCGTGCAGCTGTGGTTCGAGGCGTTCGCAGACCGCGCATACACCGCCAGCGGCCATCTGCTGTCGCGGCGCCTGCCGGGCGCGGTGCATCACGACCCGGCGCGGGTGGTGGAGCAGGCTGTGCGTCTGGCCCGAGGCGAAACGCTGGTGGCTGACGATGGCAGTGCCTTGCAGCTCGCCGCCCGCACCCTCTGCGTGCATGGCGACAACGAGAGTTCGGTGGCGGCGGTGCGGCAGATTCGCCAGGCCCTCGATGGGCTGGAGGCGTGATGAAGCCCCGAATCGAAGTGGTCGCCATCGACAGCCTGATGGTACGCCTGTTCGACCGTATCGATGAGGCCAACATGCCATGGATGCTCGCCGCCAGCCGGCGCTTGAGCGCGGCGTTCGGCGAGCACCTGCTGGACCTGGTGCCGTCCTACACCACGCTGATGGTGCAGTCGGCCCTGCCGCCGGGCGAGGCGAGGGCGCGAATCGCTCAGGCGCTGGACGGCTTGCAGCCTGACACCGGCAATGGCGGCCGCCGACACGAGATCCCGGTGTGGTACGACGCCAGTGTCGGCCCTGAGCTGCCTGTGCTGGCGGCCCGCAGCGGCTTGAGTGAAGCCGAGATTGTTCGCTTGCACTGCGAACGTGTTTACCCGGTGTTTGCCCTGGGCTTCGCACCCGGTTTCGGCTTCATGGGCCTGGTCGACGAGCGCCTGGCCAGCCCTCGTCTGAGTACCCCGCGCAAGCGCGTGGCGGCGGGCAGCGTGGGCATTGCCGAACGCCAGACGGCAGCGTATCCGGCAGTATCGCCGGGTGGCTGGAACCTGATTGGGCGCACCCCGGTGCGTTTGTTCGACCGTGAGCGTGAGGGTTACAGCCTCTTGCAACCCGGTGACCGGGTGCGCTTCGTGCCGGTTTCGCGCAGTGAGTTCCTGACCATGGGTGGTGATGTGGAGGCGCAGGGATGAAGCTGTTGAGGATCGAGGCCAGTACGCCGTTGTGCCAGTTACAGGATGCCGGGCGCTTTGGCGTGCGTCATTTGGGCGTGACCCAGGGCGGGGCGCTGGACTGGGTGGCGATGCACTGGGCCAACTGGCTGCTGGGCAACCCGTTGGGGGCGCCGGTGGTCGAGGTGGCGCTGGGTGGTTTTTGCGTAGTGGCCGAACAGGATTGCGTGCTGGCCCTGGCCGGTGCCGACCTGGATGCGTGTGTCGATGGTCAGCCCCTGGCGCCATGGCGCAGTTTTGCCCTGGCCAAGGGGCAGCGCTTGACCCTGAAGCAGCCAAAACGGGGTGTGCGGGCGTATCTGGCGGCACCGGGAGGGTTTCAGGGCAAGGATGTGCTGGGCAGTTGTGCCACCGTGGTACGTGAAGCCTTGGGTGGCATCGATGGTCAGGG
Organism: Pseudomonas sp. VEM90; assembly: GCF_054611535.1. Lineage (NCBI taxonomy): Bacteria > Pseudomonadati > Pseudomonadota > Gammaproteobacteria > Pseudomonadales > Pseudomonadaceae > Pseudomonas > Pseudomonas sp. VEM90. The sequence goes on along the minus strand of NZ_JBTRAR010000005.1, from coordinate 81,413 downwards.
TGCTGCGCTGGCTAAACACCAGGCATTGGCTTTTACCGGTAGCAATGCACCCCTGCGCGAAGTGCCGCAAGCGTTGTGCCCGCAGTTTGCCAAAAAGCCGGTGCTCGATCTGGTGATAGGCGCACAGATCGGCGAATTCAGCGGTACCAGCCTGTTCGAGGCATTCAACCGAGAGTGGACACTGGATAGCCGGGCTGACCGCATGGGCATCCGGTTGTTGGGCCCGCAGCTGGTCTACCAAGGGGCGCCGATGATCTCCGAAGGGATCCCGCTGGGGGCGGTGCAGGTGCCGCCGGATGGCCAGCCGATCGTGTTGCTCAATGACCGGCAGACCATTGGTGGGTACCCGCGGCTGGGCGCGCTGACGCCGCTGGCGCTGGCGCAACTGGCGCAGTGCATGCCGGGGGCGGTGGTGCGGTTCAGGGCGGTGGTGCAGGACGAGGCCTGGCGTGAGCAGCAGATTTACCTGGGGCGTTGGTCGTAAGGCTGCTGGCCCTTTCGCGGGCTTGCCCGCTCCCACAGGGATAGCACTGCATTTGAGGGTTGTGAATGTGGGGGGCCTGTGGGAGCGGGCGAGCCCGCGAAAGGGCCGGTACAGGCAACCTCACTTGGACAGGTAGCGCATCCCTTCCTCCAACCCTTGCAGGGTCAGCGGATACATCTTGTCCTCGATCAGGTCCCGCACCAGATGGGTCGACGCGGTGTATTCCCAGGCCTGCTTGGGGTAAGGGTTGATCCAGATGATTTTCTTGAATTTTTCCATGAAGCGCTGGATCCACACATACCCGGCTTCTTCGTTCCAGTGCTCCACGCTGCCACCCGGCTGGGTGATCTCGTAGGGCGCCATGGCCGCGTCACCGACGAACACCACCTTGTAGTCATCGCCATACTTGTGCAGCAGGTCGAAGGTGGAAAAACGTTCGGACGTGCGGCGCAGGTTGTTCTTCCACACCGACTCATAAACGCAATTGTGGAAGTAGTAATACTCCAGGTGCTTGAACTCGGTCTTGCAGGCCGAGAACAGCTCTTCGCAGACTTTGACGTGCGCATCCATCGAACCGCCAATGTCGAACAGCAACAGCAGCTTCACGGTGTTGCGCCGTTCAGGGCGCATCTGGATGTTCAGCAACCCGGCATCCCGTGCGGTGTGGTCGATGGTGCCGTCGATGTCGAGCTCTTCGGCGGCGCCTTCGCGGGCGAACTTGCGCAGCCGACGCAGCGCCAGCTTGATGTTGCGGGTGCCCAGCTCGACCTGGTCGTCGAGGTTCTTGTACTCGCGTTGGTCCCAGACTTTTACCGCCTTGCCCTGACGCTTGCCGGCGTCACCGACGCGGATGCCCTCGGGATTGAAGCCGCCCGAGCCGAATGGGCTGGTACCGCCGGTACCAATCCACTTGTTGCCGCCAGCGTGGCGCTCCTTTTGCTCTTCGAGGCGTTTCTTGAATGCCTCGATAAGCTTGTCCAGGCCGCCCAGCGACTGGATCTGCGCGCGCTCTTCGTCAGTCAGCGAGCGCTCGAACTCTTTGCGCAGCCAGTCTTCAGGAATCAGCGCCTCGATGTGCCGGTCGAGGTTTTCCAGGCCCTTGAAATAGGCGGCGAAGGCACGGTCGAACTTGTCGAAGTGGCGTTCGTCCTTCACCAGGATGGCGCGGGCGAGGTAGTAGAACTCGTCCATGTCGGCAAACACCACGCGCTTTTGCAAGGCCTGGTGCAGGTCGAGCAGCTCACGCACCGAAACCGGCACCTTGGCCGCACGCATCTCATTGAACAGATTGAGCAGCATGGCCCTGCTCCTGTCAGCGGTTGCCGCGCCGGCTCATGAAGGCCAGGCGCTCGAGCAGTTGTACATCCTGCTCGTTTTTCACCAGCGCACCGGCCAGCGGTGGGATGGCCTTGGTCGGGTCGCGTTCGCGCAGCACCGCTTCACCGATGTTGTCGGCCATCAGCAGCTTGAGCCAGTCGACCAGCTCGGAGGTGGACGGCTTTTTCTTCAGGCCCGGCACCTTGCGCACATCGAAGAACACATCCAGCGCCTCGCTGACCAGCGACTGGCTGATGTTCGGGTAGTGCACGTCGACAATCTGCTGCAGGGTAGTGCGGTCGGGGAAGGCGATGTAGTGGAAGAAGCAGCGGCGCAGGAAGGCATCCGGCAGCTCTTTTTCGTTGTTCGAGGTAATGATGATGATCGGACGCTGTCTGGCCTTGATGGTCTCGTCGATTTCATAGACGTAGAACTCCATCTTGTCGAGTTCTTGCAGCAGGTCGTTGGGGAATTCGATATCGGCCTTGTCGATTTCGTCGATCAGCAGGATGACCCGCTCGTCGGCCTCGAAGGCCTCCCAGAGTTTGCCCTTTTTCAGGTAGTTGCGCACATCGTGCACCTTGTCCACGCCCAGCTGCGAATCACGCAGGCGGCTGACTGCGTCGTACTCGTACAGCCCCTGGTGGGCCTTGGTGGTGGACTTGATGTGCCAGGTGATCAGGCGCGCCCCGAAAGAGGCCGCCAACTGCTCGGCGAGCATGGTTTTGCCAGTGCCTGGTTCGCCCTTGACCAACAGCGGGCGTTCGAGGGTAATGGCCGCGTTTACCGCCAGTTTCAGGTCGTCTGTGGCGACGTAGTCGCGGGTGCCTTCGAACTTCATGGGGGGCTGTCCTCTGTTTAGGGCTGTGCGGGCCTTTCCGCGGGTAAACCCGCGCCTAATAAGGTTGCAGGAGCGGGTTTACCCGCGAAGAGGCCCGAACAGGCAGCACATAATCTGGATTTGTTTCCGACTATAACGCGGGGCCAGGCGGCTGCAAACGCAGACCGGGCATTCAGTCCCTGAATGCCCCGTCACGTTCTCTCAGTCAGACTTCGGCGCTGGCTGCTCGTAGCGTGCATTGAACGCCTGGATAAACCCGTTGCGCAGGATCTGCAAGAACGCCTCGAAGGCACTGATATCCTGTTGGCGCACACTGCCGCTGAGTTCCACCCGGGTGGCGAACTGGTTTTTCGGCTGGTTTTTCAGCACCGTCTCGGTCGCCCCCACCAGGGCCTCCCACACCGAGCGGAAGAAGCCCTTGTCCTTTTCCTCGACGTCCTGTCGCCAGTCGAACACGTCGACATCGCGCAGCAACGGTTTTATATAGCCGTTCAGCCGGCCGTTTTCTGCCTGGGCCTCGATGACCACGTCACCGTGCCCGGCATTGAAGTCGAATTTGCCGTAGGCGCTGGCAAAGTCATTCAGTTTGCGCAGCTCGATGCCGGTGGCGCGAAGCCTGAATTCGAAGTCATCGAAATCACTGAACGGGTCGAAGGTGGCACGGCTTTCTACCTTCGCATCACCCGCGATGAGCGCCGTACCTTCGAAACTGGCATCGCGACGGCCTTTCTGGTCGCGCACATTGGTCAAGTTGTGGATGCTGGCATTCAACCGGGTGGCCTTGAGGTCGACCGGTGGTTTGGAATTGAAGTTACGGAACGTCAGCACGCCGTTGTCGATACGCACTTCGTTGAGGGTGATGGGCAGGAGTTTTTCCAGCTGTTGGCGCCAGTCGGTACCTTGGCCGGTCTGCGATGCCTGTTTGCTACCACCGTCGACAAAATTCAGCTCGGGGCGCACGAAGGTCACCTCGGCCACCACTGCCTTGTCGTACCACAACGAGCGCCAGCTCACCGAAAGGTCGATCAGTGGGGCGTCGAGAAGCGGTACGGGCACCTTGCCGGTGGTCTTGACGACCTTCAGCCCATTGATCTGATACGCACCGCGCCACCAGGCCAGGTCCACATCGGCCACCTGGCCGCGGTAGTCACCCATGTCGGCCAGCTTGTCGTTGAGGTAGTCGCGCACCAGGTAGGGCAGGGCCAGGTGCAGCGCCACCAGCAGCACGGTCAGGCTGGCCAGGCCGACCAGCGGCCAGCGATAGCGGGCTTTCATGAGGCGGTCTCCAAGGCGGGATGTGCGGTTGACCGCACCGCGGCGGGCTGAGTTCGAACAGGCTTTACGGGCCACCGCCGCAGGCTTACCCTTGAGGCATTTCCCTGCTTTTTCATGCCAAGGACCCCTGCCATGAGCCGTATCTTTGCAGACAACGCCCACTCCATCGGTAACACGCCGCTGGTGCAGATCAACCGCATCGCCCCGCGCGGCGTAACCATCCTGGCCAAGATCGAAGGGCGCAACCCGGGCTATTCGGTCAAATGCCGCATTGGCGCGAACATGGTCTGGGACGCCGAGAGCAGCGGCAAGCTCAAGCCGGGCATGACCATCGTCGAGCCCACCTCGGGCAACACCGGTATCGGCCTGGCCTTCGTCGCCGCCGCCCGCGGCTACAAACTGATACTGACCATGCCCGCCTCGATGAGCCTGGAGCGCCGCAAGGTGCTGAAGGCACTGGGCGCCGAGCTGGTGCTGACCGATCCGGCCAAGGGCATGAAGGGCGCCATCGAGAAGGCCAACGAAATCGTCGCCTCCGCGCCGGACCAGTACTTCCTGCCGGGCCAGTTCGAAAACCCGGCCAACCCGGCCATTCATGAAAAAACCACCGGCCCGGAGATCTGGAGCGACACTGACGGCGCCATCGACGTGCTGGTGGCGGGCGTGGGCACTGGCGGCACCATCACCGGCGTGTCGCGTTACATCAAGCATACCCAAGGCAAGGCCATCCTTTCGGTGGCAGTGGAACCCGTGGCATCGCCACTGATCAGCCAGACCCTGGCCGGCGAAGAGCTCAAGCCAAGCCCGCACAAAATCCAGGGTATCGGCGCCGGCTTCGTGCCGAAAAACCTCGACCTTTCGATCGTCGACCAAGTGGAGACGGTGACCGACGAAGCGGCCAAGACCATGGCTATTCGCCTGATGCAGGAAGAGGGCATCCTTTGCGGTATTTCCTGCGGTGCGGCAATGGCGGCGGCGGTGCGCCTGGCCGAGAAACCGGAAATGCAGGGTAAGACCATCGTCGTAATCCTGCCCGATTCGGGCGAGCGATATTTGTCGAGCATGCTGTTCAGCGACATGTTCAGCGAGCAGGAAAACCAACAGTAATCGGCCTTGCCGCTGACCCGGCGCAACAATCGGCGGCCGGGTTTATTGCAGAATCTTCATGAATGCGATCCCGCCCGGGTTGTTTTTACCGCGGCGGGATCGGTTTATGATGGCAGGATGATTTTCTGGAGAGCAGGCAGCGCAGCCCTGGCTCTTCCCCAAGGAGTGAAAGCATGACCTTTTCCTTTGCAGCCAAGGCGGGTGTCTTGCTGGTGTTTTTCGGCAGCGTGCTGTTCGTGCACCTGCGCGGCAAGGCCCGCCTGCCGGTGTTGCGCCAGTTCGTCAACCACTCGGCGCTGTTCGCCCCCTACAACGCGTTGATGTACCTGTTTTCCGGCGTGCCGTCCAAGCCCTATCTGGACCGTCAGCGCTTCCCGGAGCTGGACGTGCTGAAGGACAACTGGCAGGAAATCCGCGAAGAGGCCATGCGCCTGTTCGACGAAGGCTATATCCGTGCCGCCGAGAAGGATAACGACGCCGGCTTTGGTTCGTTCTTCAAGAAGGGCTGGAAGCGCTTTTACCTGAAGTGGTACGACAAACCGCTGCCTTCGGCGCAAACCCTGTGCCCGCGCACCGTCGAGCTGGTCAGCAGCATCCCCAATGTCAAGGGCGCAATGTTTGCCCTGCTGCCCGGCGGCAGCCACCTGAACCCGCACCGTGACCCGTTCGCAGGCTCGCTGCGCTACCACCTGGGGTTGTCCACGCCGAACTCCGACGCATGCCGCATCTACGTGGACGGTGAGCAGTACGCCTGGCGTGATGGCGAAGACGTGATGTTCGACGAAACCTACGTGCACTGGGTCAAGAACGAAACCGACGTAACCCGCGTGATCCTGTTCTGCGACATCGAGCGCCCGCTGAGTAGCCCGCTGATGACGCGCATCAACCGTAAGGTCAGTGCCTTCCTCGGCCGCGCCACCGCGCCGCAGAACACTGACGAAGAGCGCGTGGGCGGGATCAACCAGGCGTACGCCTGGAGCAAGCGCTTCAGCAACAGGATCAGCAGCCATGTGAAGCAGTTCAAGCGCGCCAACCCCAAGGCTTACCGCGTGCTACGGCCGGTACTGGCGGTGGTGGTGGCGTATCTGCTGTATCGCTGGTTGTTCTGATTTTTTGTAGTCTGTTCGGGCCTCTTCGCGGGGGCAAACCCGCTTCCACAAGTGCATCACCCTCCTTGAAGGATGAGCAGAACCTGTGAAAGCAGGCTTGTGCCGCGAAGAATCACTCGCTATATTCCAGAACATTCACTTCTTCAAAGACCGCTGTCATGCCTGCCATTCCTTCCACCACATGCTTTGCCATCGCGCCAGTCGCGGGCATGGTCGTGCGTGGTAGCCAGCAGCCGGTCATGATCTGTCACTCCCCACCACCTGTCAGTGGCGTCGTAGGCGGCGTAGCTCCGCCTCATTGCGTGGTTGTGCTGGGCTGATCGGCTTCGTGCCGCAACCCTTCGCACGCGCAACCTACTGAACACGGTCGGCCACTTCTTACGTCGAAGCGCACGCCGTCCGTTTGGCTTATCTGCCTACTATCAGGTGGCAATTCATGTCTGTCTTTACCAAAGCGTCCGTGGCCTCGGCGGCCACTACCTGCCTGTTCGTCCTGCTGTGGAGCAGCGGGGCGATCGTCTCCAAACTTGGCCTGGCGCATGCCAGCCCGTTCGCCTTTCTGCTGTTGCGCTCGGCGCTGGCACTGGCTGGCCTGTTGCTGATCGGCCCGTTGCTAGGGCTGCGCTGGCCGCGTACTCGCGGGAGCATTCTGCGCGCCCTGGGTACCGGGTGTGTGCTGCTCGGTGCCTATCAGATCTTCTATCTGTTGGCGCTTGATACCCATGTCACCCCTGGTGTCATGGCGACGGTGATGGGCGTCCAACCGATCCTCACCGTGGTGCTGATGGAGCGCCAGCGTTCCTGGAGCCGTTTGTTCGGCCTGGGTTTGGGGCTGGGTGGCTTGATCATGGTGGTCTACCAGGGCATCAACCTGGGCGGGGTATCGCTGGCGGGGATGCTGTTCGCCCTGCTGGCGCTGGTCAGCATGACCTTTGGCTCGATCCTGCAGAAGCGCATTACCGACAACCCCATGGGCACACTGCCGCTGCAGTACCTGGCCGGCTTTGCCATGTGCGCGCTGTTCGCACCTTTGCAACCGCTCCATGTCGAGTGGACCGGCAGCTTCGTCGGTGCGCTGCTGTGGATGGGCCTGGTGGTCTCGCTGCTGGCAACCTTGCTGCTGTACCGGCTGATCGCCAAGGGCAACCTGGTCAATGTCACCAGCCTGTTCTACCTGGTGCCGGCAGTGACTGCAGTGATGGACTTGCTGATCTTCGGTAATCGCCTGGCGCCGCTAAGCTTGCTGGGCATGGGGCTGATCGTTGTTGGGCTGCTGTTCGTGTTTCGCAAGCCCGCGGCGCGCCTGGCGGAAGCGTAGGCCCTAGCGGAATTCTTCGGGGATGGCGTGGCGCAACACGCCTTCCTCGAAGTCCAGCAGGCCGGCTTCGCGCTGGGTGAGCAGGTAGTAGAGCAGGGTGTCGAGCGAGCGTTGCGGCGGGACCTCGACAGCCAACATCTTCACTGCTTGCTCGGTTTCACAGGCACAGCCGAAATCCAGCAATGCCGCGCGCACCTGGTCGAGGGTTTCCGGTGGTTTGACGACCACCCGGAACACCGAGCTGCCGCTGCTGTGGCGCAGTTCTGCGAACCAGGTTTCGCCTTCTTCTTCACGGGTGTCGATCACATCGCCTGGGGCGATGCCGTAGACATGGAAGGGTATGTTGTCGATGGCATAGCCGCCTTCCACGGCCTTGGCCCACAGGCCCTCGACCGAGGCCGGTGGGTAGCCGTTCTCGTCCTGTTCCAGGCGGAACAGGACCTTCTTGTACGCGCTGTTCATGCAGTACCCCGCTTCAGCGGCGCGCTGGGCGCAGCACCAGCCACAAGGCCAGGCCAATCAGCAGGCCGCCGTAAAGATGCGCCATCGACAACGGCTCGTTCAGCAGCCATGCCCCCCACAATACACCGAACACCGGGATCAGGAAGGTCACGGTGCTGGCTTTGATCGGTCCGATCTCGGCCAGCAGGCGGAAGTACAGGATGTAGGCAAAGGCGGTGCATAGCAGCCCCAGCCCCAGCAACGACAACCACACCTCCCAGCCCCCCCAGCTGGCGGGCGGTTGGGTGAGTGCGCTCCAGCCGAACAGCGGGGTCAGCATCAGCGTGGCGCCGAGCATGCTGCCCAGCGCGGAAAGACGGCTGTCCAGGCCGCTGACCCAGCGGCGGGCGAGGAACCCGGCAAAGCCGTAGCAGGTGGTGGCCGCCAGGCAGGCGAGGGCGCCTTGCAGCAGGTCCATGTCCAGCGCCACCGGGCCGGCACCGCTGAGAATGCCGACGCCGAACAGGCCAAGGAAGATGCCGCAGAGTTTGGCCAGGGTCATTGGCTCGCGGAAGAACAGTACGCCGACCAGCACGCCCATCAACGGGGTGGTGGCGTTGAAGATCGCCGAATAGCCGGCAGGCAGCACCTGGGCCGCCACCGAGTAGAAGGTGGCGGGGATGCCGGAGTTGATCATGCCCAGCACCAGGCACGCGCCGAGCTTGCCCTGGAAGTCCCAGCGCACGCGGGCGGCGGCGAGTAGCACGATCAGGCCCAGACAGGCGATGGAGACCCGGAAGAACGCGGTCGGCACCGTGCCCAGTTCGGGAGCGATGATGCGCATGAACAGGAAACTCGCTCCCCAGACGGCGGCAAGGGTCAGCAGGCGGGCTAGGGCGATGGGGCTCACAACGGTCTCCGAAGGCAAGGCAGGGGCGCGAGTGTACGCCAGGGGGCGGGGGGATTCTTGTGCTTTCTTGCTGTGTAATTCCTCTCGGGCTGCGGGCGTTGGACAACGCTGCTGTAACTACGCCAGCTCGGGCCTTCAATGGCAGTAACCCATGCACCCAAGGGCGGCTAAGCTCTGTACTCAATCCCTGCTCCGAGGCCCCACGCATGTCCCAGCCCTGGCCCGCTGTCGAAATCGCCCGGATGATCCTCGCCGGCTTCGACGACTACCGCGATCATTTCCAGCGCATCACTCTCGGAGCCCGCAAGCGCTTCGAGCAGGCGCGCTGGCAGGATATCCAGCAGGCCGCCGCCGCCCGCATCAATCTCTATGAAGAGAAAGTCGCTGAAGTCAACGGCTGGCTGCGCCAGGCCTTTGCCACGGAGGTGCTGCTGGACGTGGAGCAGTGGCCGCTGGTGAAAAACGCCTATATCCACCTGATTGACCCCCGCCTGGACGACGAGCTGGCAGAGACCTGGTACAACTCGCTGTTCTGCAGCCTGTTCAGCCATGACCAGATCAGCGACGGCTGCATGTTCATCCACACCACCCGGCCTTCCATGCGCGGCCGTGAGCGCGCCGCGCAAACACGTACCTATCGGCTTGACGGCAGTCTCAGGAACTTGCTGCGTGCGGTGTTCGCCGATTACCCGTTCGACATGCCGTATGGCGACCTGGAAGGCGACCTGACGCGGCTGGAAGAACAATTGCGTGAATGCCTGCCCGACTGGGTGTGCAAGGACCCGGCGCTGGCCTTGGAGCTGTTTGTACCCGTGCTTTACCGCAACAAGGGGGCCTATCTGGTTGGCCGCCTGTACAACAGCGATGAGCAGTGGCCGTTGGTGATTCCCTTGCTGCACCGCGAAGGCCACGGCATCGAGGCCGATGCATTGATCACCGACGAGGCCGAGGTGTCGATCATCTTTTCGTTCACCCGCTCTTACTTCATGGCCGATGTACCGGTGCCGGCCGAGTTCGTCAATTTCCTCAAGCGCATCCTCCCAGGCAAGCACATTGCCGAGCTATACACCTCGATCGGGTTCTACAAGCAGGGCAAGTCGGAGTTCTACCGCGCGCTGATCAACCACCTGGCCAGCAGTGATGACCGCTTTGTCATGGCGCCAGGGGTACGGGGCATGGTCATGAGTGTATTCACCTTGCCTGGCTTCAATACGGTGTTCAAGATCATCAAGGACCGCTTTTCGCCATCGAAAACCGTGGACCGCGCCACGGTGATCGACAAGTACCGGCTGGTGAAAAGCGTCGACCGGGTGGGCCGTATGGCCGACACCCAGGAGTTTGCCGATTTTCGCTTTCCGCGCAGCAAGTTCGAGCCGGATTGCCTGGCCGAGTTGCTGGAGGTGGCACCGTCGACGGTGGCGCTGGAGGGCGATACGGTGCTGATCCGCCACTGTTGGACCGAGCGGCGCATGACGCCGTTGAACCTGTACCTGGAGCAGGCCACCGAGGGCCAGGTGCTGGAGGCACTGGAGGACTACGGCCTGGCCATCAAGCAACTGGCGGCGGCGAATATCTTCCCCGGCGACATGCTGCTGAAGAACTTTGGCGTGACCCGCCATGGCCGGGTCGTGTTCTACGACTATGACGAAATCAGCTTCCTGACCGAGGTGAATTTCCGCCACATCCCGCCACCGCGTTACCCGGAGGACGAAATGTCGGGCGAGCCGTGGTACTCGATCGGGCCGCATGATGTGTTCCCCGAAGAGTTTCCGCCGTTTCTGTTTGCCGATATGGGCCAGCGGCGGTTGTTCAGCCGCTTGCATGGGGAACTGTATGACGCGGATTACTGGAAGGGGCTGCAGGCGGCGATACGTGAAGGGAAAGTGATCGATGTGTTTCCGTATCGGCGCAAGGCCCGGTGAATCAGGTCGAACAGGGCTGTCAGCCCTTCAAACACTTCATATCGCTCAAATGGGTGCGCACCTTGCCCAACCGTTCCTGCAGGAACCGCCGCTGCTGCGGAGTGCTTTGCTGCACCAGGTCAACCAGCAGGCTGCGCGCCTGGCGCTCGGTATTCCGATACGCCGCCCGGTACTCGGGTGTCCACAAACTTTCCTTGCGCTGCAACAAGGTCGCCAGGCGCGGCTCGAAGCTGGAGTCGTTGCGCTGGTTCATCGCCAACAGCAATTGCTGCTGCCAGTGGGCGCGGTTGGCGATCCATTCACGGTTCTGGTCACCCAGCGCTTGAGACCAGGTCTGGATGCGTTGCTTCTGTACCGCAGTCAACTCGCCAAACCAGGGTGCCAGGCGTTTTTCCATGCGCTCGCTACGGCGGGCAATCTGCTTCGGCAAGGGCGTATCCACATACTGCTTCTGCCGCTCACTGATGTCTTCGCGGAAAGCTTCACGCATTTTTGCTACCTGGTCGTCGCTCATGCCACGCAGCAGTTCGGTGGCCGAAGGGGTGATTTCCTCGGTCACCCGACCAATCGCTTCACGCACGTCGTGGGTGGTTTGCTGGAGGGCCCGGTCGGTTAGCTGGCCGGCGGCGACCAGGCCACGTAGCCGGTCGAGCCAGTCGAGGTAGCCGGGCAGTTGAGTCTTGCAATGCCAGGCCAGGTGCTCGCGCAACCGATCATCCAGCAGCGCCCTCTGCTCGCGGTTCATGTCCAGGTAGTCACTCAGCGACCACGGCACCAGGCGGTCGAGGTTGCGATAGGCCAGGTCGATGCGGCTGCAGGCGGCCAAGGCCAAGGCCAAGCCGATGGCGATAAGCAGGGCTTTGGGCAGGCGTAGCGGCATGTGCTGTTCCTTCCTCAGGCTGGCCAGAAGGTAGATGCAAGTGCGGGCTGGCGGTTCCACTGCATGAGTGGTCGGGCCATGTGGTGGCTTCAGGTGTAGAATAGTCGCCTTGTCTTGAGGATCATCGGAAATGGCTCTGCTTGGGCGTTACAACAGTTTGCAAATCGTGAAACACGTGGACTTCGGTCTGTACCTGGACGGCGGCGCCGATGGCGAGATCCTGCTGCCCGGGCGCTATATCCCGAAAAACGCCGAGACCGAGGTCGATGACTGGTTGAACGTGTTCATCTACCTGGACAGCGAAGACCAGCTGATCGCCACCACCGAGAAGCCCAAGGTGCAGGTTGGCGAGTTTGCCAGCCTCAAGGTCAAGGACATCAACGGTGCCGGTATCTTCCTGGACTGGGGCCTGTCCAAGGACTTGCTGATGCCGTACTCGGAAGAGGCACGGCCGCTGAAGATTGGCGATTACTGCGTGGTGCACGTGTACCTCGACAAGCGCACCCGCCGTATCACTGCCACCTCGCGCCTGGACCGCTACCTCGATGTCACCCCGGCCGACTACAAGGTTGGTCAGCCGGTCGAGCTGCTGGTGGCCGGCGAAACGCCGATGGGCTTCAAGGCCATCATCAACAACCTCCACTGGGGCCTGATCCACAAGAACGAAGTGTTCAAGTTCTTGCGCTCGGGCATGCACGAGAAAGGCTTCATCAAGGAAGTGCGGCAGGACGGCAAGATTTCACTGAGCCTGCAGCCGGTAGGCGCTGCCCTGGCGGACACCCTTCAAGAGCAGATCATGGCGCGCCTGGAAGCAGAGGGCGGGGTGTTGGGTGTGTGCGACAAGAGTGACCCTGCGCTGATCAGCAAGCTGTTCAACGTCAGCAAGGGCAACTTCAAGAAGGCCATTGGCGGGTTGTTCAAGCAGGGCCTGATCGTCATCCATGACGATCGTATCGAGAAAGCCTGACCGCGTTACGCCTGTACGAAGTTACGGAAGTCCAACTGCTCGCCACCCGGACGGGTGTCGCGCAGCAGCGAGTCACGGTCGGCGCTGAGGGCCAGGCTGATGGTGGAGCGGCGCTTGCCAGGCTTGCGCACTTCCATCTGCTCCAGGTGGGCCTTGAGGAAATTGGTGGGCACCTTCAGGTGCTGCAGCTCATCGCTTTCTGGCGTGTGCAGCAGCAGGTTGACCCAGTCGGCCTGGCCTTTGCCCAGCAGTGCCACTGGCACTTCGAACCACCACAGGTTGCGTTTGTTGTCCAGGATGGCGAACAGCGTATTGCTGCTGGTCAGCACCGGGCGGGCCAGTGCTTCGTTGCGCCGGGCGATGGCGGCGGGTTTGTCGAGTTTCATGCAGGTTCCTGCGGGTTGACGCTATGAAGGCCTGCATTGTGAGGGGTGGCACGGGGCGGGGCAAGGTTTGTAACTTGCGGTGCCTGTGCGGACCTCTTCACCGGCTTGTGCGGTATTCGCCCGTAGTCTTACCGTCCGGCTTCTGAGCGGGAAATCCGTTGAAACTCCTGGCGAAGGCGTTGGGTCCACCTAATGTCGACACGGTTCACGTGTCTCCATTTGCAGGAGTTTTGCCATGAGCGGTACTAAAGACAAAGCGAAAGGCTTGGCCAACGAAGCGATCGGCAACGTGAAACAGGGTGTTGGCAAGGTGACCGACAACGACAAGCTGCGGGCCGAAGGCAAGGCGCAGGAGCTCAAAGGCGAGGCGCAACAGGTCAAGGGCAATGTGAAGGATGCGGTGAAGAAGCCTTGACTTGAGGCGGCCTGTGCCGGCCTCTTCCGGGTGATACGCGAAGAGGCCGGGACTATATGTAAGCAAAGCCTTCAACCATGGCCGGGAGCAGCACAGCACGGGCAGGGTCTATTAGACTTGTCTGTTGTAACGATCAAGCGGCGAAAGGAGACGCTATGATTTTCCCCGACCTGCGCGGCTTGCCCCTGCACCGCGTGCTGGTACGTACCGTCAAGGAATTCCTCGACGACGAGATGTCCACCTATGCCTCAGCGCTGGCCTACCAGGCGCTGTTCTCGCTGTTCCCCTTCCTGTTGTTCCTGATTGCCCTGATCGGTTTCCTGCACTTGCCGGACTTTTTCTCCTGGCTGCGTCTGCAATCGGAACTGGTATTGCCGCCTCAGGCGCTGGAGCAGGTGAATCCGGTGATCGACCAGTTGCAACAATCCAAGGGTGGGCTGCTGTCGGTGGGTATCGTGATCGCCCTGTGGACCGCCTCCGCTGGCGTGCGCTTGATGATGAGCGCCATGAACGCCGCTTACGATGTGCCCGAAGGTCGCCCGGTGTGGAAGCGTATCCCGCTTTCCATTTTCTACACCGTGGGCCTGGCTGGCATGCTACTGGCGGCCGCAGCACTGATGGTGCTGGGCCCCCAGGTGATGGAATGGATCGCCGCCCAGATCGGCATGCAGGAGTTCATCGTCACACTGTGGACCATCCTGCGCTGGCCGGTGATCATCATTCTGCTGATGGTGGCAGTGGCCCTGATCTATTACGTGATGCCTGACGTGAAACAACAGTTTCGCTTCATCACCCCGGGCTCTGTGCTGGCGGTGGTGGTGTGGATCGTGGCCTCGCTGGGCTTTGCCTACTACGTGAAGACCTTTGCCGACTACAACGCCATGTACGGCAGCATTGGTGCAATCATCGTGCTGTTGCTGTATTTCTATATTTCGGCTGCCGTGTTGTTGCTCGGCGCCGAAATGAATGCGGTGATCGAGCACATGTCAGCCGAAGGCAAGAATCCGGGCGAGAAAGACTTCGACGAAGATAAGCCCAAGGAAACCTTGACTGTACTGGGTCACGAGCACCCGAACCCGAGCAAGCCTCATAGCGTCGAGCCGAACCCCTGATGATCCGTGACATTCTCAAGATGGGCGACGAACGCCTGCTGCGCATCGCTCCGCCAGTGCCCGAGCACATGCTTGGCAGTGCCGAACTGCAGCAACTGATCGACGACATGTTCGAAACCATGCGTCACGTAGGCGGTGTGGGCCTGGCCGCCCCGCAGGTCGGCATCGACCTGCAGTTGGTGATCTTTGGTTTCGAGCGCAGTGAGCGATACCCCGAGGCCGAGGCGGTGCCGCAGACCATTCTGCTGAATCCGGTCATCACTCCGACCTCCACCGAGGTCGAGGACGGCTGGGAGGGTTGCCTGTCGGTGCCTGGCCTGCGCGGCGTGGTGCCGCGCTTCAAGCACATCGGCTACCAAGGCATCGACCCCCACGGCAACCCGATCAACCGCTTTGCCGATGGCTTCCATGCGCGGGTGGTGCAGCATGAGTGCGACCACCTGATCGGCCGGCTGTACCCCTCGCGCATCCAGGACTTTGCCAGGTTCGGCTACACCGAGGTGCTGTTCCCTGGGCTCGAGGTCAGCGACGACTGACCTCTCTGCAGGGCTACCAGGCGTTTGCTGCGCTGATAGCGTAGCAGGCGGCTGGCCAGGGCTTCTGGCAGCTGTTGGGCCAGGTCGAAGCCCAGGCGCTGGTAGAAGGGCGTCAGCTCGGGATGACAGAACAGCCAGACAGGCCCGCCAACTTGCGCCAGCGCTGTCTCGACCAACCGCGCGGCCACCCCTTGGCTGCGTCGCTGCGGGTCGACGAACAGGCCGGTCAGCCAGAACCCCTCACTCACCGCACTCAAGCTCAGCCCGGCGATGATGCCAGGGGCCCGTGCTACCCACAGTTCGGCGTCGCTTGCAGCGCGCATGCGTGAGCTGTGCTGGCGGTAGAAGTGGTCCAGCAAACGGCGTTCTGTGTCCGATAGCTTCGAACAGGACAATTGGTCAGAAATGGTGAGTCCTACCCTGAAACGTGGCCAGGGGCTCTGGCCTGATGATTTGCGGCCACTTTGTCGCAGATTGTTGCAAAACCGGCAAGGGTGAATATCCGACTCCGGGGTTCAACTATTGCTGGCCGGGAGTAGAATTTTGTTCATCCCCCCTGGCAGTACGAAGCGGGATCGGTACTTCGTGCCATCTAGACCATAGATGACAACTTCTCCGCGCCGGATACGGCAATAGAAGTCAATCGATCAGCTTGAACGCTCAAAAGGCAAAACCACATGAAACCATTACTGATTCTTGCATTGGTCGGTATGTCCTCGTTCGCCCTCGCCGATGAGGCCAAACCCGTCTCCAGCGAGCCTGTGGCTCAGCAGTACGACTACTCGATGAACCTGGACATCAAGCGGGTGATCAACCTGTCGACCATACCCAACGTCTGCGAAGTGGTACCTGCGACCATGACCTATGAAGACCACCAGGGCCAGGTGCACACCATTCAGTACCGGGCCATGGGTGAAGGTTGCCAGCAGGGTTGACTGGTTGTGCCCGCCGCAGGCGCTGAAAACGCCGTGGCGGGCACTTGCTGGCCTTGATGCGACCTCCCAGGTGCACCGCCAATACAGATAATTTCTCCGCCTGTCGAATCCTCCGTTTCCCGTTCGACCATAGCTGAAGGCACGCGTCACACCGTGCCGCACCCCCTATGATCTGTCGGAGGAACCCCCGATGAGCACCGCAGCCGAATCCGAAATCCGCCAATTGATCGAGCGCTGGATGCAAGCCGTGCGCGATCGCGACATCCCGGGCATCATCGCCCCCTACGCCGACGATATCGTCGCCTTCGATGCCATCCAGGCCCTGCAATTCAAAGGCAAGTCCGCCTACACGGCGCACTGGGAAATGTGCATGGGCATGTGCACTGGTCCCATGGTCTTCGAACTTGCCGAACTTACCGTGCACGCCGCTGGCGATCTGGCCCTGGCCCATTGGCTGAACCACTGCGGCCCAGGCGACGACGAAAGCCAGTGCGGCTTCATGCGCGCCACGGTGGGCTATCGTCGTCAAGGCGGCCAGTGGCAGGTAATCCACGAACACTGGTCGGCGCCTTTCGACATGGAAACGCAAAAAGCCCTGTTCGATCTCAAGCCCTGAGCCGTTATCGCCAAACGCACTTTGCCAATGCCCTGGAGGCGACCATGAAATACCTGTGCCTGGTCTATTGTGACGAGGGGCTGTTGCACAGCCTGCCCGACAGCCCGGCAGACGCCGAGTGCCTGGCTTACGCCGAAGCCATTCACGGTTCCGGGCGAATGCTCGCGGCCGAGGCGCTGAAGTCGGTGCAGACTGCCACCACGGTGCGCATGCGTAACGGGCACATGAGCCTGACCGACGGCCCGTTTGCCGAAACCAAGGAGCAACTGGCCGGCTTTTACCTGGTGGAGGCCCGCGACCTCAACGAAGCGCTGAATATCGCCAAGGGCATCCCTGCCGCGCGGGTCGGCAGTGTCGAGGTGCGACCAGTGCGCGAGCTGCAACCCTGACAGCCAAGGAGAACCATCAGCATGAGCCTTGCACCCATTGCGCAAGCGCAATACGAGTTGTCCATCAGCCGTCTGATCGACGCACCACCGGCCAAGGTATTCCGCGCCTGGACCGAACCCCAGTGGCTGATGCAGTGGTGGGGGCCGCACGGCATGACCACCCCGGAATGTGAAATGCAGCTGTGGGCCGGTGGCCTGTTTCGTACCCTGATGCGGGCGCCGGATGGCAGCGAGTACCCGAACCAAGGCGTTTTTCTGGAAATTGCCGCGCCACGCCGGCTGGTGTTCACCGATGCCTTCGGCCCCGGTTGGGTACCGTCGGACAAGGCCTTCATGACCGCCGTGATCAGCTTTGACGAGGAACAGGGCAAAACCCGTTACACCGCCCGTGCCTGGCACTGGAATGCCACTGACTGCCAGGCTCATGAAGAAATGGGCTTCTACCAAGGCTGGGGAGAAAGCCTGGACCGCCTGGTGGAGGTGGTGACCCAGCGGATGCCCGACTGATGACCGCATTGGCCCTGGTGCGCACCGAAGTCGAGTCCGTGTACCGGCAGGAGTCGCGGCGGATCCTGGCGACACTGATCCGCTTGCTGGGTGATTTCGACCTGGCCGAGGAGGCCATGCATGATGCCTTCTTCATTGCCGTCGAGCGCTGGCAACGCGACGGTATCCCCGCCAACCCGCGAGCGTGGCTGGTCTCTGTGGGGCGCTTCAAGGCCATTGATGCGCTGCGCCGGCGCGCCCGCTTCGATCGCTCCCAGGCTGACTTGAGCATGCTGCTGGAGGGTCAGGCGCAGGACCCCAGTGAAGAAGAGCTGCTGGCGGATGACCGCCTGCGGCTGATCTTCACCTGTTGCCATCCGGCCCTGTCGTCCGACGCTCAGGTGCCATTGACCCTTCGCGAAGTCTGCGACCTGACCACCGAGCAGATTGCCCGGGCCTTTCTGCAAAGCCCGGCCACCATTGCCCAGCGTATCGTGCGCGCCAAGGCCAAGATCCGTGATGCCGGCATACCGTACCAGGTACCAGAGCTGAATGAGCTGCCCGAGCGCCTGGAAAGCGTGTTGCGGGTGATCTACCTGGTGTTCAACGAGGGTTATTCGGCGTCATCGGGCGAGACACTGCTGCAGCAGGCGCTGAGTGATGAAGCCATTCGCCTGGCGCGGTTGCTGGTGCAGTTGCTGCCCGACCCGGAGGCGGTCGGCCTGTTGGCGTTGATGTTGCTGCAGGCGTCCCGGCAGCGGGCGCGTATCGATGGCCAAGGCAATCTGGTGGTTCTGGAGCAGCAGGACCGTAGCTTGTGGGACCGGCAGTTCATTGCCGAGGGCTGTGATCTGGTGCGCCAGGCCCTGCAGAGCCGTGCGTTCGGGGCCTATACCGTCCAGGCGGCGATTGCTGCTGTGCATGCCGAAGCGGCGACGGCTGAAGAGACGGACTGGGGGGAGATCGTTGGGCTGTATGATGTGTTGCAGCGGTATTGGCCATCAGCGGTGGTGGAGCTGAACCGGGCGGTGGCGCTGGCGAAGCGGGATGGGCCGGAGGTTGGCTTGCGGGAAGTCGAAGGGATCCTGGCGCGGGGGGAGTTGCTGGACTATCACCTGGCACATGCGGCGCGGGCCGAGCTGCATTGCCAGCTGGGGCAGGTGGAAGCGGCGCGTGCGGCCTGGCAGAAGGCGCTGGCCTTGACACGGCAGGCGCCAGAACGGCGGCATATCGAGCGGCGCTTGCAGGCTATCGAGTGATGTGGGGGGGCGCCGGCCTCTTCGCGGGCAAGCCCGCTTCCGCAGGATTCCCGCTAAATCAACGAATTAGCGGGTTACCCAGGAGAGCAGCCTCGACGAAGAGGCTGGCTGCATCACACGTCAGCTAGCCACAAAATTCGGCGGTGACACCAGCTCGACGGTCTGCTGCTTGCGCGGCGCCAGGATCTCGGCTTCACCCGCGACCACCAGCTCATCGTTCTGGTTGTACACATTGGTGGCGATGCGCACCTTGAACTTGGGCAGCTTCTCGAGGATTTCCAGGCGCACGGTCAGGGTGTCGCCAATTTTCACCGGCTTCTGGAAGCTCATTTGCTGGCCCAGGTAGATGGTGCCAGGGCCCGGCAGGGTGCAGGCCACTGCAGCACTGATCAGCGCGCCGCTGAACATGCCATGGGCAATACGCTCGCGGAACATGCTCTTGGCGGCGAACTCGGCATCCAGGTGAACCGGGTTGTGGTCACCGGACATCGCAGCGAACAGCTGGATGTCGCGTTCTTCTACGGACTTCTTGTACTCGGCCTTCTGGCCGACTTCGAGGGCTTCGTAAGGCGTGTTGGTGACCTGGGACATCGATGCTTCCTTAAGCGTTGGGCGAGGGCGACTATCATTCACTGCGCGCAGGGCGGCCAAGGGCCAGCGCCTGTTCAAGCCAGCCGAGAATGTCGGCGATGACCTCGCCACGGTTGGTTTCGTTGAGTACTTCATGCCGCGCATCAGGATAGACGCGCAACTGTACATGTCGATTGCCGGTCGCGCGCAGGGCGTCGGCCAGATGGGTGAGACGCTTGCCGGCACTGACCGGATCACATTCACCGCCGATCACCAGCATCGGCAGGTTGGGATCGATCTGCGCGAGGTTACCCGGCTGGCTGATCTGCGCCAAGCCTTGCAGCAGGTCGAGCCACAACTGGTTGGTGCAGCGAAAGCCGCATAACGGGTCATTCACGTACTGATCGACCTCGCCCGGGTCGCGGCTGAGCCAGTCGAATGCCGTGCGGTTGGGCTTGAAGGCGTTGTTGAACGAACCGAAGGACAACCATTCGATCAGTGCACTCTTGCCCAGTGGCCCCTGGCGCCAGGACTCCAGCCGGGCAATCAGCCGCGCAACGCGGTACAGCACGGCCGGTTGGTAGTTGGAGCCGCTGAGGATCGCCCCGTGCAGGCTGCCACTGTGATGCAGCAGGTAGGCCTGGGCGATGTAGCTGCCCATGCTGTGGCCGAACAGGAACAGCGGCGTGCACGGGAACTGCTGGCCGATGTGCTGGGCCACGCATCCCAGGTCGTTGACCACGGCATTCCAGCCATGATGGCGGGCGAACAGGCCGAGGTTGCCCAGTTCGGCAGTGCGCCCGTGGCCACGCTGATCGGCAGCGAACAGAGCAAAGCCGGCCTCGCTCAGGGCCTGGCCCAGGCGCTGGTAGCGCCCGGCATGCTCGGCCATGCCATGGGCCAGCAGCACCACGGCCTTTACCGGTGTGGCCGGCAGCCATTGGTATACATACAGGCTGCAGTGCTCACTGGCGGGCAGCCAGAAGGCGTCGTGGTGCATGGCGGGTCCTTGTGCGCGCGGTTACCCGAACAGTGTATGCACAACCGGCCGGATTGCAGGAGGGGCACAAATAAGATTCACAATGTTAATGGCGGGACTTGGCGTATATGCCACCTTGGGTTTACCTGCTAACGTCGAATCAACGCCTTTTCGCCAGTAGGCGGTCAGGCAAAGGACTAAAGGACGCAGTGCAGGTCCAGGCAGAGGAACAATAATAAATGCAAGCCGACTTCTGGAATGACAAGCGCCCGGCGGGCGTGCCTTCCACCATCGACATCAATGCCTACGCCTCGGTCGTCGAGGTGTTTGAACGCTCCTGCAAGCGCTTTGCGGACCGCCCGGCGTTCAGCAACCTGGGCGTGACCCTCAGCTACGCGGAACTGGAGCGCCATTCGGCAGCCTTCGCTGCCTGGTTGCAGCAGCACACCGACCTCAAGCCGGGTGAGCGCATCGCCGTGCAGATGCCCAACGTGCTGCAGTACCCCATCGCCGTTTTCGGTGCCATGCGCGCCGGACTGATCGTAGTCAACACCAATCCGCTGTACACCGAGCGCGAGATGCGCCACCAGTTCAAGGACAGCGGCGCGCGTGCGCTGGTGTACCTGAACATGTTCGGCAAGCGCGTGCAGGAGGTGCTGCCCGATACCAGTATCGAGTACCTGATCGAGGCAAAGATGGGCGACCTGCTGCCGACCGCCAAGGGCTGGCTGGTCAACACGGTGGTCGACAAGTTGAAGAAGATGGTGCCGGCCTACCAGTTGCCTCAAGCGGTGCCGTTCAAGCAGGTGCTGCGCGAGGGCCGCGGGCTGTCGCCCAAACCGGTGTCGCTGAACCTCGATGACATCGCTGTGCTGCAGTACACCGGCGGCACCACTGGCCTGGCCAAGGGCGCCATGCTCACCCACGGCAACCTGGTGGCCAACATGCTGCAGGTGCTGGCCTGCTTTTCGCAGCACGGCCCCGATGGGCAGAAGCTGCTGAAGGACGGCCAGGAGGTGATGATCGCGCCGCTGCCGCTTTACCACATCTATGCATTCACCGCGAATTGCATGTGCATGATGGTGACCGGCAACCATAATGTGCTGATTACCAACCCGCGGGATATTCCCGGCTTCATCAAGGAGCTGGGCAAATGGCGTTTCTCTGGCTTGCTGGGCCTCAATACCCTGTTTGTCGCACTGATGGACCACCCGGGCTTCCGTCAGTTGGACTTCTCGGCGCTGAAGGTCACCAATTCTGGTGGCACAGCGCTGGTCAAGGCCACCGCCGAGCGCTGGGAAAACCTTACCGGGTGCCGCATCGTTGAAGGCTACGGCCTGACAGAAACCTCGCCTGTAGCCAGCACCAACCCATACGGCCAGCTGGCGCGTCTGGGGACGGTGGGCATCCCTGTGGCGGGTACTGCGTTCAAGGTCATCGATGATGACGGCAACGAACTGCCGCTGGGCGAGCGGGGCGAGCTTTGCATCAAAGGCCCGCAGGTCATGAAGGGGTACTGGCAGCAGCCCGAGGCAACGGCCCAGGCACTGGATGCAGAAGGCTGGTTCAAGACCGGTGATATCGCGGTGATCGACCCGGACGGCTTCACCCGCATCGTCGACCGCAAGAAGGATATGATCATCGTCTCGGGCTTCAATGTGTACCCCAACGAAATCGAGGATGTGGTGATGGGGCATCCCAAGGTCGCCAACTGTGCGGCTATCGGCGTGCCGGACGAGCGTTCAGGCGAGGCGGTCAAGCTGTTCGTGGTGCCGCGCGAGGGCGGGGTGAGCGTTGATGAGCTGAAGGCCTACTGCAAGGCCAACTTCACCGGCTACAAAGTACCCAAGCACATCGTGCTGCGCGAATCGTTGCCGATGACGCCGGTGGGCAAGATATTGCGGCGGGAGTTGCGCGATATAGCTTGATACGGGGATGGCGTCTTCGCGGGTAACCCGCTCCTACACCGCCCAATGTAGGAGCGGGTTTACCCGCGAATGCCTTAAACCGCTCTAACAGGCTCTATACAGCCTTATCTGCGACATTTTGGATAATTACTCTAAAAATGACCTGTATTGTTCATTGAGTCATTTTTGTGACCGTAAGGCCTGTTTTGGCCTCTAGGCGACCCCGGACAAAGCTGTTACTCTCGGCCCGCTTCCAGATGATCCGGTTTGCAACGAACCGTCATCTCATATCAATAATAAGCGCATCGACGCGTGAATCGAACTTCGCTGTTGCTGAAGGAGTGGGCTTCCATGATCGAAAATTTTTGGAAGGATAAGTACCCAGCCGGGATTACGGCGGAAATCAATCCTGACGAATTCCCCAATATCCAGGCGGTACTCAAGCAATCCTGCCAACGCTTTGCCGACAAACCGGCCTTTAGCAACCTGGGCAAGACTATCACTTATGGCGAGTTGTATGCGTTGTCGGGGGCGTTTGCCGCCTGGCTGCAGCAGCATACCGACCTCAAGCCGGGTGACCGCATTGCCGTGCAATTGCCCAATGTCCTGCAATACCCGGTCGCGGTCTTCGGTGCCATGCGTGCCGGGCTGATCGTGGTCAACACCAACCCGCTGTACACCGCGCGGGAGATGGAACACCAGTTCAACGACTCCGGTGCCAAGGCCCTGGTGTGCCTGGCCAACATGGCTCACCTGGCCGAGAAAGTGCTGCCAAAAACCCAGGTCAGGCACGTTATCGTCACCGAAGTGGCCGACCTGCTGCCGCCACTCAAGCGCTTGTTGATCAACAGCGTGATCAAGTACGTGAAGAAGATGGTGCCGGCCTACAGCCTGCCGCAGGCCGTGCGTTTCAATGACGCCCTGGCGTTGGGCAAGGGCCAGCCAGTGACCGAAGCCAACCCGCAGGCCAACGACGTGGCGGTGCTGCAATACACCGGCGGTACCACCGGCGTGGCCAAGGGCGCCATGCTGACCCACCGCAACCTGGTGGCCAACATGCTGCAGTGCCGGGCACTGATGGGCTCCAACCTGCACGAAGGCTGCGAAATCCTCATCACCCCGCTGCCGCTGTACCACATCTATGCGTTTACCTTCCATTGCATGGCGATGATGCTGATCGGCAACCACAACGTGCTGATCAGCAACCCGCGAGACCTGCCGGCGATGGTCAAGGAACTGGGCAAGTGGAAGTTCAGCGGCTTTGTCGGCCTCAACACCCTTTTCGTTGCCCTGTGCAACAACGAGGCATTCCGTGCCCTGGATTTCTCGGCGCTGAAGATCACGCTGTCGGGTGGCATGGCCCTGCAGCTGAGTGTGGCCGAGCGCTGGAAGGCCGTTACCGGTTGCGCCATCTGCGAAGGCTACGGCATGACCGAAACCAGCCCGGTGGCGGCGGTGAACCCGTCGGAAGCGAACCAGGTGGGTACTATCGGTATTCCGGTGCCGTCGACCCTGTGCAAGATCATCGACGACGCCGGCAAAGAGCTGCCGCTTGGCGAGGTGGGCGAACTGTGCGTCAAGGGCCCGCAGGTGATGAAGGGCTACTGGCAGCGTGAAGACGCCACGGCCGAGATTCTCGACAGCGAAGGCTGGCTGAAGACCGGTGACATCGCCCTGATACAGGCCGATGGCTACATGCGTATCGTCGACCGCAAGAAAGACATGATTCTGGTCTCGGGCTTCAATGTGTACCCCAACGAGCTGGAAGATGTGTTGGCGGCCTTGCCGGGCGTGCTGCAGTGCGCAGCCATTGGTGTGCCGGACGAGAAGTCGGGTGAAGTGATCAAGGTCTTCATCGTGGTCAAGCCGGGCATGACCGTGACCAAGGAACAGGTGATGGAGCACATGCGTGCCAACGTTACCGGCTACAAGGTACCGCGCCATATCGAGTTCCGCGATTCGCTGCCAACCACCAACGTGGGCAAGATCCTGCGCCGCGAACTGCGTGATGAAGAGCTCAAGAAGCAAGGCTTGAAGAAAATCGCCTGACCATAAGCCTGCACGCTCAGTGTGGCAGCGGCCTCGTGTCGCGAAAGGGCCGCGAAGCGGCCCTGGGATTTTGGCGGCGATGCGACAATGGTTGGGGGCGCTATGCGCCCCTTTCGCGACACAAGGCCCCACAATAAGATGCGGCGCCGTCTTCAGACATTGTGAGCCCCTGTAGGCGCGGGTTTACCCGCGAATACGGTAGTGGCGACAACGGTGAACGGCGGGTGGAGATCGGTCAGCAGGGCCGGCCCTTTCGCGGGTAAACCCGCTCCTACATCCGCGCAACTCAGCGCAGCTTCTCGAGCATCTGGTAGTACCACATCCCCGCCGCCAGCAGCGGGTTCCCCAGCAAGTCCCCCATCGGCACCCGCACATGCTTGCACTGGGCGAAGGTGTCGAACTTCTCCAGCGTTCCGGTCAACGCTTCGGCCATGATCTCACCCATGATGTGGCTGGTGGCGATGCCGTGCCCTGAGTAACCCTGGCAGTACCACACGTTGTCCGACAGCTTGCCCAACTGCGGAATGCGGTTGACCACGATGCCCATGGCGCAGCTCCACTGGAATTCGATCGGCACCCCCTTCAATGCCGGGAAGGTGCGTTCGATGCAGGGGCGCAATTCGCCTTCGATGTCGCGTGAATCCTTGCCGGAGTAGTTGGCGCCGCCGCCGAACAGCAGGCGTTTGTCGGCTGTCAGGCGATAGTAGTCGAGGACGAAGCGGCAGTCGTACACCGCCAGGTCCTGTGGGTTGATCTGCTCGGCCAGCTCACCCAGGGGCGCGGTGGTGACGATACCGCCCATGGCCGGGAAGATCTTGCCCTTGAGCTGGCGCTTTTCCAGCTTGTGATACACATCACCGGCCAACATCACCTGGCGTGCTTCCACCCGGCCGTGGGCGGTAACCACCGCCGGGCGCGGGCCGTGGACGATGTCCAGCACTTCCGAATTTTCGAATATCAGTGCACCCAGGCCATGCGCGGCACGGGCTTCGCCCAGGCACAGGTTGAGTGGGTGCAGGTGCAGGTTGCGCATGTTCTTCAGCGCGCCCAGATAAAGCGGGCTTTGCAGATGCTCCGCCACTGCAGAGCGGTCGAGCAGTTGCACCTGCTCGCCCATGCCACGGCGTCGTGCTTCGGCCTCGAACGCACGCAGCTCGTTCATGTGCGAAGGCTTCATGGCTGCATGCAGGTGGCCACGCTTGAGGTCGCAATCGATGCCATAGCGCGCCACGCGTTGCTCGATCACCTGGTGCCCGCGCCAGCGCAAGTGCCAGATGAAATCGTCGACTTCGGCGCCCAGGTGGTTGCGCATCTGCGCGCGCATGGCCTCGTCGCCCGACAGGCTGCCGGTGACCTGGCCACCGTTGCGCCCGCTGGCGCCCCAGCCGATGCGGTTGGTTTCGACGATGGCGACCTTCAGGCCGCGCTCGGCCAGTTCCACCGCCGTGGCCACGCCCGTAAAGCCACCGCCGATGATCGCCACATCCACCTGCACTGTGCCCTTGAGTTGCGGGTACTCGCTGTGGTCGTTGAGGGTAGCGCTGTAATAGGACGGCGCGCGCTGCGCCGGGCCGTTGTTCAATGCTGCGTTCATGGGTGTTCCTTGTTATGTGGGGGCTCAGGCCTGGTGCAGGTACCAGCGCCAGTCCTGTTCGCTGACTTCGGCCATGAACTGGCGGTACTCGGCGCGCTTGACCTTCAGGTACACGCCAAGGAAGTCTTCGCCCAATGCTTCGCGGGCCCAATCGGAATGTTGCAGGGCGTCGAGGGCGGTCAGCCAGTCGGTGGGCAGGTGTTCGGTGGCCTGGGCATAGCCGTTGCCTTCAACGGGGGCGCCTGGGTCAAGCTGTTCGCGGATGCCCCGGTGGCTGGCAGCAAGGATCGCCGCAGCAGCCAGGTAAGGGTTGGCATCAGCGCCACAGATGCGGTGCTCCACATGCCGGCTGTTGGCCGGGCCACCTGGCACACGCAGGCTCACGGTGCGGTTGTCCACGCCCCAGGTTGGCGCCAGGGGCGCATAGCTGTTGGCCTGGAAACGGCGGTACGAGTTGGCGTTGGGGCAGAACAGCAACAGCGAGTCGCGCAGGTGACGCAGCATGCCGGCCACGGCCTGGCGCAGCAACGGGGTGCCGGCCTTGTCTTCACTGGCGAACAGGTTGTTGCCAGCGCTGTCGGCCAGGCTCAGGTGCATGTGCATGCCGGTGCCGGCCAGTTGGGCGAATGGCTTGGCCATGAAGCAAGCCTGCATGCCGTGGGCATGGGCCACACCTTTTACCAGGCGCTTGTAGCGCACCGCCTGGTCCATCGCCTGCAGCGCATCGCCATGCTCCAGGGTGATTTCTACCTGGCCGGGGGCGTACTCGGAAATGGCCGTGCGCGCCGGGATGCCTTGGGCCTTGCAGGCAGCGTACAGGTCGGCGAGGAACGGTTCGATCTGCTCCAGTTCGCGCAGGCCATAGACCTGGGTGCTGCGGGGGCGACCACCATCGTTGTCCAGCGCCGGTTGTGGGCGGCCTTGGGCATCACGCTGCTGGTCAAGCAGGTAGAACTCCAGCTCGCAGGCCATCACCGGGTGATAACCGTCAGCCTTCAGCGCTTCGATGGTGCGCAGCAGCACATGGCGTGGGTCAGCGATGCTGGCCGGCAGCCCCTCGCTGGGGTGCATGCTCACCTGCACTGCGGCAGTTGGCACCCGGCGCCAGGGCAGGCGCACCAGGCTGCCGTCAAGCGGGTAGGCACGGCAGTCGATATCACCGACGTCCCACACCAGGCCGGAGTTTTCCACGTCGTCGCCATTGAGGGTCAGGCCCAGGATGGTGCTGGGCAGTGGCCGGCCGGTCTGGTACACGGCCAGCAGTTCCTCGCGGTGCAACAGCTTGCCGCGTGGCACGCCGTTGGCGTCGAGGATGAACAGTTCGAACAGCTCGATATCGGGGTTGTCGGCCAGAAAACGGGTAGCCTGCTCTACAGGGGCAAAGTGCATGATCAATTCGCTCATAGACGCGCAGGGCCACCGCGCAAGCAGGCGGCCCGGTTGAGTCAAACGGCCAGAAGGTGGCCGGGTTTGGTCACAATGGCGTGAGCGAGGTGTCCGGTGGGCGCGCGTGACGGCAGTGCCACAAGGCCCAGAAGGCGAGGATGATGTGGACCAGCGGATTTTCCCCGGCACGCCTCCGGGCCTTCGGCAGCGAAGGGCGGGACGACGGTGGGGCGATGGGCTGGGCGGGAGTCATGCCTTTGATACTCACATGCGGCGTAAGGTTGATTAAAGCAGTGAATGGCAACCTTTACATCGCACTTGGCTAAACATTCGTGTTGAAAGCATCACGGTCAAAGTGGGAGCGTGCAGGCAGCAGAGAATCCGCAAATCTGCGACAATCGCCCGACTTTCCGAATGCCGATCATGAAAAAGCAGGCTCACCTGCATCACTAAAAAGCCCCATGACTGACCACGCCATCGACAAACTGCTGCAAAACCTCGACCACGCCATGATTGCCGACCGCCATCGCCTGCGCCGGCAACTGCACGAACTGCGCAAGCGCCCCGACGAGGCGAAGCTGGCGCAGTGGGTGGAGAAGGTCCAGGCCTCCTGCGCTCAGGTCACCGCGCGTCAGCAGAGCGTGCCGACCGTACGCTACGACGACAACCTGCCCATCGCCGCCAAGCGTGACGAAATCAAGAAGGCCCTGGCCGAAAACCAGGTGTTGGTGATTGCCGGCGAAACCGGCTCTGGCAAGACGACCCAGTTGCCGAAGATCTGCCTTGAGCTTGGCCGTGGCAGCCATGGGTTGATCGCCCATACCCAGCCACGCAGGATCGCAGCGCGTAGCGTGGCAGCGCGGGTCGCCGAAGAGCTGGGCACGCCCTTGGGCGCGCTGGTCGGCTACCAGGTGCGTTTCGAAGACCAGAGCGATTCCAACACCTTGGTCAAGCTGATGACCGACGGCATCCTCCTGGCCGAAACCCAGCACGACCGCTTCCTTGAACGCTACGACACGATCATCGTCGACGAAGCGCACGAGCGCAGCCTGAACATCGACTTCCTGCTCGGCTACCTGAAAACGTTGCTGCATCGCCGACCGGACCTGAAGCTGATCATTACCTCGGCCACCATCGACCTGGAGCGCTTTTCCAGGCACTTCGACGGCGCACCGATCATCGAGGTGTCCGGGCGCACCTTCCCGGTGGACACCTGGTACCGCCCGCTGACCAGCGAACAGGACGAAGAGGGCAACCAGATCGAGGACGACCTCACCGTCGATCAGGCCATCCTTGCCACCCTCGATGAGCTGGCGCAGCACGAACGCAGCGAAGGCAAGGGCCCCGGCGATGTGCTGATCTTCCTGCCGGGCGAGCGGGAAATCCGTGATGCCGCCGAGATTCTGCGCAAGGCGCAACTGCGCCATACCGAGATTTTGCCGCTGTACGCGCGCCTGTCACCGGCCGAGCAGCAGCGTATCTTCCAACCGCACACCGGGCGCCGCGTGGTGCTGGCCACCAACGTCGCCGAAACCTCGCTGACTGTGCCGGGCATCCGCTATGTGATTGACACCGGTACTGCGCGCATCAGCCGCTACAGCTACCGCGCCAAGGTCCAGCGCCTGCCGATCGAGGCAGTGTCACAGGCCAGTGCCAACCAGCGTAAAGGCCGTTGCGGCCGGGTCGAGCCTGGCATTTGCGTGCGTCTCTACAGCGAAGAGGACTTCAACAGCCGGCCAGCGTTTACCGACCCGGAGATTCTGCGCACCAACCTGGCGGCGGTGATCCTGCAGATGTTGCACCTGCGCCTGGGTGCAATCGATGCCTTCCCGTTCATCGAGCCGCCAGATGGCAAAGCCATCAGCGACGGCTTCAACCTGTTGCAGGAGCTTTCGGCGGTCAACCGCGAGAACCAGCTGACGCCAATTGGCCGCCAGTTGGCGCGCTTGCCGATCGACCCTCGGCTGGGCCGCATGCTGCTTGAAGGCGCACGCCTGGGCAGCCTGCAGGAAGTGCTGATCGTCACCAGCGCGCTGTCGGTGCAGGACCCGCGTGAACGCCCTCCAGAACGCCAGCAGGCCGCCGATCAGGCGCACGCACAGTGGAAGGACGTGGACTCGGACTTCGCTGCGCTGGTCAACCTGTGGCGTGGCTTCGAGGAACAACGCCAGGCGCTGACCGCCAACCCGCTGCGCAACTGGTGTCGCAAGCAGTTCCTGAACTACCTGCGCCTACGCGAGTGGCGTGATGCTCATCGTCAGTTGGCGCTGATTTGCCGCGACCTGCAACTGACGGTGAACAAGGAACCGACCGATTACCAGAAGCTGCACAAGGCGATCCTCAGCGGGCTGCTCAGCCAGATCGGCCAGAAAACCGAAGAGGGCGACTACCAGGGCGCCCGCCAGCGGCGCTTCTGGGTGCATCCGTCGTCGGGCCTGGGGCGCAAGCGCCCGCAGTGGGTCATGGCTGCCGAGCTGGTCGAAACCACCAAGCTGTATGCGCGCATGGTGGCCAAGATCGAGCCGGACTGGATCGAGCCGCTGGCCGGCCACCTGATCAAGAAAAACCATTTCGAGCCGCACTGGGAGAAGAAGCGCGGGCAGGTGGTGGCCTACGAGCAGATCACCCTCTACGGCCTGATCCTGGTCGGCCGCCGGCCAGTGCACTACGGCCCGATCGACCCGGCGACCTCGCGCGAGCTGTTTATCCGCGAAGGCCTGGTGGGTGGCGAAATCCAGTCGCGGGCCAAGTGCCTGACGGCCAACAAGCGCCTGCTTGAAGAGCTGGACGAGCTGGAAGCCAAGGCTCGCCGGCGTGACATTCTGGCTGACGAAGAAACGCTGTACGCTTTTTACGAAGCGCGCCTGCCGGCAGAAATCCACCAGACGGCGACCTTCGACAGTTGGTACCGCATGGGCAGCCAAAAGGACGCCAACCTGCTGATCATGCGCGAGGAGGACGTGCTGGCCCGCGAGGCCAGCGAAGTGACCGCCGCACAGTACCCCGACAGTATGCAGGTGGGCGATTTGCGTCTGCCGCTGAGCTACCACTTCGAGCCCGGCCACCCCCGCGATGGTGTGACGGTGCGGGTGCCGGCGCCGCTGTTGCCGAGCCTGCCGGGCGAGCGCCTGGAGTGGCTGGTGCCAGGTCTGCTGGAGGCCAAGTGCGTGGCGCTGGTGCGCAACCTGCCCAAGGCCCTGCGCAAGAACTTCGTCCCGGTGCCAGACTTCGTCAAGGCTTCGCTGGCGCGCATGACCTTCGGCCAAGGGGCGCTACCGCAGGCCCTGGGCCAGGAGTTGTTGCGCATGACCGGGGCACGTGTGTCGGATGAGGCCTGGGACGAGTCGGTCAACCAGGTCGAAGGCCACCTGCGCATGAACATCGAAGTGGTCGATGGTCAGGGCAAGTTCCTTGGCGAAGGCCGTGACCTGGCAGAACTGACCGCGCGCTTTGCTGCCGCCAGCCAGGCTGCCTTGGCCGTGCCGCGTGACGCCAAGGGTGAGCAGCCGGTGCAGGCCAAGGCCTTCAGCGAAGTGAAGCAGACCGCCCAGCAGAAGATCGCCGGCCTGTCGATGACCGTGTACCCGGCACTGGTGGAAGACAACGGCACCGTGCGTGAAGGGCGCTTCTCGACCCAGGCCGAAGCCGAGTTTCAGCACCGCCGCGCATTGCAACGGCTATTGCTGCAGCAGTTGGCCGAGCCGGCCAAGTTCCTGCGCGGCAAGCTGCCGGGGCTGACCGAGCTGGGCCTGCTGTACCGTGAAATGGGGCGAGTAGAGGCGCTGGTCGAAGACATTCTGCTGGCTAGCCTGGACAGTTGCATCCTCGAAGGCGAACAACCGTTGCCACGTGATGGCGCGGCCTTGGCCGGGCTGGCTGAACGCAAGCGCGGCAGCTGGGCCGAGCATGCCGAGCGCCTGGCCAGGCAGACCCTGGAAGTGCTGAAGCTGTGGCATGGGCTGCAGAAGCGCTTCAAGGGCAAGATCGACCTGAGCCAAGCGGTGGCACTGAACGATATCAAACAGCAGCTAGGCAACCTGGTGTACCCGGGCTTTGTGCGCGAAACGCCTGGGGTGTGGTTCAAGGAGTTGCCGCGTTACCTCAAGGCGGTTGAATTGCGCCTCGAGAAACTTGGCTCGCAAGTACAGAAGGACCGGGTGTGGAGCGGCGAGCTGGCCAATTTGTGGACGCAGTACAAGGCCCGTGCCGACAAGCATGCCCAGGAAGGCAAGCGCGATGAGCAACTGACCGTGTACCGCTGGTGGCTGGAAGAGTATCGAGTGTCGCTGTTTGCCCAGCAGTTGGGGACCAAGGTGCCGATTTCTGACAAGCGATTGAGCAAACAATGGAGTCAGGTGGAAGGCTAACCTTCATTATTTGTGGCAAACTTTGGGGCGTTTGGGGCCGCTTTGCGGCCCTTGGCGGGTAAGCCCGCCCTGCGGGGGTAAATGTACGCCCCTGAATTGGCACTAAAGTGCCATTAACCTGTCATATTCCCAGCCAGCGCCTTGTGGCGATGGCCTTTGACCAGAGGAACGACCGTGCATAACGTCGTGATCAGCGGCACCGGCCTGTACACCCCGGCCCAGAGCATTTCCAACGAAGAGCTGGTGGCTTCCTTCAACGCCTGGTCGCAGCAGTTCAACCAGGACAACGCTGCCGCCATCGAGCGCGGAGAGGTCGAAGCGGCGCCGCTCTCCGACGCGGCGTTTATCGAAAAGGCCTCGGGCATCAAGAGCCGTTTTGTCATGGACAAGGCCGGTATCCTAGACCCGCAGCGCATGAAGCCGCGCCTGCCCGAGCGCAGCAACGATGAACCGTCGGTGCTCTGTGAAATGGCCGTGGCCGCTGCCCGTCAGGCCCTGCAGCGCGCTGGCCGAACGGCGGCCGATGTCGACGGGGTGATCGTCGCCTGCTCCAATTTGCAGCGCCCGTACCCGGCCATCGCCATCGAAGTGCAACAGGCACTGGGTATCCAGGGTTTTGCCTTCGACATGAACGTGGCCTGCTCGTCGGCCACCTTCGGCATCCAGACCGCCGCCAACAGCGTAGCGCTGGGCCAGGCGCGGGCAGTGCTGATGGTCAACCCCGAAGTGTGCACTGGCCACCTCAACTTCCGTGACCGCGACAGCCATTTCATATTTGGCGATGCTGCCACCGCCGTGTTGCTGGAGCGTGCCGACCAGGCCACTTCGGCGCACCAGTTCGACGTCGTCAGCAGCAAGCTCTGGACTGAGTTCTCCAACAACATCCGCAACAACTTCGGCTTCCTCAACCGTGCGGCGGAAGAGGGCGAAGGCGCTGCGGACAAGCTGTTCATCCAGGAAGGCCGCAAGGTGTTCCGCGAGGTGTGCCCGAAGGTGGCCGAGCTGATCGGTGAGCACCTGCAGGAGAACGGGCTGCAACCGGGCGACGTGAAGCGCTTCTGGCTGCACCAGGCCAACCTCAGCATGAACCAGCTGATCGTCAAGAAACTGTTGGGGCGTGAGGTGGCCGAGGAAGAGGCACCGGTGATTCTGGACCGTTACGCCAATACCAGCTCGGCGGGGTCGGTGATTGCCTTCCACCTGTATCAGGATGACCTGGCCAAGGGCTCGTTGGGCGTGTTGAGCTCGTTTGGTGCGGGGTATTCGATTGGTAGCGTGATTCTGCGCAAGCGCTGATTGAGCAGAAGCCTGTTCCGGCCCTTTCGCGGGTAAACCCGCTCCTACGACGGGCCGTGCCGGACCGCCCATGCGTGTACACCACCGACCGTTGTAGGAGCGGGTTCACCCGCGAATACGGTAGCGCCGGCACCGGTGAACGCCCGGTAGAAAGTGGCCGATGCATTTCTGGCAGGCAAAAAAGCGGGAAACGCCGGATGGGGTCGGCATTTCCCGCTTCAGGTGAAGCAGAGCAGGGTGTCGCTTAGAACTTGGCTTCCAGATCAACCTGCAGGGTGTCTACGTCAGCATTGCTGTTCGGCAGCTGCGACAGGTCGGTCTTGGCCATCAGATAGGCAGCACCCAGGGAGAAGTTCTTGTCGATCTCGTAACCGACCTTGAACTTGTGACCACGCGAACCGGTGAAGCCGTTGCCGAAGTCCGAATCGGTGAACAGGCTGACCACCGCGTTACGCTGCACATCGCGGTAGTTGTAGTCCAGGCTCCAGGCGCCCATTTTGGTTTTCAAGCCAGCCAGCCAGGCCTGATCTTCGCCATCGGTGCTCTCGGTATTCTTCACGTACTGGCCATAGGCCGACAACGGAATGGCCAAGCCGGTGAAATCGATCTGGCCAAAGCCTTCCACCAGATTGAACTCGTTGGTGGTGTTGCCGAACGACTGCAGGATGGCTGCTTCCTTGTCGTTGTCGTAACCATAGATGCTGGCACCCACGGTGAGCTTGAGCACGTCGGCCGGCGCGAACTTGGCGCCCAGCTGTCCGTGGTAGACCTGCGCATCGTGCTTGTACTGGACGCCGTCACCATCGACGTTATCCTTCAGGGTGTACTGACCGGCGCTGGCAAAGACCTCGGCCCCACCCAGGTCAGCCTTGTAAGTGGCAGCCACACCTTCCGGGTTGATGTCGCCATCCCAGATGATGTCGCCCATGCTCACCCAAGGCTGTGGCATCTTGCCGCCAATCAGGTGCAGGTTAGGGACTGCAGTCGGGTGCCAGTCGAGGTAGGCCAGGTCGACCCACAGCGACTTCTTGTCGAAGTAGTTATCGAGGCTTTGGTTGGTCGAGCGCCGGTCGGCGCTGCTGCCAGTGGCTATACGAACCCCTGCGTCGACCTGCGGGTTGATCTCGCTGTAGAAGCCGACACGGGCACGCACGCGCTGGCGGTCCTGGTTGCCGCTGCTGCTGTTCGGGTCGTCGACGTTGACGTCTTCGTAACGCAGGCGTACGTCACCTTTGATCTGGGTCTTGGCGGCCCATGCCACTTTTTGTTCAAAGGAGCTCATACGTTCGGACTGAGCTTTCTGGTCGGCCTTTTCCTTGGTTTCTTTTGCCAGGTCGCCCTGCAGTTCGTTGTACTGCGCCTGGTTGATCGAGCCATTGGCGCGGAGCATTTCGAGCAGCTTGGCGTCGACAGCAGCACTGGCCGGGGCACTCAGGGCCAGCATCATGCCGGTGAGGCTTACTCCGGTAAGTGTGGAAACAAGACGCATAAGGTTCTCCCTACTGAAAAAAATGGGGGAGGCTCGAGCGCCTGCCCCTGCATTGGCATGTCTTCGGAAAGGGCCTGAGTAGACAGGTTCTGTGGATCCGGAAAACAGGCGCAAGTATTGCGGGGGCCAATGACAGATTAATGTCTGATTAGTGGCACTGTTGTTAAGTAATTGAGAATGAAGGGATCAACCCGTCGATCGTCATTTGAGCGGCGGGCCTTCCTTGGGGATACTGACGGTCTTCAGACAGCGAGCCGAAAACGTGACCAGCCTGTACAGCCTTGCCCATCTGCGTGATCTTCCGACGGCCACCTGGGATGCCCTTGTGCCAGCCGGTCAACCCTTCCTGCGCCATGCTTTTCTCAGTGCAATGGAGGACAGCGGCAGCGTGGCGCGCAACACCGGCTGGGCCAGCGAGCACCTGGTGCTGGAGCGTGACGGGCAGGTGCGGGCGCTGTTGCCCGCGTACCGCAAGTGGCACTCGTTTGGCGAGTATGTGTTCGATCATGGTTGGGCCGATGCTTGTCAGCGGGCCGGTATCGCCTACTATCCAAAACTGCTTGGCGCTGTACCGTTCAGTCCGGTCAGTGGCCCGCGTTTGCTGGCTGCTGACCCAGCCGACGGCTTGCTGGTGCTGCAGGCGCTACCGGAATACCTGGGTAAGGGTGGGTTGTCAGGGGCGCACATCAACTTCACCGACCCGCAGCTGGATGCGCAGATGGCTGGCTTGCCGGGCTGGATGGAACGGTTGGGTTGCCAGTTCCATTGGCGCAATCACGGTTACCGCGACTTTCAGGACTTTCTCGACAGCCTCAGCTCGCGCAAGCGCAAGCAGATGCGCAAGGAGCGCGAGCAGGTGGCGGGGCAAGGCATCGATTTTCGCTGGTATCGGGGCGACGAACTGGATGAAGCACAGTGGGACTTCGTCTTCCTGTGTTACGCCAACACCTATGCGGTACGCCGTCGGGCGCCTTACCTGACCCGCGAGTTTTTCAGCCTGCTGGCCGAACGCATGCCCGAAGCGTTGCGCGTGGTGATGGCCCGCCAGGGTGGGCGAGATGTGGCGATGGCCTTGAGCCTCGTGGGCGGTGATAGCCTGTTTGGCCGCTACTGGGGCTGCCTGGATGAGTTTGACCGGCTGCATTTCGAGACGTGTTTCTACCAGGGCATGGACTTTGCCATTGCCGAAGGGCTGCAGCGGTTTGATGCCGGGGCGCAGGGTGAGCACAAGTTGATTCGCGGTTTCGAGCCGGTGTTGACGCGGTCGTGGCATTACCTGCTGCACCCGGGGTTGCGGCGGGCGGTGGAGGACTTTCTGCTCCAGGAACGGGAAGGGGTCAAGGGGTATGCCGAGGAGGCGCGGGGGATGTTGCCCTACCGCCGGGACTGAGCGTTTTGTGTTGCCTGTGCCGGCCTTTTCGCGGGCTTGCCCGCTCCCACAGGTATTGCACAGTTCTGATGGCCTGTGGTGATCCTGTGGGAGCGGGCGAGCCCGCGAAGAGGCCGCACAGGTGTCAATCGACCCCGACAAAGCCTCCGGTCTGGTGGTGCCACAATCGGGCATACAGCCCTTGCTGCTCCAGCAACTCACTGTGGCTGCCACTCTCGGCAATTCGCCCCTTGTCCAGCACCACCAGCCGGTCCATCCGGGCAATGGTCGACAGCCGGTGGGCGATGGCAATCACCGTTTTGCCCTGCATAAGCGTCTCCAGGCTTTCCTGGATCGCCGCTTCCACTTCCGAATCCAGCGCTGAAGTGGCTTCGTCCATGATCAGGATCGGCGCATTCTTCAACAGTACCCGGGCAATGGCGA
Source organism: Pseudomonas sp. VEM90 (assembly GCF_054611535.1). Classification (NCBI taxonomy): domain Bacteria; kingdom Pseudomonadati; phylum Pseudomonadota; class Gammaproteobacteria; order Pseudomonadales; family Pseudomonadaceae; genus Pseudomonas; species Pseudomonas sp. VEM90. The sequence continues at coordinate 45,258 of NZ_JBTRAR010000005.1, read as the reverse complement.
TACGCTGACGCTGACCGCCCGACAACTTGACCCCGCGCTCCCCCACATGGGCATCGAAGCCGGTACGCCCCTGGGCGTCCGACAGTTGCGGGATGAACTCGTCGGCGCGGGCACGGCGCACGGCTTCTATCAACTCCGCCTCGCTGGCGTCTGGGCGACCATACAGCAAGTTGTCGCGGATCGAACGGTGCAGCAGCGAGGTGTCCTGGGTGATCATGCCGATCTGCGCACGCAAGCTGGCCTGGCTGACCTCGGCAATGTCCTGGCCGTCGATCAGGATGCGCCCACCCTGCACGTCGTACAGGCGCAACAGCAGGTTGACCAGGGTCGACTTGCCTGCCCCGGATGGGCCGATCAAGCCAATTTTCTCACCAGGGCGGATGTCCAGGTTGAGCCCTTCGATGACATTGGCAGCCTTGCCGTAATGGAAGTCGACGTCATCAAAACGCACCGCGCCGCGGCTGACCTTCAGTGCCGGCGCATTGGGCGGGTCGGTGACGGTGACCGGCTGGGCGATGGTCTGCAGGCCGTCCTGCACCATGCCGATGTTCTCGAAAATGCCGTTGACCACCCACATGATCCAGCCTGACATGTTGACGATGCGGATCACCAGGCCAGTGGCCAGGGCGATGGCGCCAACGGTGATCAGCGACTGGCTCCAGAGCCACAGGGCAAGGCCGGTGGTAGTGACCACCAGCAGGCCATTGAGCGTGGTGATGACCACGTCCATGCTGGTGACCACCCGTGAGGCCAGCTGGGTTTTTTCGGTTTGTTCGCGGATTGCTTCGCGAGCGTATTGCTGTTCGTAGTCGGTGTGGGCGAACAGCTTGAGGGTGGCGATGTTGGTGTAGCCATCGACGATACGCCCCATGAGCTTGGAGCGGGCGTCGGAAGAAATCACCGAGCGTTCCTTCACCCTCGGCACGAAGTAGCAGAGCGCGGCGATGTAGCCGATGATCCACAACAGCAGCGGCAGCATCAGGCGCCAGTCGGCCTCGGCAAACAACACCAGCGACGTAATGGCGTAGATCAGTACATGCCATAGCGCGTCCACGGCCTGTACGGCGGAGTCGCGCAGCGAGTTGCCGGTCTGCATGATGCGTTGGGCAATGCGCCCGGCAAAGTCGCTCTGGAAGAAGTTCAGGCTCTGCTTGAGCACGTAGGTATGGTTCTGCCAGCGGATCAGGCTGGTCATGCCAGGGTTGATGGTCTGGTGCACCAGCAGGTCATGCAGGCCGAAGAACACTGGCCGCAGCAGCAGGATCACCACCAGCATCCAGATCAGCTCGCCGCTGTGCTCGCTGAAGAAGTTGGCATTGGGCGTACCCTGGGCCAGGTCGATGATGCGGCTGAGGTAGCTGAACATCGCCACCTCGATCAGCGAGGCGAACAGGCCAACCACCAGCAGCGCGAGAAAAGCAGGCCATACCTGGCGCAGGTAGTACAGATAGAACGGCCACACCGTGCTCGGTGGGGCTTCGCTCGGTGCCGCGCGGAAAATATCGATCAGTCTTTCGAAACGACGGTACAGCATGGTCGACAACACTCCTGTTCGTCCGACCCTCAGGCGGTTTCACATCCTTGTGAAGCTGCAGTCAGTCGATACGTTTGGCGGACTTGATATAGACCGGATCGGCCGGTACGTCGCGCATGCCTTTTTTGATGGTGGTGGGCGAGTTGACGATCTGGTCGACCACTTCCATGCCCTTGGTCACTTTGCCGAACACGGCGTAACCGGCGTCGCGGCCCGGGTTGAGGAAGTCGTTGTCGGCGACGTTGATGAAGAACTGGCTGGTGGCTGAATTCGGGTTGGACGTGCGCGCCATCGACAGTGTGCCGCGGGTGTTCTGCAGGCCGTTGCTGGCCTCGTTCTTGATCGGGTCGTTGGTGTTCTTCTGCACCATCTGGTCAGTGAAACCGCCGCCCTGGACCATGAACCCCGGGATCACGCGGTGGAAGATGGTGTTGTTGTAGAAGCCGCTGTCGACGTACTCCAGGAAGTTCTTGGTACTGATCGGTGCCTTCTCGGCGTTCAGCTCGATTTCGACCTGGCCGAAGCTGGTGTCCAGCATGACGTGCGGGGTCTTGTCGGAAGCCATGACACTGGTGGCGAAGGCAACCGAGCAGGCGGTGAGCAGGAGTTTTTTCAGCATGGGCTCAAAGATCCTTGAGAGGTGGAAGCGGCTGCGAGGAACTGCAGCAGGGTCTGGTTGAAGACCTCGGGTTGATCGAGGGGTGTAGCGTGCCGGGAATCGTCGACGACGACCAGCCTGGCGTTGGGTATTAGGGCGACGTAGCGCTCTTTGAGTTGTATCGGCGTGTAATCGTGGTCGGCGGCGATCACCAGAGTAGGGCAGCGAATCTGCCCGATGCGTTCCTGCACGCCCCAGTCGACGATAGCGTCGAAGCTCTTGAGGTAGGCGCGTTTGTCGTTGCGCGCCCAGCGCTGGGCCATCTTCTGCCGCAGGTCTGCTTGTTGTGGTTTGGGGAACAGTCGCTCGGCCAGCCCCTTGCCGACGGTTTCGACACTGAGGACGCGCGCCAGGCTCCAGCGCTTGAACCACCATAGCCAGTCACTGCGGGTGCGGCGCTTGACCTCGGGGGCGCTGTTGACGATGCACAGGCTGCGCAACCATTGCGGGTGGTCGGCGGCAAACTGGAAGCCGACCATGCCGCCCATGGACAGGCCGACGAAGTGCACCGGGCCTGTGTGCAAGTGTTCGAGCAGGGCAAGCAGGTCGGCACTGAAGGTGGCGATCTGGTAACCGTCAGCGGGTTTGTCGGAGCGACCGTGGCCGCGGATGTCCATGAGGATCACCCGATAGTGGCGGCTGAGCACTGGCACCTGCAACTCCCAGTCCTGGCAGCTGGAGCCCAGCCCGTGCAGCAATACCAGGGGTTCGCCCTGGCCATATTCCTCGTAATGCAGTGTGCATCCTTCGTGTTCGAAATAGGCCATGGGCGCGGTCCTCTCAGGCTTGCGGGGGGGCTGCGAAGGGCACGTCCAGTGGCGCGGTGTCAAAATTGCGCAGCAGGTCGATGAGAATCTGCGTGGCCGGGCCCAGGGTCTTCTCTTTGCTCGAGTAAAGGTAGAACAGTGGGTGGCGGCTGCCACCCTGATCCAGTGGCAAGGGCTTGAGCACGCCTTCGCGCAGTTCACGCTCGATCATGTGACGGGGCAGCCAGGCAAAGCCCAGGCCGCTGCTGACGAAGGTGGCGGCGGTGCCCAGGCTGCCGACGGTCCAGCGCTGCTCGGCGCCCAGCCAGCCTACGTCACGCGGTTGGGCGCGGCCGGAATCGCGGATCACCACCTGCAGCTGGCTTTCCAGGTCCTGGAAGGTCAGTTCACGGCCCAGGCGGTGCAGGCTGTGCTCGGGGTGGGCGACGGCGATGAACTCCACTGCGCTCAATTCGGCACCCAGGTAGCCGCCGATGCTGTAGCTGCTGATGGCCAGGTCGGCGATGCCTTCGTGCATCACTTCCTCCACGCCAGACAGTACCTCTTCACGCAGGCGCACCCGGCAGCCGCGGCTTTGCGGCATGAACGCAGCCAGCGCGCGCACCAGGCGGGCACTGGGGTAGGCGGCATCGACCACCAGGCGCACCTCGGCTTCCCAGCCTTGTTCCATGTGATGGGCCAGGTCTTCGAGCTGGCTGGCCTGTTTGACCAGGTGGCGCGAGCGGCGCAGCAGCACATTGCCGGCTTCGGTCAGCACCGCCTTGCGGCCATCGATGCGCAACAGCGGCACGCCCAGTTGCTCCTGCATGCGGGCCACGGTGTAGCTGACCGATGACTGCGAGCGGTGCAAGGCCTCGGCGGCCTGGGCAAACCCGCCGTGATCGACCACTGCTTGCAGGGTTCGCCACTGGTCAAGGGTTACGCGTGGCGCTTTCATCTTTCGCTCCTGTTGTCCTAAGCTGCGCTCTTTCAAGGAGAACGGCCCATGAAGAAATGTTGTGCGGCAATACTGATGTGCCTGCCCCTCGGGGCCATGGCTTATCCCATCGATGTAGAGAAGGAGCTGACCGGGGTCAAGCTCGACTACACCGCCTATGACACGGCCTATGACATTGGCGCCATCACCCTCAACAACTATGGGCAGGTCCCGGCGGCGTGCAAGGTGACCTTTCGCAATGGGCCGGAGGCACCGCGGGTGCGCCGGGTGAACGTACCGGCGGGTAAAAGCGTCGATGTCACCGCCAAATTCAATCGACAAATCATCAAACTGCGCATCGCCTTGAACTGCAGTGCGAAATAAACTGATTAATCGATAGATTGGGCCCACTTTTTACGCTTTTTTATCGATAGGTCAAGCCTTAATCTCACCTCCATCGAATCGCTCCCTTTTTGCCGATGGAGGCACCCCATGTCCCGCGTACTGATCATCGAAAGCAGCGCCCGCCAGCAGGATTCCGTTTCCCGTCAGCTGACCAAGGATTTCATCCAGCAATGGCAGGCCGCTCACCCAGTCGATCAGATCAGCGTGCGTGACCTGGCTGTAAACCCGGTGCCGCACCTGGACGCCAACCTGCTGGGTGGCTGGATGAAGCCCGAAGAACAGCGCACCGCCGCCGAACTGGAGGCCCTGGCCCGTTCCAACGAGCTGACGGATGAATTGCTGGCTGCCGACGTGCTGGTGATGGCGGCGCCCATGTACAACTTCACCATCCCCAGCACTCTCAAGGCCTGGCTGGACCACGTGCTGCGTGCGGGTATCACCTTCAAGTACACCCCGACCGGCCCGCAAGGCCTGCTGACCGGCAAGCGCGCCATCGTCCTGACTGCCCGCGGCGGCATCCATGCTGGTGCCAGCAGTGACCACCAGGAACCGTACCTGCGCCAGGTGATGGCGTTCATCGGCATCCACGATGTCGACTTCATCCATGCCGAAGGCCTGAACATGAGCGGCGAGTTCCACGAGAAGGGCGTCAGCCAGGCCAAGGCCAAGCTGGCGGCGGTGGCCTGAGGCTTCACGAATTCCCAACCCTGACACCTGTTTTTGCTCCTTTGGGTGTACCTGCCCGGCTTGTATGGCCGGGCTTTTTTATGCCTGGGATTTTTAGGGCATCAGTGCTGGCCTCTTCGCGGGTAAACCCGCTCCTACAGGGCCTCCACACGCCGGAAGATATTGCAGGTCCCTGTGGGAGCGGGCGTGCCCGCGAAGAGGCCGGTACAGCCCCTACATTCCTCATGGTTGAACTCCTTCGCCGCAACCCGCTAAGGTCGCCGCCTTGATTCACGAGAGGCAACCATGGGCTACCTGATAATCGTCGCGCTGATCCAGGCGTTTTCCTTCAGCCTGATCGGCGAGTACCTGGCCGGGCACGTCGACAGCTATTTTGCGGTGCTCGCCAGGGTGCTGCTGGCCGGCCTGGTGTTCCTGCCGCTGACCCGCTGGCGTCACGTCGAGCCGCGCTTCATGCGCTGGATGCTGCTGATCGGCGCGTTGCAGTACGGCATCACCTACGTCTGCCTGTACCTGAGTTTCCGCGTGCTTACCGTACCGGAGGTGCTGCTGTTCACGATCCTCACGCCGCTACACGTGACCTTGATCGAAGATGCCCTGAACCGGCGCTTCAACGCTTGGGCGCTAGTGGCCGCGCTGGTCGCCGTGGCCGGCGCCGCCGTGATCCGCTTCGACAGCATCAGCGGCGAGTTCTTCATCGGCTTCCTGCTGCTGCAACTGGCCAACTTCACCTACGCTGCCGGCCAGGTGCTGTACCGTCACCTGGTCGCTCGCTACCCCAGTGACCTGCCACACTACGCCCGCTTCGGGTACTTTTACCTCGGCGCGTTGCTGGTGGTGCTGCCGGCCTTCTTGCTGTTCGGCAACACTCAGCACCTGCCGAGCACGGATGTGCAATGGCTGGTGCTGCTGTTCCTGGGCCTGTGCCCGACGGCGCTGGGGCTGTACTGGTGGAACAAAGGTGCATGCCTGGTTTCTGGCGGTACGCTGGCGGTCATGAACAACCTGCATGTGCCGGTAGGGCTGCTGCTGAACCTGTTGATCTGGAACCAGCACGAGCCGCTGGGGCGGCTGTTCATCGGTGGGGGGATCATCCTGGCGTCGGTGTGGCTGAGCCGCCTGGGTGGGCGCGCACAGGCGCCGCTGGCCGGCAAGGCCTGACGCGCCCTTTGATCCGGGGGCTGCTAGGCAGCCCCGGCACTCTCAAGCTTCGCTCACTTCTTCCAGGCGATGCGGCAGCGCTTCAACCGAGCGCCCCGCCAACCCCACCCGCATGTCATTGCCACTCGGCTGCTGATACAGGCTCAAGCCGAACTCCGGCAACACTGCCAGCAGGTAGTCGAAAATATCCCCCTGAATCCGCTCGTACTCTTCCCACGCCGTGGTGGTAGTGAAGCAGTAAATCTCCAGCGGCACGCCTTCGGCCGTGGTCTGCATCTGCCGCACCATGCAGGTCATGTTCTTGTGCACGTTGGGGTGGTTCTGCAGGTAAGCCAGGGCAAAGGCACGGAAGGTACCGATATTGGTCAGCTTGCGGCGGTTGGCCGACAGCTCCGCCACCGGCCCCAGCGCCTCGTTCCAGCTCTGCAGTTCCTGGCGCTTTGCGGTCAGGTAGTCACCCAGCAGCCGCACCTGGCTCAGGCGCTGCTCTTCTTCGCGGGAGAGAAAGCGTACGCCGCCGGCGTCGATGAACAGGCTGCGCTTGATCCGTCGGCCACCGGACTGCTGCATGCCGCGGTAATTGCGGAATGACTCGCTCATCAGGCGCCAGGTGGGGATGGAAACGAGGGTCTTGTCGAAGTTCTGCACTTTCACCGTGTGCAAGGTGATGTCTACCACGTCGCCATCGGCGCCTACCTGCGGCATTTCGATCCAGTCACCCACATGCAGCATGTCGTTGCTGGTCAACTGCACGCTGGCGACGAATGACAGCAGGGTGTCCTTGTACACCAACAGCAGCACCGCCGACATCGCACCCAGGCCGGACAGCAGCAACAGCGGCGAGCGGTCGATCAGGGTGGCGACGATGACGATCGAGGCGAAGATCCACAACATCAACTTGGCCAGTTGCACGTAGCCCTTGATCGAGCGGGTGCGGGCGTGTTCGGTGCGGGCATAGATGTCGAGCAGGGCATCCAGCAGGCACGACAGCGCCATGGTCATGAACAGCAGGGTAAAGGCCAGGGCGACATTGCCGAGGAAGTGCTGGGCGGTGTCGGACAGCTCAGGCACCAGCTTCAGGCCGAATTGCAGCACCAGTGACGGGGTCGTTTGTGCCAGGCGGTGGAATACCTTGTTGTGGCGCAGGTCGTCCAGCCACTTCAGCGCATGCTGACGGGCCAGCAGGCGCCCGCCTTGCAGTACCAGGAAGCGCGCCAGGCGGCCGACTATCAGGGAAATGAGCAGCAGTGCCGCCAGGCCGATGGCGGCGTGCAGCATTGGATGTTGGTCGAGGGTGCCCCACAGGTCGAGGGAATCACGCCAGAGTTGTTGGATATCCATGGGCTTGCGTACAGTCTTGTTGCGAAACGAAGCTGTATTAGAGCGCGGATAGCGACAAAGTTGCCAAAAGAAATTCGGCTAAGGCGGCAGAAAACGTTACCCTATGCAACTGAATTTCCCGCACTTGTCTGAGGTTACCTCCGTGTTCTCCCAATTCGCCCTGCATGAACGCCTGCTTAAAGCCGTGGCCGAGCTTAAATTTGTCGAGCCAACCCCGGTGCAGGCCGCGGCCATCCCCCTGGCCCTGCAAGGGCGTGATCTGCGTGTGACTGCGCAGACCGGCAGCGGCAAGACGGCGGCCTTCGTACTGCCGCTGCTCAACCGTCTGGTCGACCTCAGCGGCCCGCGTGTCGAGATTCGCGCGTTGATCCTGCTGCCGACCCGTGAACTGGCCCAGCAAACCCTCAAGCAGGTGCAGCTGTTCTCGCAGTTCACCTACATCAAGTCGGGCCTGGTTACTGGCGGCGAAGACTTCAAGGAACAGGCCGCCATGCTGCGCAAGGTGCCCGACGTGCTGATCGGCACCCCGGGTCGCCTGCTCGAGCAGCTCAATGCCGGCAACCTCGATCTGTCCCACGTGCAGGTCCTGATCCTGGACGAAGCCGACCGCATGCTCGACATGGGCTTTGCCGAAGACATGGAGCGCCTGTGCAAAGAGTGCGAAAACCGCGAGCAGACCTTGCTGTTCTCGGCTACCACCGGTGGCGCGGCCCTGCGCGACATCATCGGCAAGGTGCTGAAAGACCCTGAACACCTGATGCTCAACAGTGTCTCGCAACTGGCTGAAGGCACCCGCCAGCAGATCATTACCGCCGACCACGACCAGCATAAAGAGCAGATCGCGCAGTGGTTGCTGGCCAATGAAACCTTCGACAAGGCGATCATCTTCACCAACACCCGCGCCATGGCCGACCGCATCTACGGTCACCTGGTGGCCAAGGACGTGAAGGCCTTCGTGCTGCATGGCGAAAAGGACCAGAAGGACCGCAAGCTGGCCATCGAGCGCTTCAAGCAGGGCAGCTCCAAAGTGCTGGTGGCGACCGACGTGGCAGCCCGTGGCCTGGATATCGACGGCCTGGACCTGGTGATCAACTTCGACATGCCACGCAGCGGTGACGAGTACGTCCACCGTGTGGGCCGTACCGGCCGTGCCGGTGGCGAAGGCCTGGCGATCTCGCTGATCACCCACAACGACTGGAACCTGATGTCGAGCATCGAGCGCTACCTCAAGCAGCAGTTCGAGCGCCGGGTCATCAAGGAAGTGAAGGGCACCTACAACGGGCCGAAGAAGGTCAAGGCCTCGGGCAAGGCGGCCGGTAGCAAGAAGAAAAAGGTCGAGAAGAAGACTGGCGACAAGAAAGCTGCCGCCAAGCGCAAGCCTACTGCCAAGCCGAAGGCCAACGCGCCTCTGGCCAGTGCTGACGGCCTGGCGCCGCTGAAGAAGCGCAAGCCTGCTGCTGAATAAGACTCACGCCGGCCCTTTGCAGAAGCGACGCAAGTTCGCATCTGCGAAGGGCGTGCGCAGGCGACGAACGATCACTCCGCTTTTTTCTCTGCCTGTTTCAACTCCTTGATCCGCTGGTCGATCAGCTGACACTTGTCGGGCAAGTCCTTGCTCGCCGTCCCCAGATCCATCCCCTGAAGCTCATCATTGATCTCCTTGGCCTTTTGCGGGTTCTGCTCGGTCAACTGAGTGACCAGCCCGGCCAGCTCCTCACGTTTCTGCGTTGCTTCTTCACGTGTGCATGCCCAAGCGGGCAGGGCGCAGAGCAGGGCAGTGGCACAGGCTATGGGCAGTAGCGGTTTCATCCTTCCAACCTCCGGCGGTGGTGATGCCCGGTGGAGGGCTGTGGGGGCAGGGAAGTTCAGGGCTTGCGACCGATGGAAGATTTCTTTGGTGGTGGTCCTTGGGAGACCGAGCGCCGCGCGGGCGGCGCTCGATTTGCGCAATCTCCAATCTCCCCACACACAATCCGCAGCCCTTTTTCCCCAGTATCGCGTGCAGAGATTTTTTGTCGTCACAACGGTCTTGGTCGAGATCTAAAAATTTGCTCGAACCCTTTGAGAGCGGGCTGACTTCATCGGCAAATCTGTAAGCAATTTCCCAAAGTAGCCTTGTTTGCTCGCGTTCTATTGCCCCGCCAGGTGTGGGGAGCTAGGGTCAATCGCACCTGAGGGCACGCAGCGCAATCCGCCCTTCGCCTTCGGGAACAACCTCAAGACGGCGATCTCGAAATGCCGTCGTTATCAGCCCAATCCTTACCAAGGAGAGGTAAGCATGGCCTTCGATGCTTATATTCAAATCGCAGAGATCACTGGCGAAGCACTGGACGAGCAGTACGCCAACTGGATCGAGATCATCGGCTACAAGTTCGGCGCCAACCAGAGCACCTCTGCCACCGCAAGCTCCGCGGGCGGCGCATCTTCCGGGCGGACCACGCTCACCAACTTCACCTTTACCAAGTATCTGGACAGCGCCAGCTGCAAGCTGCTTGAGGCCAGCTGTGCCGGCCAGCACCTGAAGGAAGTGAAGCTGGTGGTGTGCCGGGCCGGTACCGAAAAGCTCAAGTACTACGAAGTCATTCTCGAAGAAGTGATCATCGCCGATTACGCCCAGAGCGCCAGCGCCGGGGTGCCGATAGAAGTGATTCAATTGAACTACGGCCGCATCAAGACCACCTATACGCGGCAGAAGCGCCGCGACGGCAGCGCGGGCGGCAACGTGACCGGCGGCTGGGACCGCATCGCCAACAAGAAGTATGCGTGAGGTGCGACCATGTCCGAGGCACGCAGCTTTATCAATCCTCAGGCGCAATCGTTTGAGTCGCTGAAGGCCGGCACGCCCATGTCGGCCAATCAGCGGGCCAAGTTTGATGTGCTAAATGCGCATATCGCCAATGGCGTGGTTGTTGGAGGGGAACTGGTGATTGTTGGTGACCCCAGTACGCCATTGTGTACGAGCCATGAGGCTTTTTTAATGGCGAAGGCAGCGGGAATACATCATCAGCTGGAGGTCAATGGTGCTGGGGTGGATGACTTCTTTCTGGACAACTACGAGATGCTGAAAAGTTTCCTCACCCACGCCTCCATGGGGGCTGGCGCTGTAAGCGATGGCTGGAGTAGGCACCTTGAGTCGATCAAGAAGACCCTGGAAGATATTGAGGTCTTACATCGTCAATATTTGAGAGATGGCACATTTAAGGGGCGTAATGAGTTTTATGCCAGGCGAATGACCTTATTCATGAAGCTAGAAGAGCAGCTGAATAAATTGGCTGCGCACGGTTCAGGCCTGCGAAATAGAGGTTCGGTGAAGAGAGTCCTCGAGATATCAACCAAGAGCTACCTGCATACGGGTGAGATTGCTGGGTACGCCGAGAAGATCGCAGGAATCTCGAGAGCAGCCAATTTGATAAAGAAGGGTACTTATATCGGCTTGGGGCTCGACGTGGCTTCAACAGGGCTGAGTATCCATCATGCATGTACCTTTGGACGCTCTGAAGACTGCAGAAAGGCTAAATATGTGGAAGGCGTCTCTCTGGTTGGCAGTACGGGGGGATCGATCACTGGCGGGGCGATTGGTGGATTTCTAGGGGGAACTGGTTGCGTGCTTTTCCTTGGAGTGACGACAGGCGGTCCGGGGGCTCTCGCGTGCACTGTCATTGGCGGTGCCGTGGGTGGCGCTACAGGCGGTTCGATCGTAGGTGATATCGGTGAAATGCTTGGTGAGTTGATATATGAGGTGGCGCAATGATTGAGTTCGACGCCAGGTGGTTAGGCCTTCCCTTGATGGTGGCTATGTTCATAGTCATATTTATATGGGTTTATGTCTCGGTTCGCTATGTGAGTCAAATAGAGTCGTTGCTTTCTAATAGTTTGATGGTTTCTGGTAATAAAAAGATTTTTGGTCATGCAGGTTTGGTAGGTAAAGTGATGCGTACCGGCTCGGCATCCGTGATGTTGTCGATGAGGGCGATTTGCGTTCGTAAAGGCCTTCTAGACGTTCAGGATGTAAAAAAATTTCCTGGTGGATTGCGCCGCATGCTGGTTAGCTTGTGGTTTCTTCATGTCGCTATTTTCTTGTCGCTCATTGGCCTTTGGAGCTGGTTGAAATTGGGGGGTTATTAAATTTCGTGTCTGGACAGGAAAATTTGCGCCTATCGTAGTGTTTTCAGCGCCTGGGAGACCGGGGCGCCGCCCGCGCGGCGCGCAACAACGCCAGCGCTAAGCGCTTCGGAACGCTTGGCAACCTTGGCAGGTCCCAACCTGTGTACCCCTTTTCGTCCACAGCAGGAGCCCATAGCCATGAGCATCGCCTACGACTGGGACCTGATCGAACGCTTGCTGCACGAAGTGCAGAACGGCGCCGGTCACAGCTTCACGCCCCGCCCCTATGCCGAGCAGCATGCTGCTGCACTGGCCGCCAAGGGTGAGCCGGTGGGTGACCTGGATCACCTGAAAACCCGTGCATGCGAGTATGAAAAGCTGCTATTCGAGCGCGGATTCATTGAATGCCGGCCTGAAGAGGACGGCGGCAATGGCGAAAACTTCGTCCTGACCGAACGCGGCTCGCGCTTGATGAGCCTGATCGACAGCAGCATCCCCGGCTTCGAGCACCCGCGCCAGGTGCTGGATGAGCAGGAGGATGCGCTGGACGAAACGACGTTCGAACAGGTATCTGCGAAGGCACAGATTGCTTGAGGTCGTTTTAAGGCTGGCAAGTGCAGCGTTCAAAACCCGATAATCGGTAGCTTCTGAACGCTGCCGAGCCTTGCCCATGCCTACGATCACCCCAGAGGCCCGCTTATGAGCGCGGTCCGCAAGAACCCTGATGCCTTTGCCTTCCAGGTAATGCTGGGGCTTTGCCTGATCTGGGGCTGCCAGCAGGTACTGATCAAGACCGCCGCCGTCGACATCGCGCCCGTGATGCAGGCAGCACTGCGCAATGGCATTGCCGCTGTGCTGGTAGGCCTGATGCTGTGCTGGCGGGGAGGCTGGGAGCAGGTCGGCAGCACCTGGCGCGCTGGGTTGCTGGCGGGCGGGCTGTTCGGGGTGGAGTTTCTGTTCATTGCCGAAGGGCTGAAACTGACCTCGGCGGCGCATATGTCGGTGTTCCTCTACACCGCGCCGGTATTTACCGCCTTGGGCCTGCATTTTCGGCTATCCAGTGAACGCTTGCGGCTGTTGCAATGGCTGGGCATTCTGCTGGCCTTCGGCGGCATAGCCATGGCCTTTGCCGGTGGCACTTCGTTCGAGCACATGGACGGCCGCACCTTGCTGGGTGATGCCTTTGGCGTGATCGCCGGGCTGGCTTGGGGCGCGACTACGGTGGTGGTGCGTTGCTCACGGCTATCGGAGGCGCCGGCAACCTTGACCCTGTTCTATCAGCTGGCGGTCGGGTTTGCCGGGCTGCTGCTGATTGCCCTGGTCAGCGGGCAGATCGGCGCGGTGTCGCTGACGCCGCTGGCTATGGGCAGCGTGTTGTTCCAGGGGATTGTGGTGTCGTTCGTCAGCTACCTGACCTGGTTCTGGTTGCTACGCAAATACCTGGCGTCGAACCTCGCGGTGTTTTCCTTCATTACCCCGTTGTTTGGGGTGACCTTTGGCGTTTTGCTGTTGGACGAGCCGCTCAGTGCGAATTTCGTGGTGGGGGCGTTGATGGTGTTGCTGGGTGTGATCCTGGTAAGTGCCGAGCCTTGGGTGAAACAGCAATTGCGGCGGTTGGTAGGGTGATGCGTTGCCTATACCGGCCTTTTCACGGGCAAGCCCGCGCCTACACAGCCGTTGTAGGCGCGGGCTTGCCCGCGAAGAGGCCGGTACAGACTGCATCGATTCAGGATGCAACCTTGGCCTGACAGGCGCTTCCCTGTTGTGCATTACCCGGCAACTGGACCAACCCGCCAGCCACCGCCAACCCGCCCGCCGCCAGCATCAATGCGGGTTGCAGCCCGCCGCTGTAATGGCTGCTGAGCGCGGCCAGCAGCGGACCACTCAACTGCCCCAAGGCAAAGCACGCGGTCAGCAGCCCGGCATTGCGCTGTGTGGCATGTGGCGCCAACTCGCGCGAGCGTTGCATGACCAGTTGCATGCAGGCCAGGAATGGCCCGCCACACAGCGCAACACCCAGCGCCAGGCCGGTCCCTCCACCCATCAGGCAGGCCAGCACACCCAGCCCTTGCAACCACAGGGTGACGGTCAACCAGGTTGAAGTGCGACCGCCACGGCGCACGCTCACCAGCAGGACGCCCAGCGCCGCCGCCAGGCCAAACGCCGGCCAGAACAGGTCGGCCAGCCACTGCCCGCGAAACTGCTGATTGGCCATCTGTGACAGAAAGGTAGCTGGCAGGATGTAGCCCATGCCATACAGGCCATACACCAACCCCAGGCGGCCAGTGCCGACACTGCGCGTCGGGCCTTGTCGTACTGGCAACTGAGTCGGCGCGGTTTGCAATGCCCGTGGCAACCATGGCCGCACGGCCAACAGCATCACCAGGGCAGCCACGGCATAGATCAGCCACAGCGCTGCCGAGCCCAGTCCCTGCACATGTGCGGCCATTGCCAGTAGCCCGGTCACGGCAATACCCAGGCCGGGCCCGGCGAATACCAGCGCTCCCAGGCGTTGGCGGTTGTGCACATTGGCTACCTGCTGGCTGAGGCTGGTGATCATCACCAGCACCCAGGCGCTGGCTACGCCTGTGCCAAAGCGCAGCAGCAGGTGGCCCCAGAAGCCGTCGGCAGCCCACGAGGCCAAGGTCAGCAGCACACACAGCCACAGCCCCGCATGCAGGCGCAGGCGTACCTGGCCTGGCGAGCGGGCGAACATGGCGTCCACCGCGCCCACGAAATAGCCCAGGTAATTGGCCGCCGCGACCAGCCCGGCGACTGTCAGGTCGAACTGGCCTTCGGCAATCAGTTGTGGCAGTTGCGGGGTGAGGGCGAAACGACCGATGCCCATGGCCATCATCAGCGCCACGGCGCTGGCGAGCAGTTGAATGAGTGGCGACATGACAGGTCTCCTGCGCAGATAAAGTGATGGCTGGCAGGTTAGGGCGCTTTTATTTTCAATAAAATTGAATAATGATGATCAAGTTGTTCTGTTTTGGAGAATGCTGTGGAATTCAGCCAACTGCGTATCTTTCAGGCCGTGGCCGAGGAAGGCTCGGTTACCCGTGCCGCAGAGCGTCTGCACCGGGTGCCATCAAACCTCTCCACGCGCCTGCGCCAGCTCGAGGAGCAGTTGGGCGTCGAACTGTTCCTGCGCGAACGCCAACGCCTTCAGTTGTCGCCAGCAGGCAAGGTGCTGCTGGACTATGCCAACCGCATGTCAGCCTTGCGCGACGAAGCGCTGGGCGCCGTGCGTGGCGGTCAGCCGGCTGGGGACTTCGTGCTGGGGACCATGTACAGCACGGCGGCGACCCACCTGCCGGGGTTGCTGGCGCGCTATCACCAGGCTTACCCGCAGGTGAACCTGCAAGTGCGTGCTGCACCCAGCGGCGAGTTGCTTGAAGGGCTGCTGAACCACACCCTGGATGCTGCTCTTGTGGACGGGCCACCGAGCCTTGCCGGGCTGGATGGCGTGCCGCTGTGCGATGAGCAACTGGTACTGATCACCAGTCCCGAGCACATGGCGGTACGCACCGCCAAGGACGTGGCGGGCAAGGCGGTGTTCACCTTCCGCCAAGGCTGCTCGTACCGCATGCGTCTGGAGGCCTGGTATGCCCATGCCCATACGCCGATGGGGCGGGTGATGGAGATCGAGTCGTACCAGAGCATGCTGGCCTGTGTGATCGCGGGTGCGGGTGTGGCGATGATGGCCCAGTCGATGCTCGACAGCCTGCCTGGACGTGATCGGGTGAGGGTGCACCCGCTGCAGGCGCCTTTCGATCAGGCGGTCACCTGGCTGATGTGGCGCCAGGGTATGCGCGGGGCTAATCTGCAGGCATGGATCGACCTGCAACAAAGCGAAACGATTAACCAGTCGTCGGAATGCGCCGCCACGGCTTGATCCGCGTCAAAATGGCCCTTATCTGTAGGAACAGAGGCATGCGTAATACAGGACATCGGGCTATGATCTGTATGAAACATCGCAGGATTGATTCGCCGTGAGGCTGACCCGTCAAGGGGGCATTATGAATAAACCACTGTCAAACTGGCTCCACGACCTGGCCGTCGCCTTGGGGCTGATTCCACCACCCCTGCAGCCGGTACCGATCCCGACTGATGAAGAGCAGCGCAAACGTCAATCGCGTCGTCGCTGATTAACGACAGAGGCCGCTGCACCCGAGTGTGTGCAGCGGCCTTTTTGTGTCTGTTGATTGTCTATTGCCTGTACTGGCCCTTTCGCGGGCAAGCCCGCTCCTACAAGTGAAAGGGCCGGTACAACGGTCAGGCCAGCTTCACCGCCGCTACTGACTTGCGCGACACCAGGCTCACCACTACAAAGCTCACCAGCCCTACTGCCAAGCTGTAGTAGATCGGCGTATTGGCTTCCATCCCGTCCATGAACATGAACAGCAGAGCGGTGGCAAAGCCCAGCGACATGCTGGCAATCGCGCCTGCGGTGGTCGCACGCTTCCAGAAGATCGCCCCGATCAGCGGGATCAACATGCCGCCGACCAGCAGGTTGTAAGCCAGGGTCAGGGCGTTGATCACATCATTTACCACCAGCGCGATGCCCAGCACCACCAGGCCAGTGAGCAGGGTGAACAGGCGGCTGGTACCCAGGCTCGACTGCTTGCCGCCACGCAGCTTGGGCAGCAGGTCTTCGGTCACGGTGGTCGAGGCAGCCAGCAGGCCGGCACTGGCGGTGGACATCATCGCCGCCAGGGCCGCGGCCATCAGCAGGCCACGGATGCCATCGGGCAAGGTGGTCTTGATCATCTCGGCAAAGGCGTTGTTCGGGTTGGCCAGGTCGGGCATCAGCACGTGTGCAGCCATGCCAATCGCCGCACAGGCCAGGCCATACAGCACGCAGTACACACCAGCGGTGGTACCGGCACGCTGACAGACCTTTTCGTCACGGGCGGTGAACACCCGCTGCCAGATGTCCTGGCCGATGAGGATGCCGAAGAAGTAGATCAGGAAGTAGGTGATGATGGTGTCCCAGCCAATGGTAGTCAGCTGGAAGCTGGCCGCTGGCAATTTGGCCACCAGAGTGTCCCAGCCACCGGCCTTGTACAGGCACACTGGCAGCAGGATGAACATCAGGCCGACGGTCTTGATCACGAACTGGACGATATCGGTCAGGGTCAGCGACCACATGCCGCCGATGGTCGAGTACAGCACTACCACGCCACCGCCGAGCATCAGAGAAGCCCAGAACGGCAGGTCCAGCAGCACCTGCAGGACCGTGGCCATGGCCAGGGTCGAGGTGACCCCGATCATCAGTGCATAAGCCAGCATGATGACGGCGCTGGCCTGGCGTGCGGTGGGGTTGTAGCGCTGTTCCAGCACCTGGGTCACGGTGAAGATGCGCAGGCGCAGCAGCGGTTTGGCGAGGAACAGGTTGATGGCGATGATGCCCATGCCCAAGGCTGCGCACAGCCAGAAGCCGGAGATGCCGTGGACGTAGCCCAGGCGCACGGTGCCGACGGTGGAGGCGCCACCGAGTACGGTGGTGGCCATGGTGCCCATGTACAGCACCGGGCCGAGATTGCGCCCGGCTACCAGGTAGTCTTCATGGGTTTTCGCGCGGCGCATGCCATACCAGCCAAGCCCGAGCATGCCGGCGGTATAGATCATTACAACAATGATGTCCAAGGCCATTGGGGTCTCCCGATTATCTTTATTATGGCGAGATCGACCACGCGGGCGGGGTTCATGGCGCCCGGCGGTCCTGTCGTGTGTTGGCGGGCCTCAGTGGCCCTCCCTCATGGCTCCTGCCGGGGTGTAACGGTTTTAGGCTCTGTATGAAAAGCCTAGCGACGCACCACGCCCGGTAGCACGCAGAGCATCTCGAACAGCAGGTTGGCACCGAGCAGCGAGGTGTTGCCGGTGGTGTCGTAAGGCGGGGAGACTTCGACAAGGTCACAGCCGATCAGGTCCAGGCCGTGGCAGCCGCGAATGATCTCCATCGCCTGGATGGTGGTCAAGCCGCCGATTTCCGGGGTTCCGGTACCGGGCGCCCAGGCCGGGTCGATGCCATCGATGTCGAAAGACAGGTAAACCGGGCCACCGCCGACTTTTTCCCGCACTTCGGCCATCAGTGGCTCCAGTGACTTGTGCCAGCACTCTTCGGCCTGGACCACGCGGAAGCCCTGGCGACGGCTCCAGTTGAAGTCATCGGCGGTGTAGCCCTGTGCGCGCAGGCCGATCTGCACCACGCGCTCACAGTCGAGCAGGCCTTCTTCCACGGCGCGGCGGAAGGTGGTGCCGTGGGCGATCTTCTCACCGAACATGTGGTCGTTGACGTCGGCGTGGGCATCGATGTGCACCAGGCCGATCTTGCCGTGTTTCTTGTGCAGTGCGCGCAGGATCGGCAGGGTGATGGTGTGATCGCCCCCCAGGGTCATGGGAATGACGTTGTGCTCGACGATCTCGTCATACGCTTCTTCGATGATGCGCACGGCGTCCAGCAGATTGAAGGTGTTGATTGCCACATCGCCTATATCGGCGACCGACAGCGAGTCGAACGGGGCGGCACCGGTAGCCATGTTGTACGGGCGGATCATCACCGATTCGGCGCGGATCTGCCGTGGGCCGAAGCGAGTGCCGGAGCGTAGCGAGGTACCGATATCCAGTGGTACGCCGATGAAGGCAGCATCCAGGCCTTCGGCGCTTTGCAGGTGGGGGAGGCGGAGCATGGTGGCGATGCCGCCGAATCGCGGCATTTCATTGCCGCCCAGTGGTTGGTGGAGAGTCTTGTCCACGGTGGGCCTCATCAGTCGGTCGATTGTTGTGTTTGTTCGAACCTGTGCCGCCGCGCGCCATTCACGTGTGGTTTGCCGGCGGGCAGGGACATTTCGGCCAAGTCTGCTCAAGGTAGTGCCCGGGAAGAATCGCTACCGACAAATACTTAGTTCAGGATTTTCTGAACTAAAGGCGGGTGGAGCGGTTAGACTGCGCGCACATACCCTTGTGGAACCGTTGCACCATGGCCTCGACCTTGCCCGACCTGAAACTGCTGCGCATCTTCATCAGCGTGGTGCGCCACCAGGGCTTTGCCAACGCCCAGCGCGAGCTGAACCTGTCGACCTCGGCCATCAGTACCTACATGAGCCAGCTGGAGGGCGCCTTGGGTATCGTGCTGTGCCACCGTGGTCGGGGTGGCTTCAGCCTGACCAGCAAGGGCGAGCTGTTTCATCAGGAGACCCTGCGCCTGCTGGCCGAGCTGGACGGTTTCGAGCAGTATGCCGCCGCCCTCAAGGGCGAATTGCGTGGCACCCTCAACCTTGGGGTGATCGACTCCACAGTCGGTGACCGCGCCTTGCCGCTGGCCGAAGCCATCGGTGCCTACAGCCAGGAACACCCAGCAGTGCACCTGCATCTGTCGGTGTCCAGCCCCTACGAGCTGCAACTGGGGGTGCAGGACAACCGTCTGGACCTGGCCATCGGCGCGTTTTCTTCGCGGATGAGTGGCCTGCTCTACCAGCCGTTGTACCGCGAACAACACTGGCTGTATTGCAGCAGCCGCCACCCGTTGTATGCCGAGCGGCGCATTCCCGAGCAGGTGGTGACCCAGCAGCGCATGGTCGGGCGTGGCTACTGGAGCCAGGCCGAACTGGCCCGGCATGGCTTCAAGCACAGTGCGGCGACAGTTGAAAGTATGGAGGCGCAGCTGATCCTGATCCTTTCCGGGGCCTATATTGGCTACTTGCCTGAGCACTACGCCCAGGCCTGGGTCGACAAAGGTGACTTGCGCGTGCTGTCGCCGTCGACCTTTGGTTACCAGGCCCCGTTCTCGCTGATCATTCGCCGCGGACGTAGCCGTGAACCGTTGATCCAGACCTTCCGTGACCTGCTGAAAAGCCAGCTCAACGTGGGCTGAGATGCGACGCATTCATGCATTCCGTCGGGAGGGGGTTAAATTCCGGTAAACGTTGGCCGCTAACCTGATAGCGCTCTGCTACATATCAACTTGCGCTGATGATTTTCCCTCATTTCATCCTGCAAGGATCGCCCAAGATGCGCATGAATTTGCCCGTCACTGAGCACGAAAGAACCTTCCCCGGCGATCAACGCCTTATTTCCACGACTGACCTCGACAGCCGCATCACCTACTGCAACGACGCCTTTGTGGCGATCAGCGGCTTTACCTACGACGAGCTGGTCGGTCAACCGCACAACCTGGTGCGCCACCCGGACATGCCGCCGGCAGTGTTTGGCCACATGTGGGAAACCATCAAGCAGGGCAAACCCTGGATGGGCATAGTCAAGAACCGGGCGAAGAACGGCGATTACTACTGGGTAAGCGCTTACGTCACGGCGATCTACGAACAGGGCCGGATCAGTGGCTACGAGTCGGTGCGCTCGGTGCCCACGCGCGAGCAGATCCGCCGCGCCGAGGCATTGTATGCGCGCTTGCGCGATGGCCGCGGCCCGGTGCCTTGGGCTGCCCGCCTGGGGCACGGCCTGGGCCATGGCTGGCCGCTGATCGGCGCCGGCCTG
Organism: Pseudomonas sp. VEM90; assembly: GCF_054611535.1. Taxonomy (NCBI): domain Bacteria; kingdom Pseudomonadati; phylum Pseudomonadota; class Gammaproteobacteria; order Pseudomonadales; family Pseudomonadaceae; genus Pseudomonas; species Pseudomonas sp. VEM90. Next base: position 25,186 of record NZ_JBTRAR010000005.1, on the reverse strand, counting down.
CTGTCGGCGGCGGGTTACCTTTGGCTGCCACCCTATGCCGCACTCGCGGTGCTGATGGCAAGTCTGCTCCTGGCTTGGTACGTGGTCGAGCGCCGGCAGAACCAGGCCATCCGCCGCACGCTGGCCGAGCATCCCAAGGCCTTTACCAGTCCGTTGGTGGCACTGACCTACAGCGACAACCCAGGCCTGCAGGGCCAGCTCGACCTGGCTATCATCAGCGAAGAAGCCCGCCTGCAAACGGCCCTGACCCGGCTGGTGGATGCCGGGGTCGGGGTAAAGTCGCGGGCGGCGCAATCTTCCGACCTGTCCGATGCCCAGGCGCAGATGCTCGACCGGCAGCGCAGCGAGACCGACCAATCCGCCACGGCTATCGCACAGATGGCGGCAACCATCCAGCAGGTTACCCACAACGTGCAAAGCACGGCACACGCGGCAGGTGATGCCGACCAGCTGGCGCAGCAGGGCAGCGAGCTGGCCCTGAAGAGCCTGCAGGCCATGGGCAGCATGAGCGATGCAGTCAATGACATTGGTCAGGCGGTCAACGCCTTGGCCGAGCAGACCCAGTCGATTGGTAGTGTGGTCGACGTGATCACTTCGATTGCCGAGCAGACCAACCTGCTGGCGCTTAACGCCGCCATTGAAGCGGCGCGCGCCGGTGAGCAAGGGCGCGGGTTCGCCGTGGTGGCTGATGAAGTGCGGTCGTTGGCGCAGCGCACCCGTGCGTCGACCGAAGAGATCCACCATATCATCGCTTCATTGAGGGCCGGGGCGGAGCGAGCGGTGAGCACTGCCAGCCGGGGCGAGCAGATTTCCCGGGACAGTGTGCACAGTGTCGAGGCGGTGCAGGCGGCGCTGAGCGGGATTGCCCAGGCGGTCAGCCGCATCACCGGCATGAGCCAGCAGATGGCCACGGCATCGGAGCAGCAAACCCATGTGGCAGAAGACATCAACCAGCAGATCGTGAGGATTGCCCAACTGTGCGACCAGAGCGCCGGGCAAGCCAGGCAAGGCGCGGAAATCAGCCAGGACCTCGAGCGCATGGCGGAGTACCTGCATAGCCTGGCGGAAAGGTTCAACCGTTGAAATCGCGGGGCCCGCTAAGCGGGCCCCGGTTATGTGGCAAACTGTCCCCGCCAAGGAGACCGCCATGCCCAGACCCCGCTGCGAGCGCTGCCAGCGCCCGCTCGACCATTGCCTATGCCCACTGATCCCCGCGCTCGACAGCCGCACCCGTGTGATTCTGCTGCAGCACCCCAGTGAAACTGCCCACGCCCTGAACACGGCGCGCCTGGCTGCCCTTGGCCTGAACAATGCCGAACTGCGTATTGGAGAGGTGTTCGATGACCTGCATGACCTGCTCGCCACCCCCGGATACCACCCGGTGCTGTTGTTCCCTGGTGATGATGCTCAGGTGCTGACAGCGTATGGCGAGGCGGGCGACAAACCTTTGCTGCTGATCGTACCCGACGGCACCTGGCGCAAGGCGCGCAAGCTGCTGTACCTGAACCCGTTGCTGGGGGGGCTGCCACGGGTGACGCTGGGGCAGGTGGCCGCTTCACGCTATCGGTTGCGCAAAGCGCCGGAGGCGGGTGCAGTGTCGACGATCGAGGCGGTGGTCGGTGCATTGAACACGCTGGAGCAACCGGCCTGCTTCGATGCACTGTTGGCGCCGTTCGAGGCGTTGATCGAGGGGCAGATCAGGGCCATGGGTGTAGAGACGTTTCAGCGTAATCATGGCCGCGGGTGAGGGTTGGGGGCTGCTTTGCGGCCCATTCGCAGCACAAAGCGGCCCCGCTACCTCAAATCCGCTCAACGCATCTCAGGCAGACGTGCCTCGGTGCGTACTTCGGTAGTCGCCAGCGCCTCTGGCGGCAGCGAAATATGCTGTTTGCTCAGCAATTCACCCATGGTCGCCAGTACGCGGTAGCGCGAGAACTCTTCGGTATAACGCACCTCGGTGTAGCGGCGGTCGGCGTTGTACAGCTCGTTCTCACTGTCGAGTACGTCCAGCAGGGTGCGCTGACCCAGGCCGAACTGGTCCTGGTAGGCCGCACGCACACGTTTGGTGGTCTCGGCGTATTCGCGCGCGGTCGGCAGCTGCTTGCTGGCGTTGTTCATGGCATTCCACGCCAGGCTCAGGTTCTCGGTCAACTCCCGCAGGGCGTTGTTGCGAATGTCCAGTGCCTGGTTGATCTTGTGCGCGTCCGACTGCAGACGAGCCTTGTCGCTGCCCCCGCGGAACAGGTTGTAGTTCATCTCCACGCCAGCTTGCCAGTCGTTGTTGTTGTGGCCTTTTTCGCCGCCGGTGTTGTTGTTGGCACCGGTTGCCAGAATGGCGTCGAAGCGTGGGTAGAAGGTCGACTTGCCCACTTCGTACTGCTTCTCGGCGGCGTTGACGTCAGCCTGGGCAGACTTGATGTACGGGTTGTTCTGGCGCATGCCATCGCGGGCCTCTTCGAGAGTGCCTGGCACCTCGCCCTTGATGGTCTGCGGGCTTTCCAGTTCGTCCGGGGCACGGCCGATCACACTGAAGAAGTTGGCCTCGGCATCGGCCAGGTCGACTTCTGCGGTGTCCAGGTTGTTTTCTGCCAGGGCGCGACGGGCGCGGGACTGGTCGAGGTCGGCTGTGCTGCCGACGCCGCGCTCGTTGCGCAGGCCAATCTGGTCGTTGACGCGCAGGTGAGCTTGCAGGTTGTTCTTGGCCAAGGTCACCAGTTCGCGGCGTTTGAGCACTTCCAGGTAGACCTCGACTGCACGCAGGGCGACATCCTGGGCAACGGCCTGGGTGTAATAGGCGCGGGAGGTAGAGACCGCCTCGGTGCGGCCCACTTCATTCGCGGTGTTGAAGCCGTCGAAGATCATCTGCCGCAGGCGCAGCTCGGACTGGGTGTAGTTGAGGGTTTCCTTGTTGTGATTACCTGCGGCGCGGGTAGTGGCGTTGTCCGAGCGCTGGCGGCCGTAGCCGGCAACCAGGTCCACGGAAGGGTAGTAGCCACCACGCGCGAACTTCACGTCTTCATCGGCCGACAGCTTGCTGTTACGGTTGGAGCTGACTTGTGGGTGGTAGTCCACGGCGCTTTGGACAGCCTCGGTAATCGACATCGCCTGTACGTTGGCACTCGCCAGGGCCAACAATAAAGCACTGGTGATGGGGTTCAAAACGCGCATGGTACATCTCCCTGATCCTGGAATTGATCCTGCTGCTCGCCAAAAAAATGACGATAAACTTATCGCGTATAGTGTTGCAGGTTTTTAACAACACAGCTAAGTACATTCAACGCGATAGGTAAGAAGATTTATTCATATCAAATTGCCATAAAAGATCTTTATTGTCTAATAAGTGTGCATTCAAGCGCACGGAATGGACACGAAGAATGCCTTGAAAACCAATGGATACAAGGGCTATGCGCAGTTCCAGAACTAATTCGGATAAAGAGGGTGTTGATTAGGCGAAAGCGATATTTGGCGACAAAATATTGTCACTTTGGCTTGTGCAGGGTTTTCAGGCTGAGAATGTACAGGGTGACCAATGTGGCACTGGTCAGCATGAAGGTGCGCGCCCAGAACAGCGGCACCAGATAGCACGACAGGCCAATGCTGGCCCACATCAGGCCGATGGCGTAGACCTTGCCCTTGAGGGGGATGCCTTCACCACTGAGGTAGTCACGGATCCATGGCCCCAGCTTGGGATGATGGACCAGCCAGTGATGGAAGCGCGGCGAGCTGCGGGCAAAGCAGGCCGCCGCCAAAAGCAGGAATGGGGTGGTGGGCAATACCGGCAGGAATATCCCCAGCACCCCCAGCGCGACGCTGAGCCAGCCCGTGGCCAGCAGCAGGTAGCGCACAGCTTGCTCAGTGGTGGCGTGGCTTGAGCAGCGCCGGTTTTTCGTCAGGGGCGTGCAGCAGCAGGAACAGTGCACTCAGTGCCTCGGGGATCTGCACGATCATGTCATCCTGCAGGTTGGCGTTGCTGGCGATGTCGGCGAACTCTGGTTGCTCGTCAAACAACCCCGAACCCACCATGATCGGCAGCAGCATCTCGCTGACCTCTTCTTCGGCGTTCTCGAACCACGCCTCTTCCCGCAGGAACACGCCTTCCATGAAGCCGATGCACCAGCCGCGCAGGTCGGAATCGTCCGGCTCATCGGTCAGGTCGAGGTCGCATGGCAGGTCGAATTCTTCGTCGCTGGCCAACTGGCGGGCAATGTGCGCCTTGAGCGCCACCAGGGTGGCCTCGATTTCGGTGCGCTGGGCTTCGCTGGCGTAGTGCGGCTCTTCGGCGAACAGAGCGTCGATCCACTCGCGCTCGGGCACGTCCTCGGCGTTGATCGAAAGAGCAGTGAGGTAGCCATGTGCGGCGACGTAGTCCAGCGCTTCTTCGTGCAGCTCGTCGGCGTCGAGGAAGGCTTGCAGGCGGGTCAGTTGCTCGGCGAAGGACATTACAGGGCTACCTTGGGGAATAAACGATAACGAATTCTAGCACCTTGCAGCGGCAGCGGGGCAAAGGGAACGTCTATCGCCGTGGTGCCTGTGCAGGGCGGTGCTGCGGTATACTCCGCGATTTTTCATCCAGGGGCAGGTTTTGCCGGCTGCCTGGCAAAAACCGCTTACGCATTTGGCGTGTGCGGGGCGGGTTTTTCGTCCAGCCTTTATCCAGGATGGTACGGCGATTTGGAGTTGCACATGCTCGAACAGGCTCAGCGCGTTCTCAAGGACATCTTCGGCTACGACAGTTTCCGTGGGCGCCAGGCAGCGATCATCGAATGCGTGGCCAATGGCGGCGATGCCTTGGTGCTGATGCCCACCGGTGGTGGCAAGTCGCTGTGCTTCCAGGTGCCGGGGCTGCTGCGCCCGGGCCTGACGGTGGTGGTATCGCCACTGATCGCGCTGATGGACGACCAGGTCGCCACCCTTGACGAGCTGGGGGTGTCTGCGGCCGCCCTGAACTCTACCCTGACGGCAGAGCAGCAGCGTGAGCTGGCCGGGCGCCTGCGCCGTGGTGAAGTCAAGATGCTGTACCTGGCGCCGGAACGTCTGGTACAGCCGCGCATGCTCGACTTCCTGCGCGATCTGGACATCTCGCTGTTCGCCATTGACGAGGCCCACTGCGTTTCGCAATGGGGTCACGATTTCCGCCCCGAGTACCTGCAGCTGGGTCAGCTGGCCGAACTGTTCCCGCATGTTCCGCGCATTGCGCTTACCGCCACGGCCGACATGCGGACCCGCGAGGAGATTGTCCAGCGCCTGCACCTGCAAGGCGCCGAGCGCTTCCTGTCGAGTTTCGACCGGCCCAACATCTTCTACCGCATCGTGCCCAAGGAGGCACCGCGCAAGCAGTTGATGGCCTTTCTCGGCGAGCGCCGTGGCAACGCTGGCATCGTCTACTGCCTGTCGCGCAAGAAGGTCGACGAAACCGCCGCCTTCCTCTGTAGTCAGGGTTTCCCCGCGCTGCCGTATCACGCCGGCCTGGCCGCCGAGACGCGGGCGGCCAACCAGCATCGCTTCCTGAACGAGGAAGGGCTGATCATGGTCGCTACCATTGCTTTCGGCATGGGTATCGACAAACCCAACGTGCGCTTCGTTGCCCACCTCGACCTGCCCAAATCGCTTGAGGCCTACTACCAGGAAACCGGCCGTGCCGGCCGTGACGGCCTGCCCTCCGATGCCTGGATGGCCTACGGGCTGCAGGACATGGTGATGCTCAAGCAGATGCTGCAGAACTCCGAAGGCGACGAGCGCCACAAGCGCATCGAGCAGCACAAGCTGGATGCCATGCTGGCGCTGTGCGAAGAAACCCGATGCCGCCGCCAGTCGCTGCTGGCCTACTTCGACGAGACCCTCGAACAACCGTGCGGGCATTGCGACAACTGTGTCGACAACATCCAGACCTGGGACGCCACCGAGCCGGCCCGCCAGGCGCTGTCGGCGGTGTTCCGCACCGGCCAGCGCTATGGTGTTGGCCACCTGGTCGATGTGCTGTTGGGCAAGGACACCGAGAAGGTGCGCAATTTCGGCCACGAGAAGCTGTCGGTATTTGGCGTTGGCAAAGGTCTGGCCGAGGTCGAGTGGCGCTCGCTGTTCCGTCAGTTGGTGGCGCGCGGGCTGGTCGATATCGACCTGGAAGGCTACGGCGGCCTGCGCCTGTCCGACAGCTGCCGGCCGCTGCTGCGCGGCGAGGTGACCTTGCAACTGCGCCGTGACCTCAAACCGCAGACCACGGCCAAAACCTCGTCGTCCGGTGGCGGCAGCCCTGCCAGCCAGCTGGTGCGTGCCGAAGAGCGCGATCTGTGGGAAGCACTGCGCACCCTGCGCCGCAAGCTGGCCGAAGAACACAGTGTGCCACCCTACGTCATCTTCCCTGACTCGACACTGCTGGAGATGTTGCGTAGCCAGCCGGTCAGCCTCAGCGACATGGCCCAGGTCAGCGGTGTGGGGGCGCGCAAGCTGGAGCGCTACGGCCAGGCGTTCCTCGAAGTGCTGAACAACAGCGGAGGCACCGACGAGGCACCGAAAGTGGTGCTCGACCTGCGCCACGAACTGGTCAGCCTGGCCCGTGCCGGCATGACCCCGGCGCAGATCGCCGGGCAGCTCAATTGCAGCGAGAAGAACGTGTATAGCCTGTTGGCCGAGGCGTTGGGCCGCCAGGAGCTGAGTCTTGACCAGGCCATCGACCTGCCGGAAGACCTGATGATGGAGGTACAGGACGCCTTTCTTGATGGCGAAGGTGAACTGCCACCGGTGTCGGCCATTGCCCCCCAGTTCGGGGCGCGGGTACCGGAGGGCGTACTTTATTGCGTGCGGGCAGCACTGGCGGCGGAATTCGAATTGTGAGCACAGGCAGGATCGAAGGCAGAAGCGCCATCTGCTGACCTTTGTCATGCTTTTTGACGATTTTCGACCGAGCAGGCGTGGCCGAGCCTTGCCTCGTGGGGCAGGGCATGGTTAGCTGCCTAATAATTAGATCTACTCAATGAGCTCCTTATGCCCCTGAACGACAACCAACACCGCTTTGGCATGCAACTGGCCCAGATGTCCCGAGGTTGGCGTGCCGAGCTGGACCGCCGCCTGGCCGGGCTCAACCTGTCCCAGGCGCGCTGGCTGGTGTTGCTGCACCTGGCTCGCTTCGAGGAAGCCCCGACCCAGCGTGAGCTGGCCCAGAGCGTAGGCGTTGAAGGCCCGACCCTGGCGCGTCTGCTTGACAGCCTGGAAGCGCAAGGGCTGGTGCGTCGTCAGGCGGTGCTGGAGGATCGGCGGGCGAAGAAGATTGTGCTGTGCCCGCCGGCCAAGCCGTTGATCGATCAGATCGAGACCATCGCCAACCAGCTGCGGGTCGAGCTGTTTACCGGCGTGGACGAGGCTGACTTGCAGGTCTGTATGCGCGTGCATGCCAAGATCCTGGCCAACCTCGAAAAGTCCTGAGCCCGCCCATCGATTCAGGTGCAGTGCAAGCCTCAGAAGGTGTGCCCAAGGTTCAGGTACACCGCTTGTTCATGTGCACTGTTGGCGCCATAGCTGAAGTTCAGCGGCCCTAGAGGCGTCTCCAACCCCAGGAAGATGCTCGCCGCATTGATGTACCCACTGTCGAACTCGTTGTCGTTGTTCCATGCCCGCCCACGCTCCAGCGAACCGCCGATGTATAACGGGAAGTCCAGCGGCACATAGGCCCGCGGCGTCAGCCGGCGGTAATAGACCATGCGCAACAGGCTTACGTTCTGCCCCGATACCGAGTCCTGGCGGAAGCCTGACAGCTGTCGCGCCCCGCCTATCACAAAGCTCGACGTCACCACTTCGGTATCGTCCAGCGTGCGCCCGTAGCCCCCACCCAGCACGAACGTGTTCGGCCCGCTGCTGATGGCCTTGTCCAGGTTAAACAGCCACTGCCGGTAATCCTGGTCGGAGTCCAGCGACTTGTCGTATTTGCGCAAGGTCAGGCTGATGTCCTCGCCATGGTGCGGGAAGTACACGTTATCGAGGGTGTCGAACGAGTACTTCAGTTCGTAGAAACCTTCGTTGAAACTGACTTTGGGCAAGTCCTGGTCGCCGATGCGCACTTCGGCTTCGCCCCAGGCCTTGCCCGCGCCCAGGCGCACTTCACCGCTGTTGCCGATCTGCCGGCCTACATTCAGGCCAAAGCCGTAGCGCTCCAGGCGATACTCGGCGACGGGGTCGTTGTCCAGGGTCGCTTCGATGTTCTGCGAGCCCAGGTCCAGGTACGGCGCGATGAAGTAGCGTGAGCCCACATCCAGGGGTTGATAGAACTCACTGTACAGCTCTTGCTTATCGCCGATCTGGCCGCGGGTCAGCCATTCGGCGCCAAGGCTGTTGATGCCGTTGACCCGGTAGCTGGCGCCCAGGTTGAAAGCGCTGTCGCCACGCAGGTCATCGGACAGGTTCAGGCCCAGGCGCAGGTAGTCGGTGCCGCCGCGTCGTCCGCGGGCGTTGATCACCAGGGTGTTGTCGTTGCCCTTGTGCACCACGCGGTACTGCACCCTGTCGAAGTAGTCCAGGCCATACAGCGTACCCATGTCGGTCTGCAGGCGGTCCAGTTCCAGCGGTGCGTCGATCGGCTGGCGGATGTACGAGCGGATCACATCATCACTGACCTTGGAGTCGTTTTCGATCCGGATTGCGGTAATTACCGGCGTGCGCTGGCGCGGCGAGCGGGCCACGGCCAGGCTGGCGTCGCCCTCGAGTTGGCGCAGGGCGGCCAGGCGCGGGTCAAGCAGGCGAGTGGCGCGGTAACCGGCGTCGATCATGTCGCGGGCGCGGCCGAAATCTGTCACGCCGAAGGCGGTCAACGATGGCTGGATGAGGATGTCGTCGCGGTGCAGGCTGGCCAGTTGTTCTTCGGAGTTGCGGCGGGTCATCAAAGTGATCGACTGATTCAGCACGTCGACCACCGTCAGTAATTGTTTGCGATCGCGCAGCGGGGTGCCGATGTCGACCACGATGGCCAGGTCCACGCCCATTTCGCGGGCCACATCCACCGGAATGTTGTCGACCATGCCGCCGTCCACCAGCAGGCGGCCGTCCAGTTCGACCGGGGCGAACACGGCGGGGATCGACATGCTGGCGCGGATTACCTGGGGCAGGTGACCGCGGCGGAATACGACTTTTTCGCCACTGGCGATGTCGGTGGCCACGGCGCGGAAGGGAATGGGCAGCTTGTCGAAGTCGCGGGTGTCGGCTGTATGCGCCAGTTTGCTTTCCAGCAGCATTGACAGGTTCTGGCCCTGAATCACACCCAGCGGCAGGCCCAGGCTGCCATCGTCGCGAAAACTGAGCTTCTGCTTGACCAGGAAGTCGCGGTCATCCTGCTTGCGTCGGAACGGTACATCCTCGCGCGGCGGGGCATCGGAGAGCGCCTGTTGCCAGTCAAGGGTGGTAGCGAGTTTTTCCAGCTCTTCGACACTGTAGCCCGAGGCGTACAGGCCGCCGACCACCGCGCCCATGCTGGTGCCGGCGATGGCGTCAATGCGCACACCCTGTTCTTCCAGCGCCTTGAGTACGCCAATGTGGGCCAGGCCACGGGCTGCACCGCCAGACAATACCAGGCCGACCTTGGGCCTGGCGGGTTCCGCAGCGATTGCCGTAAGGGAGGTAATGAGGAGCAGAAAACAGAGCAGCAAACGGCGCATCGTGAGTCTCAAACCGTGGGCTAAAGACCGCTAGTATAAGCGGCCCTTTACCTGGAGATGTTTCACCATGGCTGACAACAAGCCGGAAATCGTCATCACCTATTGCACCCAGTGCCAGTGGCTTTTGCGTGCTGCCTGGCTGGCTCAGGAACTGCTCAGCACCTTTGCCGACGACCTTGGCCGGGTAGTGCTGGAGCCGGGTACCGGGGGTATCTTCCGCATCACCTGCAATGGCGTGCAGATCTGGGAGCGCAAGGCCGACGGTGGTTTCCCCGAAGCGAAGGTACTGAAGCAGCGGGTGCGCGACCAGATCGACCCGCAGCGTGATCTTGGTCACAACGACCGCTGATCAGGCGCCCTCGGTCAGTGGTCGCTGCCTGGGCGGTTGCTCGGCAGCCAGACGGCTGGACAGCACGATGGCGAGGATGATCAGCGCGCCGCCCAGCAGCATGCGCACGGTCGGGGTCTCGGCGAATACTGCCCAGGCCACGGCAATGCCGTAGACCGGCTCCATGCCGAACACGACGGCGGCGGTGCGCGCCTTGATCACCGCCAGGCTGGCAACGAACAGGCTGTGCGCCACTCCCGTGCAGAAGATGCCGAGCAGGGCGATCCACAGCCAGTCCAGGGGCGCAACGTCGGCCAGGCCGGGCGCCGCGAACGGCAGCAGGCACAGGCCCACCACCAGGTTCTGCCACAGGGCTGCCTGTACCGCAGGCAAACGGCCGGAGCCGGCCCGGTTGGTCAGTGACAGTAGCGAGAACAGCAGGCCCGAGAGCAGTGCCCAGAGTAGGCCGCCGGTGGCTTCGCTGGCCAGATCGAATGCCGGCGTGACCAGTATCAGGCCGATGCTGACCAGCACGACCAATACCGCTTCGTTACGGCGGATTCGCTCGCGGAACAGCAGGCTTTCGAGGATCACCGTAAAGGCCGGGAAGCTGGCGAAGCCGAGGGTGGCGATGGCCACGCCGCCCACTTTGACGGCGATGAAGAAGCTGACCCAGTGGCCGGCCAGCAGCACGCCGCCGAGCAACAGGCGGCGCGCGTCCTGGCTGTTCAGGCGTTGCCAGCCCGGGCCGGCCAGGCTGACGAACAGGGCCAGGGCGAGTACGGCGAAGGCAGCGCGACCGAAGACGATGATCGCCGGGTTGGCGCTGGCAGCCAGTTTGCCGAAGACGCCGGTAAGGCCGAAGAACAGCGCGCCAATGTGCAGTGCGCCGAGGGCGGTGCGGTGGTTCATGGTAGTCCTTGATGAAGATCTCTACAGGCAGTGCCGGCCCTTTCGCGGGTAAACCCGCTCAGGTTGTGCACAACCTTCAGGGCTGCGGAAATCCTGTAGGAGCGGGTTTACCCGCGAAAGGGCCGGTAAAGGCAAAGTGTAAAGCCTCAGGCAAACACATTCTGTCGCAAGACTGCTGTCAGTTATCGCCAGGCTCTCGTCGCAAAGCCAACGGTGTACACCCGAACGCCCGCAGCATCGCCGCTGAAAAGGCACTTTGCGAGCTATACCCCACCTGCGCCGCAATTTCGCCCATCGGCAGCACGGTCTGCACGATTAGCCGCCGCGCCTTGAGCAAACGCCGCTGGCGAATGTAGTCCATCGGAGTCATCCCGCACTCTGCGGTAAAGCGCGCATGCAGTCGGGCAATGGACAGCCCGGCGATGCGCGCCAGGTCGGCAACCTGCAGCGGGTAGGCAGCATGCTGTTCGATATGCGCATCGAAGGCTGCGTAGGGCAGGCGCTGGCTGGTGTGCACGCTGGCTGCCGCCGTGGCGTTGAGGCTGGCCAGCAGCAGTGCCGCGCCTTGCCTGGCGATCAACGGGTCGTGCATGGGGCTGCTCGCCAGCCAGTCCACCAGTTGCTGCTGGCGTTCATCCAGGCCCAGGGTGACGGGGCGGTCGAGCAGGCGGCGGCTGGCATCGGCATGCTCGCCCAGGTGCTCGCGCAACCAAGGCTCCCCAGGCACATCAAGCACCAGGCAATCACTGCCGGCATCGCTGGCGCACGTGTGATGAGCACCCGCCGGGACCACTACCAGCCCCTGCCGATCGATCCCGGCGCCATGCCCCTGGACCTCGAACTCCAGGCGGCCGCGCAGGCCGAACACCAGTTGCGGGTGTTCGTGGCTGTGGGCGATCAGGCTGTCGCGGTAATGGCGCAGCGAGAGGATCGGGCCGGCGGTCATGGGGGCTTCCTCGCAGGGCGGGCGCCCATTGTGCCTCAATCCCTGCACGCCATCACTCGTCACTGTTTTGCCATGGCGCTGTCATGTACGCCTGCCAGTCTCCAGCAAACTGCGCCGGAGCCTGCCCATGACCCATGCCGAACTGTCCCGCCCCTCGCGCAAGCAACGCGTGCGTACCCTATGGATCTCCGACGTGCACCTGGGTACCCGCGACTGCCAGGCCGAACACCTGTCGCAATTTCTCAAGGGCTACCAGGCTGACCGTGTCTACCTGGTGGGCGATATCATCGATGGCTGGAAACTGCGCGGCGGGATCTACTGGCCGCAAGCTCACACCAACGTGATCCGCCGGCTGTTGACCATGAGCAAGCGCGGCACCGAGGTGATCTACGTCACCGGCAACCACGACGAATTCCTGCGCCGCTACTCAAAGCTGATTCTGGGCAACATTCAGCTGGTGGACGAGGCCGAGCACCTGACAGCCGATGGCCGCCGTCTGCTGGTGGTCCATGGCGATCAGTTCGATGTGATTACCCGTTACCACCGCTGGCTGGCGTTTCTGGGTGACCGCGCCTACGAATTCACCTTGGTGCTCAACCGCTGGCTCAACCACTGGCGTGCGCGGTATGGCTATGGTTACTGGTCGCTGTCTGCGTACCTGAAGCACAAGGTGAAAGGGGCGGTGAACTTCATCAGTGACTTCGAGAATGCCATTGCCCACGAGTGCACCCGCCGTGGTTTTCATGGGGTGGTGTGCGGGCATATCCATCATGCCGAAATCCGCAAGGTGGGTGAGGTGGACTACCTCAATTGCGGGGACTGGGTGGAATCGTGCACGGCACTGATCGAGCATTGGGACGGCAGTGTCGAACTGTATCGGCTGGCTGAGGCACAGGCAGCGGCGGCGTTGCGCGAGCCGGCTTAAGGGCCTCAGATGCTTACAGCCTGAGCTTGCCCAGCAGGATATCCCGGAACATCACGAAATCCCCGGCCAGGCTGTAAAGCGGATAGGTGAAGGTCGCTGGCCGGTTTTTCTCAAAAAAGAAATGCCCGACCCAGGCAAAGCCATAGCCGAACACCGGCACGGCCAGCAGCAGCAACCATTTGCCACTGCCAATGGTGTAGGCCAGCAGCGCTATCACCAGGCTGGTGCCGACGAAGTGCAGACGGCGGCAGGTGGGGTTGCTGTGCTCCCCAAGATAGTACGGATAGAACTCGGCAAAACTGCGAAACTGCGCTTTGCTGTTCATGGCAGTGCTCCGGGATTAATACTTCTGGACAAGATACACGGCGTGGAGCCTGATTCGAGTCTAGAGTGACTGACGGGGCCTACCAGTGACAATAGGCGCCAAATGAGTATCCTTGGGGTTCACCGCAGGAGCGGTCGGTAAAAGAAGCCTGTCATGAGCGAAAGAACAACGTCAGCCAGTTGGGCATCAGGGATCGTGAAGGCACTTGAACTGGAAGGGCTGGATTGCAGAGCCATGTTCAAGCAGTTGGGGCTGGACTTTGCCGCCCTCGATGACCCTGATGCACGTTTCCCTCAAGATTCCATGACCCGCCTCTGGCAACTGGCGGTGGAGCTGTCGGGCAATGAGGCCATCGGCCTGAACATGGCACGGGTGGTCCGCCCGGCGTCGTTCCATGTGGTGGGCTATGCGTTGATGTCAAGCCGCACCCTGGCCGAGGGCTTCGAGCGCCTGGTGCGCTACCAGCGCATCATCGCCGAAAGCTCCGACCTCAGTTTCGTCCTTGGCGCCGAGGGCTACTCGCTGATTCTGACCGTGCATGGCGACCACCTGCCGCCGACCCGGCACAGCGCCGAAGCGTCGCTGGCCTGTGCGCTGGCGCTGTGCAAATGGCTCAGTGGCCGGCCGGTACAGCCGCGGCGGGTACTGGTGCAGGGGCCGCAGCCGAAGAATGTCGAGCCTTACAAGGTGGCGTTCCATTCGCCGCTGGTATTCGGTGCCCCGCATGATGCGCTGGTGTTCGAGCGGGCCGACATGGAGGCGCCGCTGCCGACCGCCAACGAGGCCATGGCGGTGCTGCACGACCGGTTTGCCGGCGAGTACCTGGCACGCTTTTCCGAAAGCCGGGTCAGCCACCGCGTGCGCCAGGTGTTGTGCCGCATCCTGCCGCAGGGTGAGCCCAAGCGCGAAACCCTGGCCCAGGCCCTGCACCTGTCGCAGCGCACCTTGCAACGGCGGCTGCAGGAGGAAGGCACCAGCTTCCAGACCTTGCTTGACGACACCCGCCGCGAGCTGGCCGAACAGTACCTGGCCCAGCCGGGCATGACCTTGCTGGAAACCGCCTACCTGCTGGGCTTTGCCGACCCCAGCAACTTCTATCGGGCGTTCCGTCGTTGGTTCGATGCCACGCCCAGCGAGTACCGCGCACGCCTGGGCACGGAAGGCGAAGCGCTCAGTGACGCCAGAACGCCGGCATGCACAACACCAGCACCGTGATGATTTCCAGGCGACCCAGCAGCATGCCGGTCGCCAGAATCCATTTGGCCGCGTCAGGCAGCGTGGCGTAGTTGCCCGACGGGCCGATCACTTCGCCCAGGCCCGGGCCTACACCCGAAACCGTGCCCGCGGCGCCGGTCAGCGCGGTCATCCAGTCCACGCCCAGCAGCGACAGCAGCAGCGCCATGACACAGATGGTGATGGCGAAGAAGAACGAGAACGTCAGGATCGAACGCACGATGTCTTCATCGAGGCGATGGCCGTTGTATTTCTGCTTGATCACCGCGCGCGGGTGAATCAGCTGGTTGAGGCTGGCCTTCAGCAGGATGTAGGCCACCTGGAAGCGGAAAATCTTGATACCGCCTGCGGTCGAGCCGGAGCAGCCGCCAACGAAGCCCAAGTAGAAGAACAGCATCAGCGAGAAGTTGCCCCACAGGCTGTAGTCACCCAGGGAGAAGCCGGTGGTGGTGACCACTGAGGTCACGTTCAGCGCTACATGGCGCAAGGCATCGAGCCAGTGCAGATCGGTGCTGTACCAATACCAGGTGCCCAACACCAGCCAGGTGGCCACCAGCATGCCCAGCAAACCTTGCACCTGCTGGTCGCGGATCAGCGCCTTGCGGTTGCCACGCAGGGTAGCTACGTAAAGGGTGAACGGCAGGCTGCCCATGATCATCACCACCACCGCAACCCAGTGCACGGCCGGGATATCCCATTTCGCCAATGACTGGTCGGAGGTGGAGAAACCGCCGGTAGAGATAGCCGACATGGCGTGGTTGATTGCATCGAACGGGCTCATGCCCGCCCACCAGAAGGCCAGCGCGCCCAGTATCGAGAAGCCGACGTAAACCCCCACGATCGACTTGGCGACCATGTGCGACCGCGGCATGACCTTTTCCGAGCGGTCGGACGATTCGGTCTGGAACAGGCGCATGCCGCCGATGCGCAGCAGCGGCAGGATCGCCACCGCCATGGCGATGAAGCCGATACCGCCGAGCCAGTGCAGCATCGAACGCCACATCAGGATGCCCGGCGACATGTTATCGAGCCCGCTGAGCACGGTGGCGCCGGTGGCGGTGATGCCTGACATGCTTTCGAAGAAGGCGTCTGTGTAGCTGATGTGCTGGGTCAGCAGGAACGGTAGCGCGGCGAACACGCACACCACCAGCCAACTGCTGACGGTCAGCAGGTACATGTCGCGCGGGCGCAGGTGTACATGCTCCGGGCGCCCCTGCACCACCAGGGCCAAGCCGGCGATGAAGGTGATCAGGCTCGACCAGAGAAACGACGGCATGTCGCCGGTGCGCTCGAAGATCACCAGGGTCGCCATGGGCACGGCCATGCTCACGGCCAGCGTAATCAGGAAGATGCCGATGATGAAACCAATAATCCTTAAGGTCGGCAACGCCATGTGATCTGCTCAGACTCGAAACGGAAGGGCGCCATTCTACCTATGGGTCCGGTGATGTAAACGCTAGAATGGCCGCACATTCAACTGCCAGGAGGGTAGCCGATGGAGGCTCTCGACGCATTGCTCAACCGTGTTTCCGTGCCACGCCTGACCGACCCGGCGCCCAATGCCGCCCAGCGTGAGGCGCTGTTCCAGGCTGCCCTGCGCGCCCCGGACCACGGCCAGCTGCGGCCGTGGCGTTTTCTTACCATTGAAGGCCAGGGCCGCGAGAAGCTCGGCGAGCTGTTCGCCGAAGCCTTGCAGCACAAGGGCGATGCCAGCCAGGCGGCAATGGACAAGGCCCGTGCCATGCCGCTGCGGGCGCCATTGTTGATCGTGGTGGTGGCCAGGTTGCAGGACCACTTCAAGGTGCCCAAGTCCGAGCAGCGTCTGGCCGCAGGCTGTGCAGCGCACGGCATTCTGATTGCTGCGCATGCGCAGGGGATCGGCGCGGTGTGGCGTACCGGTGACATGGCCTTCGATGCCCATGTGCACAAGGGGTTGGGGTTGGCCGAGAACGAGGAGCTGATCGGCTACCTGTACGTCGGCACGCCGCTGACCGAGCCGCGGACGGCGCCGGTGCTGGAAACTGCCGATTTCGTCAGTGGCTGGGGTGAGTAAGGCTGCCTTGGACTGATTGATGTATCAAGGCTTCCGGCCTCTTCGCGGGTAAACCCGCTCCTGCAACGGCATCTACATCCCCTGTAGGAGCGGGTTTACCCGCGAAGAGGCCAGGCGCCGTTACACCCATCAACTGCCTGCTGCTTCAGCCAAGGGCAACTCCAGCCTGGCCACAAACCCACCCTGTGGATGATTTTCCAGCACCAGGCTACCGCCATGGCGCTCCGCTGCCTTGCGTGCAATCGCCAGCCCCAGGCCATGCCCCGGCGCTGCCTGCCCCGGCGCGCGGAAGAACGGCTCGCCCAGTTGCGCCAGGTGCTCCGCTGCCGCCCCAGGCCCATGGTCACGTACGCTGATCACGATACGGTCCTGCTCACGTGCGGCGCTGACCTCGATCGGCTGGCCGGCCGGGTTGAAGCGCAGGGCATTGCGCAGCAGGTTGTCCACGGCCCGCTCTATCAGCGTTGGCCAACCCTGCAAGCTCAACCCCGGCTGCGCCTCCAGGCGCACGTCCTGCTCCGGCGCGCTCAACAGGGCGTCCTTGCGTACGCTGCCGAGCAAGGCATTGATGTCGACTGGTTCGGCATGAGCCTGTTCGGCATCCACTCGGGCCAGGGCAAGGATTTCGCTGATCAGGTCTTCCAGACGGTCGCATTCGCGGGTCAGGCGCGGCCACAGCGCTTGCCGCTGCTCAGGCTCGGCGCGTTCGGCCAAGGCCAGGGCGATACGCAGCCTGGCCAGCGGCGAGCGCAGTTCGTGGGATACATCGCGTAGCAGCTGGCGCTGGCTGCCAATGGTGCTTTGCAGGCGTGCGCCCATCTTGTTGAAGTCCTTGGCCAGCACGCCAAACTCGTCGCGCCGCGCTGCCAGCCGTGCCAGGCTGTTCTGCTGATAGGTGGTCTGGCCCAGGTCGTGTACGGCGCTGCGCAGGCGGCTTAGCGGGCGGGTGATGGACAGCGTCACCAGCAGGCTGAACAGGGTCAGCACGACCAAGGCAATGCCCAGTGCGCTGAGCGGCCACAGCAGGCTCTCGCGGTGCCAGGCATCCAGCGCCGGGTGGGGGATGCGGTAGATCAGCAAGTAGGTTTCGCCGGTGTCGGGGCTGGTGTATTCCTCGGTCAGCCGGCGCCATGGCAAGCGCCGCTGGTCATTGTGCTGGCGCGCTTCGAGGGCTGCCGCACGGCGTGGGAAGGTACCGGGCACCAAGGCCTCACCGCTGTCGTCCAGCACCTGCACGTCGATCTTGTAGCGGTTCTTGCGTCGTTCCAGAAAGTGCTGTGCCGCATCCAGTCCTTCCCGCTCGTAGTGCTTGGCCCACTTGCTGGCCAAGGTATTCAGGCCCGGGTGGCGGCTGAGGATCCAGGCGTCCTGGTTGAGCATGTGCCCGAGCAGGATCGACAGGCCTGCGACCAGGGTGATGGCCAGCCAGAAACTGGCCAGGATGCGCCAGAACAGTGAACGCAAGTGCACCTCCTAAACGGGAAAAGCCCGGCCCGCAGTGATGCGGGCCGGGCACGGGGCGGACAGCTTACTGGGCCTTGGCGCCTTTTTCAGCTTTCCAGGCCTTGAACTCCTGCCACTCGGCTTTCTTGGCGGCGCGTTCCTTTTGCAGTTCATCGAACTTCTTCTGCTGGTCAGGCTTGAGCAGGTTGCGCACCGCGCTGTCGGTCTTGTCGCGGCTGGCTTTCAGCTCGTCCTTCATGGCCTTCTGGTCGGCGGCCGGCAGCTTGGACAGGTAGCGCTCGGTGATGTCGCGGCGCTGCTGCATCTGCTCGCCCATCAGCTTGCCGATCTGCTGGCGCTGCTCGCGGCTCAGGTCCAGTTGGTGGAAAGGCGCATCACCGCGATGATGCGGGCCGTCGTGGCGCGGGCCGCCGTCAGGCATGGCCATGGCAACGGTCGGCAGAGCGGCAGCGAACATCAGGGCGATAAGGGTCTTGCGCATGGTGTCTCTCCTTTACATGGGCCGGTGATTACCGGATGAGCACAGTCTAGGGAGATCACCGTCAAGCGCAGTCAGGGGAGGGTAAAGGCAAAGTAAAGATGAGTGGCCCGTGCAGGCGCGGCCTTGTACCGCGAATGAGGCGCGCACCTTTACAGGCAGTAGTAATAGCCACGGCTACGCAACGCCACGATGCGTGGACGGCCATCGGCGTGTGGGCCGATCTTCTTGCGAAGGTTGCTGACATGCATGTCCAGGCTGCGGTCGTACAGGGTCAGCTTGCGGCCCAGGCCGATCTGCGCCAGTTCCTGTTTGTCCAGCGGCTCGCCGGGCTGACGCAGCAGCGCTTCAAGAATACGGCTTTCGGACAGGGTCAGGGTCATTTCGCGGCCATCGATGCTGGCCACACCCCGCGCAGGGCTGTAGACCAGGTCACCCAATTCCATCTGGCTGGTCGTGGCGGTGGGGTGGCTGCGGCGCAGTACCGCGCGCAGGCGGGCAGTGAGCTCACGCGGGTCGCAGGGTTTTGCCAGGTAATCGTCGGCGCCCAGTTCCAGGCCGAGAATGCGGTCCAGCGGCTCGCCGCGGGCTGACAGCATCAGCACCGGCAACTCGGCATGCTGGCTGCGCAACTGCTTGAGAAGCTCCAGGCCGCTGCCGTCGGGCAACATCACATCCAATACCACGGCAGCAGGCGCATGCTCGGCCAAGGCCTGGCGAGCGCTCTGGCCATCGTGGCAGGCACGCACGGAAAACCCTTCCTGGGTCAGCCAGCTGCCGAGCAGCTCGCACAGTTCCTGGTCATCATCAATCAGTAACAGCTCGCTCATGACTCACTCAATTCAACCATTTACGGCGGTGATTCGGTCCGCCACTGGCAAAGATACCGCAGACTGATGACCTGAGTATAACTGCTGGTACCGCGTGGCCCTCTTCGCGGGTGAACCCGCGCCTACAGCGGTCTGTGTCCAACCACCGAGATGTGTCCACCACAAATCTGTGTAGGAGCGGGTTTACCCGCGAATACGGTAGCGGCGGCAACGGTGAACGGTGGGTGGAGATTGGCCGGCAGGCCCGGCCCTTTCGCGGGTAAACCCGCTCCTACAGCGGTCTGTGTCCAACCACCGAGATGTGTCCACCACCAATCTGTGTAGGAGCGGGTTTACCCGCGAATACGGTAGCGGCGGCAACGGTGAACGGTAGGTGGAGATTGGCCAGCAGGCCCGGCCTCTTCGCGGGTGAACCCGCTCCTACGGGCGATGGCACAGGTCCGAAGGTTTGTGGGTACCTTGTAGCGAAGAGGGCCGTGCCGTCTCAGGTCAAGGCAGTACTTGCTTGAACGGCTTGACCACAACCTTGTCGTACACGCCGGCAGCGATGTACGGGTCGGCATCGGCCCAGGTCTGCGCGGCTGCCAGCGACTCGAATTCGGCAACGATCAGGCTACCGCTGAAACCCGCTTCGCCCGGGTCGTTGCTGTCGATGGCCGGGTGCGGGCCCGCCAGCACCACGCGGCCTTCGGCCTTGAGCTGCTGCAGGCGTTCGATGTGCGCCGGGCGGGCAGCCAGGCGCTTTTCCAGGGAGTTTGCGACGTCGCTGGCGATAATGGCGTAGAGCATGTCAATCCTTGGGTTTGGAGGTAGAAGGGTCATCGTGCAGGTGGCGCGACAGGTACACGCCTTGCACCACCAGGAAAATCACGGTCATGCCCAGGCTGCCGAACACCTTGAAATCCACCCAGAAGTCCTGGAAGGTGAAGGCGACGAACAGGTTGGCCGCGCCGCAGAACAGGAAGAAAGCGATCCAGGCCAGGTTCAGGCGCGTCCAGATGGCATCAGGCAGGGTCAGGGCGTGGCCCATGATGCGCTTGATCAGCACCCGGTCGCCGATGAGATGGCTGCCGGCAAAGCCCAGGGCAAACAGCCAGTTCACGACGGGCGCTTTCCATTTGAGGAAGGTTTCGCTGTGGAAGGTCAGGGTCAGGCCACCGAACACCAGGCAGGCGATCAGCGTCAGCCACTGGCCCTTTTCCAGCTTGCGCTGGCGCAGGAACAGAGCGCCGTAAACGACCAGCGAGCTGATGATCAGCATGGCCGTGGCGCTGTAGATGCCGCCCAATTCGAAGTGATGGCCGGCGACTTCCATGGGGCGCGGGTCGAGCTTGTAGACGATGAAGAACAGCAGCAGTGGGATGAAATCGATGAATTGTTTCACAATGGCAGCCAGAATCGGGATGTGACGGCATAATAACAAACATCGATTCCAGCGAAAGCGCTCCTCCATGAATGTTGATCTGCACTGTCACAGCACGGCCTCCGACGGCGCCCTGTCGCCTTCCGTACTGGTTGCCCGGGCCCATGAACACGGGGTGCAAGCACTGGCGCTGACCGACCATGACACCCTCGAGGGCCTGGCCGAAGCGCGCCAGGCCTGCGCTGACCTGGGGATGCACTGGGTTAGCGGGGTGGAGCTGTCTTGCACGTGGGGCGGCGCGACCATCCATGTGCTGGGCTATGACTTCCCGCTCGACGCACCGCCGTTGCTGGCGGCAATCCAAGCGTTGCACCGCGGCCGCTGGCTGCGTGCCGAAGAAATCGACAAACGGCTGGCGGCCAAGGGCATGCCCGGCACGCTTGAAGGCGCGCGCACCGTGCAGCATGAACTGGGGGACAGCGGCAACGCCCCGGCGCGGCCGCATTTTGCCGAGTATCTGGTGCGTGCCGGCCACGTCAAGGACCGTGGCGAAGCGTTTCGCAAGTGGCTGGGCGCCGGCAAGCTGGGCGACGTCAAGCAGCACTGGCCGACGCTCGACGAAACCGTTGCCACGCTGAGGCAGTCCAACGCCTGGGTGAGCCTGGCGCACCCCATGCACTACGACCTGACCCGCAGCAAGCGCAGGCGGCTGATTGCCGACTATATTCAGGCAGGAGGGCAGGCGCTTGAAGTGGTCAACGGGATGATGCCTGCCGAGCAAGTGGGCACCATGTCCATCCTTGCCCGTGAGTTCGGCCTGCTGGCAAGCGCTGGCAGTGACTTCCACGGCCCCGGCACCTGGGGCGAGATCGGTGCCTATCGGCCTTTGCCCGAGGATCTGCCACCTTTGTGGCGTCGATTCAGCCATGAACAGCCTTTGGCGCTATGAACAGGACGACTACGTGAGCCAATTTTTCCAGATTCATCCGGAGAACCCACAGGCGCGCCTGATAAAACAGGCCGTCGAGATCATCCGCAAGGGGGGCGTGGTGGTGTATCCGACGGATTCGGCCTATGCGCTGGGTTGCCAGATAGGCGACAAATCGGCAATCGAGCGGGTGCGGCGCCTGCGCGGGCTGGACAAGTCGCACAACTTCACCCTGATGTGCTGCGACATGTCGCAACTGGGGTTGTATGCCAAGGTCGATACCGGCACCTTCCGCTTGCTGAAGGCGCATGTGCCGGGGCCTTACACCTTCATTCTCAACGGCACGCGTGAAGTGCCGCGCCTGCTGTTGCACGATAAGCGTCGCACCATCGGGCTGCGTGTGCCGGACCACGCCATCACCTTGGCCTTGCTGGCCGAGTTGGGCGAGCCACTGATGAGCGTAAGCCTGATCCTGCCGGGTGACAGCGAGCCGATGACCGACCCTTACGAGATCCGTGAACGGCTGGAGCACCATGTCGACCTGGTGATCGATGGCGGGTTCGGCGACCTCAAGGCGTCGACCATCATCGACCTCTCCGGCGACGAACCGGAACTGATCCGCGAAGGTTGTGGCGACCCCACGCCATTCCTGGTCAACGCGTGAGCCAGCTGGAAGCGCCTGAGGCGCCGGCCGAACGGGTCGAGGAGCCTCGGCAACTGCAGTTGGCGCTGGTCTATGGCGAAGCCCTGACCGAGCTGCCGCTGGACTTGTACATCCCGCCGGACGCCCTTGAAGTCATCCTCGAAGCTTTCGAAGGCCCGCTGGACCTTTTGCTGTACCTGATCCGCAAGCAGAACATTGACATTCTCGACATCCCTGTCGCCGAGATCACCCGGCAGTACATGGGCTATGTAGAGCTGATGAAAAGCGTGCGCCTTGAGCTGGCCGCCGAATACCTGGTGATGGCTGCCATGCTTGCCGAGATCAAGTCGCGCATGCTGCTGCCGCGCTCCGCCGACGTCGAGGAGGAGGAGGGTGACCCACGCGCCGAGCTGATCCGCCGCCTGCAGGAGTACGAGCGTTTCAAGGCCGCCGCCGAGGGCATCGACGAGTTGCCGCGGGTCGGACGCGAGGTGGTGGTACCGCGCCTGGAGGCGCCGCAGGCCAAGGTACGCAAGCTGTTGCCTCAGGTCAGCCTGGAAGAGCTGCTGGTGTCCATGGCCGAGGTGATGCGCCGCAACGACCTGTTCGAAAGCCATCAGATCACCCGTGAGACCTTGTCCACCCGCGAGCGCATGAGCCAGGTGCTGGAGCGCCTCAAGGGCGGTGCCTTTGTGCCGTTCATCGCGCTGTTTGCTGCCGAGGAGGGCAAGCTCGGTGTGGTGGTGACCTTCATGGCCATTCTCGAACTGGTGAAGGAATCGCTGATCGAACTTGTGCAGAATGAACCTTTCGCCGCCATTCACGTGCGGCTTCGCCCGGCGCCAGTTGAAGAACCCGATGAACCTGAATGAACCACGCGACCTGGCGTCGCTGATCGAAGCCTTCTTGCTCGCTTCGGGCAAGCCGCAATCCCTGGAACGCCTGTACGAGCTGTTCGAGGAAGCCGAGCGCCCTGAGCCCAAGGTGTTCAGGCGGGCCCTGGAGGTGCTGGGCAAGTCGTGCGATGGCCGTGCCTTCGAGCTCAAGGAGGTGGCCAGCGGCTATCGCCTGCAGATCCGCGAGGCGTATGCCCCTTGGGTCGGGCGCCTGTGGGAAGAGCGCCCGCAGCGCTATTCGCGGGCGCTGCTTGAGACGCTGGCCCTGATTGCCTACCGCCAGCCGATCACCCGTGGTGAAATCGAGGACGTGCGGGGCGTTGCGGTGAACAGCAATATCATCAAGACCATGATGGAGCGCGAGTGGATTCGCGTGGTCGGCTACCGCGAAGTGCCCGGCCGGCCGGCGATGTTCGCCACCACCAAGGCGTTTCTCGACCATTTCAACCTCAAGAGCCTTGAGGACCTGCCGGCATTGGCCGAGCTGCGCGAAATGGAACCAGAGCCGCAACTCGACCCGGATGATGCGCCGGTGCCTGCGCACCTGCAGGCGTTGGCGGATGCCAGCCTTGGGGAGGAGGAGGTTGGTGAGCCGAAAGAGGAGACCAGCTTCCGTAGCCTGTTGGTGGAGCTGGATGCCATGGAAGACGGTTTGAAAACCGATTTTGATGATTTGCGGGGAGAAGAGCCTGAGCCTTCGGTGGAGGAAGAGAACAAGGCACAACCCTGATTGATCTGCTGCCTGCGCTGGCCTCTTCGCGGGCAAGCCCGCTCCCACAGGGGGATCACAGCTCCTGAAGGTTGCGTGTACCTGTAGGCGGCTTGCCCGCGAAGAGGCCAGCACAAAGCCCACTGGGCAGAAAATCATACCCAGCCCAACAAAACCCTCTACCCTCCAGTGCGTTCGCCTGATGAACCGCGTATGATGCGCGGCCTTTTGGCGCGTTCGTCGCCAGAACCCTGTTTTCATTCCTACACCGGGAGGTGCCCAGATGAGTGAGCAAGACCTGAAAGAAACCGAAATCACCCCGCCATCCGGCGAAAAGCTGCAGAAAGTGCTGGCGCGCATTGGCGTGGGCTCGCGGCGTGATGTCGAGGCCTGGATCAGCCAGGGTCGCATCAAGGTCAACGGCGTCGAGGCCACCCTTGGCCAGCGCGTCGACCTGCACGACGCCATTGCCGTGGACGGCAAGCTGATCAAGCGCGAGGAGGCCGCCGAGGCCACCCGCCGGGTGATCATGTACAACAAGCCCGACGGCGAAATCTGCACTCGGGACGACCCGGAAGGCCGCCCGACCGTGTTCGACCGTTTGCCACGGCCGAAAGAAGGCCGCTGGATCAACATCGGCCGCCTCGACATCAACACCACTGGCTTGCTGCTGTTCACCACCGACGGTGAGCTGGCCAACCGCCTGATGCACCCGTCCTACGAGATGGACCGTGAGTACGCGGTACGTGTGCGTGGTGAAGTCGACGACGAGATGATCGAGCGCCTGAAAGCCGGCGTAATGCTGGAAGATGGCCCGGCCAAATTCACCGACATCCAGAAGGCCCCGGGTGGCGAAGGCTTCAACCACTGGTACCACTGCGTGGTGATGGAAGGACGTAACCGTGAGGTGCGCCGCCTGTGGGAATCCCAGGGCATGGTAGTCAGCCGCCTGAAGCGTGTGCGTTTTGGCCCGGTGTTCCTCAATTCCGACCTGCCGATGGGCCGCTGGCGCGAAATGACCCAGGGCGAAATCGACATCCTCGCCGCCGAAGTCGGCCTGCAGCCGGTCGCGCTGCCAGCCATGAAGCTCAAGGCCAAGGACAAGATGGAGCGCCTGCAGCGCAAGTCGACCCGTCCGCTGGGCCGTGGCGAGCGCGTGCGCAACCTGCGCCCGGCACACGAAGGTGCCGCCACTGGCGAACGTCCGGCGCGTCAGCCGCGTGAAGAAGCTCCACGTAAAACCAACCGTGGCAGCACGGTGGCTGAGCGCCCGAGCGAGATGCGCAAGCGTCCAGGCAAGGCTGATGGTGACAAGCCAGCAGGCCGTGGCCGCGGCAAGCCGCGTGGCTGATAAGCCAGTGTGACAATCAAGGAACCAGCCTTCGGGCTAATGCCAGTCAGTTAAGCTGACTGGCATTTTTCATTTTCGGGTGGGGTACTTCGCTGGACGTTGCTTCACCGTTCGCGGAAACCATCGGTCAGGCCGTCGATGTGGCAAAACATATTGTGCCGCCG